>CAXTCB010000079.1:0-11987 GCA_964242875.1 uncultured Acidobacteriaceae bacterium
GCGCTGTGGACGATCTCGCGAACGCTTGATGCCGAGCTGCCGACGCCGCGGCAAGCGTGGCAGATGTGCACGGAGCGGCTGGCTGCGATGCGGCGCCTTCCCGTGGAGGGCAGCGATGTTCCCACGGGTGGATTTCTGCTGTCCAGCTCCGATTGGACGATGGAGGAGCCGTCGCTGAATCGCATCTCCATGGCGGAGAACGTCCACTTCGCGATGGCACTCTGGCAGGCAGGTCTGGCGGACGAGGCGTATGCCCTTCTTCGCGGGAACCTGCTGGATTCGATGTACCAGGGACTGTGCCCCGGCAACTTCCATGTCACTTCGGCGCTCGATCCGCATCGCGGAGAGACGCAGCGCGATGCAGGGGACCCGCTTGGCATTACAGCCCGCGCCCTGGTGGAGGGACTGTTCGGCGTGTTGCCTGACATGATGCGAGGAACCCTGACGATTCGTCCCGGCTTTCCTTCCGACTGGAACCAGGCCCGGCTCGCGCATCCCGAGATCGACTTTGAATGGAGGCGTGACGGCCTGCACGAGACGTTTGTGATTACGAGCCGGCTGCCACATCCGGTGGCTCTGACGCTGCTGCTGCCGGCGCGCTCGACGTCCGACCCGATCGTGCTGTCGAATGGGCAGGCGTATCCGTTCGCGTTTGACCCGAATGCAACGGCGACACCGCGTCTGGTGCTGACCAACTTTCCCCCGGCAACGGCGTGGCAGATTGAGGTGCGATGGCGTGGCAAGCCGCCGATCGCAACCCCTGCGCGGGTCACCTACAGGCCGGGGGATCGCGTGCTGCTGCCTGCGCCACTCTCCCCGGCACAGATCGACGACCCACAGGGATGTCTGCATGATGGTCTGGCGAACCGGCTGGGCCAGCATGCGGTCTTTGTTCATGTTGTCGAGGAGAAGTGTGGCTACTGGCTGCCGATCCCGATTGAAGTTTCCCCTGTAGAGACAACAGCGGCGGATGCGATCGTGACGACTGCAGAGCACTACGAGACCGTCGATCTTTCGCGGTTGTTCGAGAGCAACGTCACGGAGCTGCTCGCACGCAGCTACGTGGAGCCACGCTCGCCATTCTGCTCGCTGGCGCTTCCGGAGCACCTGCTGGGGGGATGGGTCGACGAGGAGGTTCGCTTCGAGATCGATGACTCTGGCCTGCGGGGCGCCGGGGGTGTGTTGAAGACGGCCTTCGACATCCCATTTGTCACTCCGGCTGATCGCGCTCTGCCGAACTGCCGCTTTCTCTCCTTCTGGAAGCAGGATCGGCAGGCAGTTACCATGTCGCTGGCTGGCAGGGCTCACACCCTGTACCTGCTGATGACCGGGACGACGATGCCGCAGGCGGCGCGGATGGAGCACGGGGCGGTGACTGTGGCGTATGCCGATGGAACGATCTCGCGACTTTCGCTGCGGGCGCCGGAGACGTGGTGGCCGGTTGAACGGGACTACCGGACGCACGACGCTCTGTTTCGCATGGAGAGTGCCCGGCCGCTGCCACCGCGGGTTGATCTGCGATCGGGCAGAACGCGACTGCTTGAGCATGCGGGCATCAACGGCAAGGGCGGACCGGTGCCCGGGGGCGCGGCCACGCTGTTGCACCTGCCGCTGCACGCGGATCGTGACCTGGTTTCGGTGCAGATCGAGTGCAGTCTCTACGGTGTCGTGGTGGCGCTGCTGGGAGCGACGCTGGGGCGGTGAGCGATGTTGCCCTGCCAGGGCAGCCAGCTTGCCGTGAGTGCATCCCATTGCCGGATCGGTCTGGCCGGTGCACCGACGGCGATCGAGCGCGGCGGGATCTCGCCGGTGACAACAGAGTTGACGCCGATGACGGCTCCATCGCCGATGCGGGCGCCGCCCAGGACGGCGACGCCGTCGCCGAGCCACACGTTCGCTCCGATGTTGATACTTTTGTCGCGCGAGAGCGGACGAAGCGCGGGCCGAGTGCGGGGGTCGCTTTGCGCAAGCGCTGCGGATGGGCTGTACTGGCCGTGACTGTGATCCGAGATAAGAACATGGCTGCCGCAGAGCAGGCCGTCGCCGATGGTGACACGATGCGTGCAGGCGATGTGGACACCATCAGAGAGGTTGCAATCGTCGCCGATGCGCAAGAGCGGATCGAAGGTCTCCCCGGCATATGCGGTGACGGCCTCGAGCCAGAGATCGTTTCCGGCGTTCAGGTTCCGGCCAATCCGGAGATGGTGCAGACCGAGCAGCCGTGGCCTGCCGCCGAGACGCAGGCCTGGCGCCTCGAGCGCTCGACGCAGCCACACATCGCGAAGGCGTCGCGGGATCGCGACAGCAGCGCGCGAGCCGAGCAGAAACCAGCCGTTCTCACGAACGAAAGCAGACCTGGAACCGGCTTCGGGGGGCACAGGACTCATTGCATCAGCTTACGTCGTCGGTGGTCCGGCTTTGTCGGCAATGACCTTCTTCCAAAAGCCTCGGACCTGGACCAGGTAGAGAAGTTTTGAGAGCAGGCCGCCGAGTCGCAGGCAGAGCTTCGCGAGCGGCAAGGGCAGATGAAGAACTGGCCAGGTGAACAGCCAATAGCGGGGATTGCTGCCGTAGACCTGCCGGAGAATGGAGGCGCCCTCAAGCAAGGTGGCGGAGGTGGACCCCCGGCCACGCAGGCTGTAGACCACGGAGGGAAACCATCGGCGAAGCGTGCTGTTGAGCAGAATGCGGATGAGGTCTGGCCGGTCAGGAAGTGTACGCGCCGCTATGGCTACGAGCTGCCGCCCAAAGACATGGGAGATCGAGTAGCCATTGGCGTTTCCTTGCCGGCCGCCGACGGGCCTTCGCCAAAGGACGAGCGACCTGCGGTGATGTGCAAGCAGCGGAAGCGTCCAGGAGAGCTGCGGGAGATTGCTGCCGAGGAAGTGTCTCGGCGACTCGATGGCAGGATAGCTCCGCTGCAGCGCAAGAAAGCGATCCTTGTTGACGATGATGCCGCTGATGAAGGTGAACATGATGTTCACGATGCGCATGAACTGGCCTGCCGAACGGATGACGTGCCACTGTCGCGCAAGGGGATCCCCAGTGGCCTCGCGACGCCAATCGTGGCTGAAGGGGAAGCTGGTCGCGTAGATCAGGTCGAAGTCACTGGTTCGCAGATGCGGCAGAAGCTGGTCGAGTGCGCCGGGCTCGACCTCCGTCGCGGGTACCAGGATGTCGTCGTCGCCGCAGATCCAGACGTACCGTCCTCGCGCCTGCTCAAAGCAGAAGACGAAGTTTTCATCGGAGCCGAGGTTTTCAGGCTGACGATGTACCCGGAGCCGCGCGCCGATCCTGGATTGGAATTGTTCGAGCAGCGCCTGCGTGCCATCGGTCGACGCATTGTCGCTGACCAGAAGCTCCACATCGGCGTGCGTGCGAAGCTGAGGTTGCAAGGCTTCCAGCAGGTCACGGAGATAGTGGCAACGGTTGAAGGTGGGAACGGCGACGGTCAGCAAGGGCCGTGGATCAGGCATGCCAGATCCTTCGCCAGCGCAAGAAGGTGTAGGTGCCGAAGCCGAGACCGATGACGATGGTGCCAGCGAGATAGCCGCTGGCGATGCCGAGGGAGCCGAAGCGGGTGCCGAGCAGATAGACCATGGGCGCGGTGTAAAGCGCACCGACGATTGAGTTGATCATGAAGCGCTCCTGCTTGTGCGCGCGAAGGTACATGGCTTCCGCCGCGACGACGTTGTTGCCGATGGAGCCGGCAAGCAGCATGGCAAAGGGGAGCGGCGCGAGCAGGCGGGCGGCGAGTGGCACACGATGGGCGGTGAGCACCAGGGCGACGAGGAAGACGCAGCCTGCGCCAAGAACATTGATGGTCGTGGATTGCGTAAGCGCACGGCGGAAGCTGTGATCGAGCTCGGCAAACTGACGACGCGCGATCAGCTTTCCAAACGGCGCTGCCTTGGTGTTCATCCAGGCGATGGCGATGGTGGAGAGCGCACCGGCGATGTTGAGGCTCATGCCCATTCGCCCGGCTTCCACCGCCCCGGCATGCGCGAACAGCACAGGCGTGAACAGCTGAAAGGTGAAGTAGCCGCAGACCCACGAGATCGCCATACGCCATTGGAAGGGCCAGAGATCGGTCCGCCAGCTGACTCGCTCCTCTGGCTCGACCTTCATGTGGAGAAGGGCACGAAGGAGCGGTCGGCGCGTGAGGAGGAAGGCGAAGCCGGCGAGAGCCTGGCCGCCAATCATGCATCCGGGCGCGTACAGGCCATGGTGCAGCCGGAGCGCCATCCATCCCAGCAGAGAGCCGGTGACGGCCTGCGTCAGCCGCGCCCGGGCGATCTGCGGGACGTAGCCGCAGCCTTCAAGGAACGAGAAGACCGGATCGATCTGGAAGGTGAAGGTAGTCGCCAGAACTGCAAGGATCCAGGGACCGAGCCAATGTACGCTTTGCCCGGCGGACCGGTGTCGGGCGAAGAAGCTGCTTCCGGCTGGCAGCAGAACCGCCAGCAGAAGGAGCGCGGCAACGGAGTACCAGCGAATAGCTTTCGCGAGGGTGGAGGCAAGCCTGGCCGCATGTTTGCGGGGGCCGCTGACCGTGCCATCCGCGGCGAACGTGAGGTGAGCGGATTCATGACTTGCAGTCTGCAGGATGACGACGGAGAAGCCGAGCTCGAAGATGATCTGCAGGTTCACGAGCGGGTAGAAGGTGTAGTAGTAGCCCTGCTCGGCCGGCGAGAGGAAGTGAGCGATCAGCCCGAGGGTGACCAGGCCGGCGAGGGAGGACCAGCCGCGAGCAAGGACGGTAAAGACGATGGCGGCATCAAGCCCGAGAAGGCGCGCTAGCCTTCGGGGAAGGCTGTGTTCCCTGGCAGAGCTTTCTTCGGGGATGGTTCGTTCTTCCGGGACGATCTCGGGTGGTCCGAGGATGTCCGGGCCAGGCATGCTGGCTGCGTCCTGAAGGAGATCCTGATTTTCGGACGGGCGAGAGGTGGGCATTTCAGGTCAGCGGCTGGCGGATCGCGTTCCGGAACGGACGCCTCTCTGTAAGCCTGACCCATGGTAGCAGGCTGCCTGACGCTCGAAGATGCCGTCCCGGGATCGGGAGACGCCGCCTGGGGGTGCGGCGCCTCTGTGCTTTCTCGGGTTCAGGGCTAGATATGGCAGGAGGTCATGCCGCGCTTTTCCAGGTAGCGCTGGTGATACTCTTCCGCCTTCCAGAAGGTCTGGCCTGTTTCCACGACGGTCGCGATCGGCTTGCGAAAGGTTCCGCTGGCGTTCAACTCCGTAATCTTGCGGCGGGCCTGTGCAGCCTGGCCGTCGGTTTCCGCGAAGATGACGCTGCGGTACTGCGTCCCCCAATCGGGACCCTGGCGATTGAGTTGTGTCGGATCGTGCAGCGCGAAGAAGGCGTCCAGCAACGTCTCAAACGCAAGACGGCTGGGATCAAACGTGACCTGTACAACCTCCGCGTGCCCGGTGCGATCGGTACAGACTTCCTTGTAGGTCGGGTGATCCAGCGCGCCCCCCTCGTACCCGACTGCGGTATCGAGCACACCACTCATCTCCGCGAAGCGCGCTTCCACGCCCCAAAAACATCCTGCTCCAAAAACTGCTTTTTCTGTTGCCACGATACCCGGTACTCCTTCACTGCGCGCTGCGTCGTTCTTTCTCGATTGGATGCTCCAGCATTCCCTTTGTCATCAGCGTTATGTAAAGCGCGCGAGTATTCTGGACCACGACTTCCAGCGTAGTCAAGAAGCCGGAAAGCTTCTGGGTACAACATTTGCGTGCGGTGGATCACTCTTCAGGCGTTGACAACGCGTTACTTCAGCGATAGCCCGCGGCGGAAGGGCGCAGATGAGTTGATGGTCACCTGGAAGGTCTGGTTTGCCACTCCAACAATGCCATTCGGCAGGGGCTGGTACTGGTACATATACCCGACCTCGAGCTGCCAGTTCCGGTCCAGGTTCCAGCCAAGTGCGCCGTAGGTCCGATCCTGATCGAGCGCGTTGCTGGTGCCATGAGGACCGAAGTTGACGAAGAGCTCGTTGTAGACCGAGGTGTAATCCGGAAGGGTTCCGCTGGTCTTCCAGCGAAAAGGGATATCCGCCGTGAGCCGATAACGGGCTCGTTCGGCGAACTCCCAGTCCGTCGTGCCGATGCCAAGCGTGGAGGTGCCGGTCCAGCGCTGTTCGGCGCGGAAACGATGGCTTAGGGTGACGGCCTTTTCGCCTTCGCCAAGGAGGCGATGCTTGAACTTGAGCTCTTCGAGGATGCGATGCTCTGGCTGCGGTCCGGTCGTCGTCGGGTCCCCCAGGCTGCCGCCCTCAAAAGGGTAGCCGCGAAGATAGGTGTAGGCAAACAGCGTGGTGAACCCCCGGCCCGGCTTGTAGGTGACGCCGGGCCGCAGGAGCAGCTGTTCCCACCGCTGCCCGAGATCTTCCCGGCGGATTTGTCCCTCCAGGTGAATGCCCCAATGCTCGCTGGTGGGATGGTCGCCGAAGTACATGTACCAGGCGCTGCGTGTCGCGCCGCCAACAGGATCCGTGCTTTGAGCGTGAAGTGGACGCTGCAGAAGACAAAGGAAGCTGGCAAGGACGAAAACGTTGAGACGGCGGGCGAAAGGCAGCATGTCAGAAGTTTGGATGCCCGAAGTGACAGATGCCCGGACGGCAGGCAGTCTGACCTCCAGATGCCAGATGCCGGCACGGGCGCCTAGGGGCGGCGTGGGCCTTTTCGGCGCGCGGACTTTGGCGGAACCGGCTTCTTTAGCTGGGCGGCTTCAGGCAGCGCTCGTTTCCGCTCGACCTTTTTGCCGCGCGCGGCACGACCAAGCGCAGTGACCTCACCTTCGGTCAGCTCGCGAAACTCTCCGGCCGGCACGTCGAGTTGCAGCGCCCCATAGGCAATGCGGCGAATTTTCTCCACATGGTGACCGATCTCTTCGAACATCTTGCGGAGCTGACGGTTTCGGCCTTCGATCAGCGTCACCTGGAACCACGGGTTGTCGCCGCCACGCACCTGCTCGATCTCGGCTGGCGCGGTCACGACGCGGTCGCGACGGCCAGCACGGATCTCATCCAGCCGGCCACGATCGATCATGACGCCGCGGCGAAGCTGATCGATGGACTCACCGGTGGGCGTGCCCGACACTTTGACGAGATAGGTCTTCTGTACGCCGGCCGCAGCTTTCGAAAGCGAGTTGGCGAGCTCGCCGTCGTTGGTCATCAGCAGCAGGCCTTCAGAGAGATAGTCGAGCCGGCCGACCGGGTACAAGCGCGGAAGCTTGAGTTTGGCGCCTTTTGGCTGAGCCAGGAGCTGCACGACGGTTGGCCGTTTCTGCGGGTCAGCAAGCGTGGTGACGAAGCCGCGCGGCTTGTTGACCATGAACCAGCGCGTCTGCTCTGGCCCCTGCAGTAGCTTGCCATCTACGCGGATATGGTCTTTGCCCGGATCGGCCTTTGTGCCGAGCTCCGTGATGGTCTGCCCATTAACCTGGACGCGGCCTTCGAGAATGATCTCCTCGGCCTTGCGTCGCGAGGCGATGCCAGCCTGCGCAAGGATCTTTTGCAGGCGTTCGCCGGGTTGCGGCGAGAGCTCCGGCTGAGCGGGTTTTTGCGTAGACGGCATACGTTGATTATGACGCTTTTGCGGGAGATCGCAGGAGATCTGCGGAGAGTGAAGTGAAGAGACCACCTTTGCAGGCTCCTTGACGGCGGTATGCAGCAACACGCACGAGCGGAGTTTTCCGTCGAAAGCGGAGACGGCGCGATCCCGGAGAGGATTGAGCTGATTTAGATGAAGGAGGTGGCGAATGACTCTAAGAGGACCGGGCTACAAGTCCCATACGGATCGAAAATGATTCGTATGGGCCCTCATAACCTTTGCAAAGTAGCCCTTTGGAAAGTGTCCTAAAGCTCCACGAACCCCGGTCCGGTAGCCTCTCCGGGTTCTGCTTCGGCATGCTGGCGACGGAAAAGATTCGTCCCGGAAGCTAGTCGCGGCCGCCGCGGAAGAGCCGGGTAAGTGCGAGGAAGATGTTCAAGCCGTCGAGGTAGATGCTCAGGGCGAGCTCAACGGCCGTCTGCCCGTCGCCACCGGATCGAATTCGCATGAAGTCAACAACAACCAGGACGCTGAAAACAATCAGAATCAGGATGGAATAGACACCTGGCTGGATGAAGTGGAAGAAGATCGAAAGGATGCCGATGGCAACCACGCCAAGCAGAGCCGCTGACGCGATGCCGCCAACACGACGGTAGTTGAAGTTAGCGAACTGCGCGCCGATTCCCAGGACTCCCATGCCGACGCCGGTAGTTATGGCTGCATTGAAGATCACGCCCGAGTGACCGGTGCCAATCAGCATGCGCATCCAGGGGCTGATCTCAAATCCAAGCACAAAGGTGAGAGCCAGGAAGAGGCTCATCGAGAGAACGGCATTTGCCCGCGTTGCCCGAACCCCGAAGATGAGCGCGAAGCTGGCGATGACGCAGACCCAAAACATCGGACCGCTGAAGAGCGGCGGAGCGAAGTACACCCCAATCGCAGTCACAAGAAAGCCGAGTGAGGCAATGGCCAGAACACGGCTGAGAAGGGTCGAGGTTGCTTGTGCGACGACCTGTCCGCGGGCGTTGATGATCGTAGGACTATTCATAGTGCTTCCTGCTTTTCTGGTGATGAGAGTAGCGCGAAAAAGCCGGTGTAGGCCACCCTCTCATTCCTGTCTATTGGACGCAAAAGCAAGAGGTTTGATTCGTGCGCGGGGCGACGTAACGCGCAACCCAGACTGCACGGTTAGACGTTGTTTGTATCGATCGCTGGCGTGCGCTGCAGGCCTTCGGGTGCGGGCTTCAGCGGCTGATCCGGAGCATACTCGTTGTCTCCCTCTGGCGTTGCAACTGTCTCCGGTTCTTCGGTCTGTGAGGAGTCAGGGCTATCGCGCGGGTCTTTCGCGTTGGGTGTCAGATCTTTATCCATCATGATCGTTCCTATCTTTCTCGGCCTTCAGCTGCCTGGTCGTCCTGGATCGCCGCTTCCTCAGCGGAGGTGTCGACAGAGTCTTCCCGCTCTGACGCCCGAGAGATTCCCGACAATCTGCCATCGACCGGGACTTCCTCAAGCTCAGTGCTGTCCCCATCCGCTTGTGCTTCCGTAGCATCTTCTTCTTCACGCAGATTGGCGGCTGTAACCTCAGCCTCCGTCGGTGGATCCTTCGGGTCTGCCATGGAAATCTCCTCCTGCACGGCGTCTGTCTCTGCAAGCTCGCCGGCGATCTTCTCAAATTCTTCGATGCTTGGCAGCTCACCAATGTCTTTGAGACCAAAACGCAGAAGGAAGTCCTTTGTGGTCTTGTAAAGGATTGGCCGGCCAATTACCTGCTTGCGGCCAGCGGGGGTGACGAGTTTGCGGGCCATGAGACTTCCCAGCACGCCGCCGGAGTCCACGCCGCGTATCTCTGAGACCTCCGGCGCGGTGATGGGCTGCTTGTACGCGACGACGGCGAGAGTCTCGAGCGCCTGCAGCGAGAGCTTCAGGGGCGGCTTCAGGCTTTTGGCGAAGCCGCGCACGGCGTCGTGGTACTCGGGCTTGGTCGCCAGGCGAAAGCCGCTGGCGACCTCGCGGATCTCCAGCCCGCGATCGCCGGTGCTGTATTCGCGGATGAGCTCGTCGAGCAGGCGGCGGAAGTAGTCGCGGATGGCTCGCTCGCGCTCGCGTGCCTCACGTGCCAGCTGCTTTTCGTCCCTGGGTTCGGGTTGCGGGCTCTTTCCGGCGGATTCAGTCGATGGAGCCGCAGGTCCGCTGGTTGGGCGCGCCAAAGCGCCTGCCGGTTCGGTCACACTCTCTGGATCAGTGGCTGGCGGGTTCGCAGGATCGTCGTTGGCGGCGGTTTCGGAGGCCGTCGGTCGGTCTTCCGTGGCGACGCGATCGTCACTCTCGACACCATCTTGTCCCTCGGCTTCGGCTTCGTCCAGCAGGTCCTGGATGTCGAACACCTCCTCGTTGAGGAGCTCGGGCTCGCTGGGCAGCGGGATGGTGTCGGAATCAAGCACGCCGAGGGGCAGAGTGTGCTGCGCGGCGGCGAGGTGGTCGAGCTCGGCCTGAGCTTCGCCGCCAAGCAGGCTGACGAGCTGCTGGAGCGTGACGGGCTCTTCGGCGGCGTAAATAACGGCTTCGATCTTGGCTTTCAGACTCATCGCGGTTCGAGCGGCACTGTCTCTGCGAGGTTGACTGCAGAGAGATCCGCTTAGGACTCCTCACTCGTGCTGTTTCAGGTTCGGCCGCTCTCTGCCGGAAATGGGGGATTCCCGTATGGTTCCGGCTGTGAGAGCGTTTTGCATAAGCATAGCAATCGGGGAGGTTTGAGCGGTGAAGAAGCAAGCAGAACAGGGCAGAGCCGTACCCACGCGACGCGGACTCCTCAAGGGGGGCTTGCTGGCAGGCGCCGGAGCGGTGCTGGCCTCGACCACCGCGGCTCATGCGTTCGATCTGCCACGACCGGGGAAGTTGAAGGATGCCGATAACGGTGTCGAGACGAGCGGTCGCGGCTCGCTGCGAGCCCATGCGGAGGCTCGCGGCCTGCTGATCGGGTGTGCCGTCAACATGGGGTTGCTCGAGCAGCAACCGAGCTATGGGCGGGTAATCGCCGAACAGTTCAACCTGGTAGTTGGGGAGAACTGCATGAAGTGGGCCGCGCTGCGACCGACGGCCACAACCTTCGACTTCAAGCAGGCGGACGCGCTGGTGGCCTTTGCCGGGGAACATACGCTCAAGGTCCGCGGGCACAATCTCTGCTGGCACGAAAACCTGCCGGACTGGTTCGCCACGACGGTCACAAAGGAGAACGCGCAGAAGATCCTGACGGACCACATCAGCACCGTTGTGGGTCGGTACAAGGGCCGCATCCACAGCTGGGATGTGGTGAACGAGGCGATCTGGATCAAAGACGGCCGGCCGGACGGGATGCGGGTCTCACCGTGGCTGGAGCTGATCGGCCCGGAGTACGTGGAGATCGCCTTCCGCGTGGCGCGGGAGGCCGATCCGGCAGCGATCCTGACCTACAACGACTACGGCATCGAGTACGATACGCCGGAGGAGCTGGCCAAGCGGGCCGCCGTGCTGGCGCTCGTGGACCGGCTGCAGGCCGCTCACGCGCCCATTCAGGCGGTCGGCATCCAATCGCATCTGCGAACAGGAGACATCACCAAGCTGGGGGACGGGGTAGAGGACTTTCTCAAGAAGCTGAGCAAGCGGAAGCTCGATGTCTTTCTGACAGAGCTCGACGTGAACGATGACGGTCTTGCTGAGGAAGACGTGCCGCAGCAGGATCGCGATGTTGCAACCGTCTACAGGCACTACCTTGAACAGGCGCTCAAAGAGCGATCCGTGAAGGCGGTGCTGACCTGGGGTCTGGCCGATCAGCAGAGCTGGCTTCAGGCCGCGAAGGAGCGACCGAAGCATCCGGACCGCGCGCAACGGCCGTTGCTGCTGAGTGTGAGTGACGGGGTATACAGCCCGAAGCCGGCGTTCTATGCGACACGTCTGGCAATCGATGGAGCGAAGCGCAGATGAGACGTTCGGGACCGGCATGAGAAAGGCCGAAGGATCGATTGATCCCTCGGCCAGGACGGTCTATTTGTCATGCTGGTTTACTTGCTGATGAGGTTGAACACCCAGAACAGGCAGCCAGAGAGCAGGGCGGCTGCGGGAAGGGTGAAGACCCAGGCGGCGGCGATGTTGCGGATGGTTTCCAGCTGCAGACCGCTGTGATTGGCGGCCATCGTGCCGGCAACACCGGAGCTCAGGACGTGGGTGGTGGAGACTGGAAGACCGTAGCCATCGGCAGCCAGAATCGTGCACATGGCCGTGAGCTCTGCTGACGCGCCTTGAGCATAGGTCAGGTGCGTTTTGCCGATCTTTTCGCCGACGGTGACCACGATGCGCTTCCACCCGACCATGGTGCCGAGACCGAGAGCCAGCGCGACGGCAACCTTGACCCATGAGGGGATGAACTTGGTGGATTTATCGAGGAA
>CAXTCB010000080.1:0-11967 GCA_964242875.1 uncultured Acidobacteriaceae bacterium
CGTGTGCGGCAAGTGTGGTCATCATGGTCAGCAAAAGTCCCTTCATCAAACCTGTCGTCATCCAGTTCCTCATCCTTGGCGGAAGTTGCGGAGCCACGCGCGAAACCGCTCTGCAGCCGCAGCATCGCCACTATACGTGAAGCTCGCCAGACCCGGCGAGTCCGACTCGCCACAGCCGCGACCACGGGCTATCATCAGACCCATCTCGACCGCACCCTTCTCCCAAGGATCGTGAATGCACCTGCTTCGCAAGAGCCTTATTGCCCTCCTCGTCAGCCTTCCCTGCGCTCTCCCCCTCGCTGCGAAGCAGCCAGTGCTGCCGGATCACTGGGTTGGCACCTGGGCCGCCGCTCCCATGGCGCTCGACAACAAGAACGGCCTTGGCACGCAGGACATGACCCTCCGCGAGATCGTGCATGTCTCCCTCGGCGGGCCACTCACCCGTGTCGTGTTTACCAACGAGTTCGGCACCGAGCCACTCCGTATCGGCGAAGCGCACATTGCCAACGCTGCCCAGGCAGATGCCATTAGCCTCATCTCCGCCAACGCCCTTACCTTTGGCGGCCGCTCCTCAATCACCATTCCTCCCGGCGCACTTGCCGTAAGTGATCCCGTCGCCCTGTCCCTGCAACCTCTCTCCAATGTCACCGTTAGCCTCTTTATTCCGGCTCAACCCATCTCCAAAGTCAGCGGCCATTCCTTTGCCGATCAAACCGGCTATCTCGCGCCTGGCGACGTTGTCGGCAAAGCCAGCCTCTCCGGTGCGACCTCCATCCACTCCTGGCCGTTCCTCAAGGGAGTCGAAACCAAAGTGTCCGGGCTTCATAACGCCGTCGTCTGCTTCGGCGACAGCATCACCGACGGCGCGCACAGCACCGAGAACGCAAACCTGCGCTGGCCCGACGTCCTCGCGCAGCGTCTCCACGCCAGCGGCAAGACCGCAAAGCTGGCAGTGCTGAACGAAGGCATCGGCGGCAATCGCATCCTGCGCGAAGGCACCGGCCCGGCCGCACTCGCACGCTTCGATCGCGACGTCCTCGCCCAGCCCGGTGCCAGATACCTAATCCTGCTTGAAGGCGTCAACGATATTGGGACTGCCTTCAGCCCCAAAGGTCCGGGCTACGCCCTCACCGCCGACGACCTGATTGTCGCCTACAAACAGATGGGCGAGCGCGCCCACAGCCACGGCCTTAAGGTCTTCGCCGCGACCGTCACACCCTACGTCGGTGCCGGCTACGCCTCGCCGCAGGGAGAAGCCGTGCGCAAGGCCTTCAATGAATGGATCCGCTCCAACAAGGACCTGGATGGTGTCATCGACTTTGATAAAGCCACTCGGGACCCTGCAAATCCTGACGTCTTTGCCGCCACCGCCGACTCCGGCGATCATCTGCACCCGAAGGACGCCGGCTACAAGGCGATGGGCGACAGCATCGATCTTTCCCTCTTCTCCGGCAAGAAGAAATAACCTCACCGACGCACGAATGGGGAGTTCAGCAGAAGTGCTGCGAACTCCCCATTCTCACGTTGGACTAAATCTTAGTTGAGTTCCAAACCTGCAAAAAAGTAGCCAATCTCGAAGGCAGCCGTATCGTCCGCGTCCGAGCCATGGATGGCATTCTCTTCAATCGAGCTCGCGAACTGCTTCCGAATCGTGCCTTCCTCAGCGTTCGCCGGGTTCGTCGCGCCCATCAGCTTGCGCAGGTCGGCGATGGCGTTGTCCTTCTCCAGAACCATCGGGAAGATAGGACCGTTCGACATGAAATCCGTAAGCGAACCAAAAAACGGTCGCGCCGCATGAACATGGTAGAACCCCTCGGCCTGCGCCTTTGAAAGCGAGATCTTCTTGATGCTGATGATCTTGAAGCCGGCCTTTTCGATCTCGGCCAGGATCGCGCCCGTGTGTCCCTTCCGGACCGCGTCCGGCTTGATGATGCTGAATGTACGCTGTGACATGATAGGTGGCTTCAACTCCTCTTTACTCTGATCTAAGCCCATTGTATGGGAGCCTCACGTGAGGCGCAGGGGCGCATCCTAAGGAAAGTGCCGGCCTCACTATGGCAGCAGCGGAGGACTCATATGGCAGATGTACCTGGAACACAGCGCAAAGGAGCCGAAGACGCGTCGCACGAGGGCCGCTTGGCAGGGGACCGCTCCGGCCAGTACGGCGTCTCGGACGAACGTCGCGCGCAGCTCTCGCAGATGGAACAGGACGCGGGTGTCCAGCATGAAGCTGTAGATGAAAGTGTTCCGCAGCGCCATCCCGCATCCACCGAGCGTTCGGCAGGGCTCGATGCAGAGCCCGGCGCTGCCCGTCCCGGAGATCGACACTAACCCATCTCATCTCCTGAGTTCCCCAGGATTCACACACGATGCGGCGATTCGCATGGATCTGGTTTATCGGCAGTGCGGTGTGGCTGGTGGACGGCTACATCAGCGTGCATTTTCGTTCCTGGCAACACGCGGAACTGGCCTTCCTGCTCTCAATGGTTTTCGCTGCCGCCGGCTTTCTCTACCGGCAGCAGCGACCCTGATCCCTACCCGCGGCCAAGCACGCGAGCCATGGTCTCCCCCATCTCCGCAGGCGACTTCACGACATGGATTCCAGCAGCTTCCATTGCGGCCATCTTCGAAGCCGCCGTTCCTTCCCCGCCCGAGATAATCGCGCCTGCATGGCCCATGCGGCGTCCCGGAGGTGCTGTCTGGCCGGCAATAAAGCCCACCACCGGCTTTCTCACATGCTCCTTGATGTACGCCGCTGCTGCCTCCTCGGCCGTCCCGCCGATCTCACCGATCATGATGATCGCCTCGGTCTCCGGATCCTCGTTGAGCAGCTTCAGCGCATCGATGTGCGTCGTCCCGATGATCGGGTCGCCCCCGATGCCAATTGCCGTCGATTGCCCGATCCCGCGCGTGGTCAACTGGTACACCGCCTCATACGTCAGCGTGCCTGACTTCGACACAATGCCGACCGAGCCTTCCTTGTGAATGCGTCCCGGCATAATCCCGACCTTTGCCTTTCCCGGCGAGATCACACCCGGGCAGTTCGGCCCGATCAACCGCGTGCCGGACTGGCGCACGACCTCCCACGCCTTCACCATGTCGAGCGTCGGGATGCCCTCGGTGATGCAGATCACCAGCGGAAGATCGGCTGAGACCGCCTCCAGGATGCCGTCCGCGGCAAACGGTGGCGGCACAAAGATCACAGACACGTTCGCACCCGTCTCCTTCACCGCTTCTTCCACCGTGTTGAAGACCGGCCAGCCCTCATGCGTCGTTCCACCCTTACCCGGCGTCACCCCGCCCACCACCTTCGTCCCGTACTCCGCGCAGCCCTTGGCATGAAACGTCCCCTCACGCCCGGTAATTCCCTGCACAATCAAACGCGTCTTCTTATCGACCAGAACTGCCATGGCTACTTCCCACCTTTCGCCGCGGCCACTGCCAGATCCGCCGCATCCTTCATCGTCTCGCCCACCTGGAAGTTCAGCCCGGACTCCTTCAGAATCTTTCGCCCTTCCTCAACGTTGGTCCCCTCCAGCCGAAGCACGATCGGCAGCGTCACGCCCAGGTTCTTGGCCGCCGCCACCACACCCTGCGCCAACACATCCACTCGCAGGATGCCGCCGAAGATGTTGATGAAGATGGCCTTCACATTCGGATCAGAGAGCAGAATCCCAAACGCCTGCTCGATCTGTTGCTGGTTCGCGCCACCTCCCACATCGAGAAAGTTCGCCGCCGATCCGCCGGCATATTCGATGATGTCCATCGTCGCCATCGCCAGCCCAGCACCGTTCACCATGCAGGCAATCGAGCCATCCAGCTTGATGTAGTTCAGCGCGTACTTACTCGCCTCCACCTCGAGCGGATCCTCCTCCGCCAGATCGCGCAGCTCCTTCAGATCCTTGTGCCGGAACATCGCGTTGTCGTCGAAGTTGATCTTGCAGTCGAGCGCGACCAGCTTGTCATCCTTCGTCGTGATGAACGGATTGATCTCCATCAACGTGGAATCGGTGTCGACAAACGCCTTGTACAGCCCTTGCATGAAGCTCACAGCCTGGTTGATCTGCGTTGGCTTCAGCCCCAACTTGAAGGCCAGCTTGCGCGCCTGGTAGGGCTGGAAGCCAACCGCAGGATCGATCGCTTCCTTGTAGATCGCCTCCGGATCCTTCGCCGCAACCTCTTCAATCTCCATGCCCCCCGCCTGCGACGCCATGAAGACGTACTGCGCGCGCGCCCGGTCCAGCACTAGCCCCAGGTAGAGCTCGCGCTCGATCTGGCTCGCCTCTTCAATCAGCAACCGCTGCACCTTCTGCCCCTCGGGGCCGGTCTGGTGCGTCGTCAGCTGCATGCCGAGGATCGCTTTTGCCGCCGTATTCGCGTCCGCAAGCGACTTCGCCACCTTCACGCCGCCACCCTTGCCCCGGCCGCCAGCGTGGATCTGCGCCTTCACCACCACCGCGCTGTTTCCGGCAGAAAACAGGCTCTTCGCCGCCGTATCTGCCTCTTCGAGCGTGGTCACCATCTCGCCGTTTGGCACGGGCACGTTATAGCGGCGGAGGATCTCCTTCGCCTGGTACTCATGGATCTTCATCGGTCGGGAAGCCTTCCCGCACACGCCGTGCGCGTTCTTCGCAAACAGAGCGGTGCGCGAAAAGTGTAGCGGAGCGCGGAAGCGATCGGCAAACGCTTCGCACGGATGTTCGTTTACCGCGCGACTCGGCTCAGCCGCACCTTCCCCGCCTGCTACGCTTTCGAGCATGGCCCTCGAAGTCCAGTTGAAACGCCTCATGGAGGCTCGCGAGCCACTCGATCGCTCCGAGGCACACTTCGTGATGCAGCAGATCCTGACTGGCGCCCCGTCCGACATCGAAGTCGCCGCCCTTCTCGGCGCCCTAGCCGCCCGCGGCGAAACGGCCGGCGAGATCGCCGGCTTCGCCGAAGCCATGCGCGGCGAGGCCCTCACGCTTCCTCTCTCCGCCGACGAGCGCGCCACCCTGGTCGATACCTGCGGCACCGGCGGCGACGCAAGCGGCACCTTCAATATCTCCACCGCCGCGGCTCTCGTCGCTGCAGCCGCCGGCGCCACCGTGGCCAAGCACGGCAATCGCGCCGTCACCTCGAAGTGCGGCTCGGCCGACGTCCTTGAGGCCCTCGGCATCCCCGTCGACCTCACCCCACAGGCCGCCGCCGACTCCCTCCGTCGCCATCGCTTCGCCTTCCTCCACGCGCCCGCGCTTCACCCCACCATGCGAGCCGTCATGCCGGTTCGTCGCGCCCTTGGCGTCCGCACCCTCTTCAACATCGTCGGCCCGCTCACCAACCCCGCCGGTGCCTCACGCCAGGTCATGGGCGTCTTCGCCCCGCATCTCGTGCCCATCGTCGCCGAAGCCATGGCCATGCTCGGCACCCGCCGCGCCCTGGTCGTCTATGGCGAAGCCTTCGTCGACAACTCCCGCCAGGCCCCCCTCGGCATCGACGAACTCTCCATCAGCGGTCGCAGCCACGTTGCCGAGGTCCGCGACCGCACCGTCAC
The DNA here is from genome assembly GCA_964242875.1 of uncultured Acidobacteriaceae bacterium. Taxonomy (GTDB): domain Bacteria; phylum Acidobacteriota; class Terriglobia; order Terriglobales; family Acidobacteriaceae; genus Edaphobacter. The sequence continues at coordinate 5,534 of CAXTCB010000080.1, forward strand.
GCACTGGACCCTCAACCCTGAGGACCTCGGCCTCTCCCGCTCTCCGCTCGATGATCTCCGCGGCGGCAACGCCCAGCAGAACGCCGCCATCCTCACCGCCATCTTCTCCGGCCGCAGAGGCGCTGGCCGCGACGTCGTCCTGCTCAACGCCGCCGCCGTCCTCCTGACCGCCGAGATCGTCCCTGACCTGCCTGCCGGGCTCCGTCGAGCTGCGGAAGCCATCGACTCCGGTGAAGTCTCCACCTTGATCGCGGCCCTTCGGCAGTAGAACTCGCGCAGGAAACGTCTACGACGCGTTTCACTGGCGGGGTCTCTCCGCAAGCACGAGATCCTAAAACGCTCGCCGCCCGGTACGCCAGGCTGCTCGGCGGCGAGCACTCGCCTGAGCCCCTCGAGGCACTCGCGACCTTTCGGCACCATCTACCATGGCCCTATGGAAACCCTCCCTCCCGGCCGGCTCGAGGTCATCACCGGCCCCATGTTTTCCGGCAAAAGCGAAGAGCTCATCCGTCGCCTGAAGCGCGCCCGCATCGCCCGGCAGCGGGTCGCCTGCTACAAACCCGACATCGATCTCCGCTATCACCGCACCGCCATCGCCAGTCATGGCGCCCAGACCCACGAGGCCTGTACCGTCACCAGCGTCGCCCGTCTGCGCGACGATCTGCTGCCCCGGCTCGATGCCATCGACGTCATCGGCATCGATGAAGCCCAGTTCTTCGACAGCACGCTCCAGGACCTCGCCATCGACCTCATCCACCGGGGCAAGCGCGTCCTGATCGCCGGCCTCGACACCACCTACGCCGCCGAGCCCTTCGGCCCCATCCCCAATCTCATGGCCATCGCCGACGAGGTCGCCAAGCTCTCCGCCGTCTGCATGGTCTGCGGCGCCCCGGCCATCCACACCCAGCGCCTCGGCTCCAGTCAGGAGCTCGTCGTCGTAGGCGCCGCCGGCCTTTATGAGGCCCGCTGCCGCCTTCATTTCCAGCCGTTCGTCTCAGAATCCGAGCAGCTCGAGCTCGGATCGCCGCCCACCCGCGAGCAGCCACCAACTCCAGGTCCCGCCCCCCTGTTGGAATGAACTCCCCGCAAACCGCTTGCGTATAAAGATTCATGGGCGTCCTCCACGTTGCGCTTCCGGCTACTCCGTCGATGCTTCCGGCATCACTCCCCCCTCTGCGTACGCCCTTTCCGGTACGCCGGTCCGGCCGCCCGCCGGCCTTCGCCAGCGCCGCCGGCGCACGGCAAACATCGCCGATGCCAGCGGAACCGCCGGTCGCGAACCCGCCTCGCGGTACACTGCATCCGCCGCAACATTCCTTTGAGGGACAGTTGGAGAAGACGCCCGAACAGATTGCCGAGCAGGAAGCGCTCGCTCGTCAGATAGCCCGCTGCCTCGCCGGAGACGCCGAAGCCTGGCAGCAACTGGTGCTCTCGCAAAACCGTCGCGTTTACTCCATCTGTTATCGCTTCACCAGCTCCGCACCGGATGCCGAAGACCTCACCCAGGAGGTCTTCCTCAAGCTCTACCGCAACCTCGCCAGCTTCGATGGGCAGCGCGGCAGCTTCAGCACCTGGATCACCACGCTCACGCGCAACCTGCTGGTCGACCACTTCCGCCGAACCCGCATGGATCGCGCCACGGACTCTCTGAACGCCAGCTTCGACGGGGATGCGGACTCGCCGACGATGGCCGACCAGCTGGCTGATTCGCGTCCCAGTCAGGAGCACCACGTCGCCGGCCAGGAGCTCAAGATCCGCGTCCAGGCAGCCCTCAAGGAGCTCTCTCCCGAACTTCGTGAAGCCGTCATCCTTCGCGACCTCGAAGATATGGATTACAAAGAGATCGCACAGGTCCTGCGCATTCCGGAAGGAACCGTCAAAAGCCGCATCAGCCGCGGTCGCGGTGAACTTGCACGGTTGCTGCAACGTATAGAAGGGCAGGTGGTCTAAGTGGCAAAGTTTGATCAATTCGGAAGCCTGGCGCCCGGTCAGGGGGGCAGCAATCGCGATTGCCTCCGGTATGAGGCTCTGCTCGCGGAGGTCGTCGACGGCACGCTCTCAGCCGAAGATCAGGCCGCCTTCGATCGCCATCGCGAGACCTGCGACAGCTGCTCGGAGATGCTCAAGGATGCGCAGCGAGGCGCCGCCTGGCTTGCCATGCTGAAACCGCACCGGCCGGAGCCCTCCGCTACCCTCGTCGATCGCATCCTTGCCCAGACCAGCGTTCGCGCCGCCCAGGAAGCAGAGGCCGTCCGCGTTGCGCACCGGGCCGCGGCTGAGGCCGCCTCGCTGCTCGGCCCGGCCCACCTCTCGTCGTCGCGGACCGCTGCCGCGGTAGTCGCTCCTGCTGCTTCCGCCCGCCCGGCTGAAACCGGAAAGGTTCTTGCCTTTCGCAGCCGCGTTCCCTCCGTTCTCCGCCCCGCCCTCAACACCATCCTGCAGACCCGTTTTGCCATGACGGCCGCGATGGCTTTCTTCTCGGTCGCTCTCACGCTCAATCTCACGGGCGTGCACCTGAGCGATCTGCATGCGCGCGACCTCCGCCCCTCCAGTCTGCGGCGCTCTCTCTACGAAGCCAATGCGCACGTCGCCCGGTACTACGAGAACCTGCGCGTCGTCTACGAGCTCGAGTCCCGCGTTCGCGATCTGCAGCGCTCGAGCGACGCCGAGCCTGTGGCCGCCCCCCCGCGGCCCTCGCCGGAACCCGCAGCGGCGGACCCAAAATCAACAGACAAGCCAGGGAATCCATCCAGCTCTCCTCAGTCGAAGCCTGCCGGAAAGCCTCGCAGTGGTCTCTCAAACGGCTCGGAAAGCCGCGATGCCGGGAGGCCTCACAGCGATTCAGACCTGGCTCGCCACCACCCAGGCTTTGTTGCGCCGCAAGGCGCGATTCTCCCTGTTTCGCTGTCGCATCTTTCGCCGAATCTGCAGAAAAGGGGCCTGGCATGAACTGCGCTAATCATCCCGATCGTGAACGAAAGGCCTTCTGCCAGAACTGCGGCAAGCCCCTCTGCACTGAGTGCGCCCGAACTGTCGGGCAGGCCGTCTTCTGTGAGCCCTGCCTGGAGGCTCGCCTTGCTGCCGCAAACGCTGCTGCTGCCGGCACCTCGCAGCCCTTCGGCGCCGGCCCGACAGCGGGCTCCGCCAGCTACCAGACTGTTCCCGGCGGCGGATCCGCCTACGCCTACACCGGCACGGTGGAAGGCATCCCTTACAACGTCCGTGGTGGAACCCCGCCCCCCGGCAGCCCCAACCCTGGTCTCGCCTTTCTGCTCGGCTTCATCCCTGGCGTTGGCGCCATGTACAACGGCCAGTACGCCAAAGGAGTCGTGCACCTGATCGTCTTCGCCGTTCTGGTCTCGCTGTCGGACCAGAACGGCATCTTCGGTCTCTTCGTCGCCTTCTGGATCTTCTATCAAGCCTTTGAGGCCTATCACACCGCGCGTGCCCGCCGTGACGGCACCGCACTTCCAAACTTCTTCGGCCTCAACGACGTCGGCGAGCGTTTCGGCTTTGGTCGATCCTGGCCCGTCGCCCCTGGCGCGCCGCCGGTCCCGGGTTCCAGCGGACCCGCGACAGCGTCCCCGGTTCCACCTCCACCCGCCGGCAATCCGTACCCGCCGTCCTCTGAGTCCGCTGCGTACACCGCCTACGCCGCAGGAGACGCGGCCCCCGGCTACACCCATGTCACTCCATCAGCCGGCGAACCATCCGCGCAGCCCTGGGGAGCGCCTGCCGACACCTATGCCCCCGTCTCACCGGCTACACCCCTCCCGCCAACCAACAACTTCCCCATGGGAGCCGTCGTCCTGATCGGTCTCGGCATTCTGTTCCTCGTCGGCAGCACCCATCTCTTCGTCGCGTTTCCAGTCCGATACCTTCTTCCGTTCCTCCTGATCGGCATTGGTGTCTATCTCTTCGTCCGCCGCATGACCGCCACTGGCGTCAGCTTCGTAGACGATGGAAGTGCGGGCTATCGTCTTCGCCTGGTGCGTGCTCTCCAGAGCTCCGTTTGGGTCATCCTGGTGGGTATCCTCTTCCTCCTCGACACCCTGAACATCCTCTCCTGGGGCCGCTCCTGGCCATTGTTCATCATCGTCGGCGGCGTCATGGCGTTTGTGCAACGCAGCGCCTATACCGCGGCTGCCGCGCAGCAGGTTCCTTATCCAAGCTACGCAGCGCCACCTCGGCAACCATCTCCCGCACCCTCGGACCCGGCCCCCTCGGAGCCCGGAACCTCCATCGTTCCACGTGATCGGGAAGGATCCTAGTCATGGCCAGTTATCCTCCACCGTTCTCAAACGATCCACGAACGCAACGGCAGTATCTGCGCGATCAGGCCCGGCTTCAGCGCATCCAGCTCCGGGGCATGCGACGAACCTCCGTCATCGGCCCCGTTCTTCTCATCACCGTGGGCGTTATCTTTCTGCTGGTCCAGATCGGTCGTTTGCCGGCCACGGCGCTTTGGTTCTGGTTCGCTCGCTGGTGGCCGCTCCTGCTTGTCCTCTTCGGGTTCATCCGGCTCTTTGAGTGGCTTCTTGACCAGCGCGCGCGCGCCAATGCGAACGGAACCCTCACCCCGCAGCGGTCGCTCGGCATCGGCGTCAGCTTCCTTCTTGCGCTTCTCGTCATCGCCGGTGTCGCCAGCAGCATCGCCCGCAACAAAGCAGGCCATCTGCTCGGCCCAAACTTTGAGATCAACGGAGACAACATCGAGCAGTTCCTCGGCGACAAGCACGAAAGCACACAGACTCTTGGGGAGCCCTGTCCTCCAGGAACCAGCGTGACGATCAACAACGCCCGTGGCAACGTCACCATCTCCGGAACCAGTGACGATAATCTCCTGCACGCCACAGCGAGCAATCAGGTCTTCACCCGCTCGGACTCCGACGCCGCAGCCAAGGCGCGACAGATGGCCGTTCGCGTCGATCACGTCGGCAACCAGATCAGCGTAACCGTGCCCTCGGTCGACAGCGGACGGTCCGATGTAACCATCACCCTCCCCACAGGAACGCCGGTCACCGGCAGCGCCAATCATGGGGACATTCAGGTCCACTCCCTCCGAGCACCCGTCACGGTGACGGCAAATCACGGCGACATCGATCTCAGTGGCATCGCCGGGCCCGTAGCCGCGCACATCAATAACGCCGGCTCCTCCCTATCAGCCCATAACATCACCGGCCCGCTGCAGGTCGAAGGCCGCAGCCTCGATCTCACCCTGTCGGACCTGCAAGGGCCGGTCAGCCTGCAGGGGGACTTCTTCGGCACGACCCACCTCGAACGGATCTCGGCGCCAGTCAGTTTCCACACCAGCAGGACTGACCTCCAGTTCATTCGCCTCGATGGCGAGCTCGAGATTTCGCAGAACGCTGATCTGACGGCCTCGCAACTCCTTGGCCCCGTCGTCCTCAATACCCGCAATCGCAACATCAACCTCGAGCGGGTCGCAGGCCCGCTCACCATCACCAATCGCAACGGCTCGGTGACGGTGTCTTTGTCACAGCCCCTTGCTCCCGTTGCAATTGAGAACAGAAATGGTGAGATTGACCTCACCCTTCCGACCGCCGCCCAGTTCAACGTGCAGGCTGAGACCACCAACGCAGACCTGGAAAACGACTTCGGTCTGGCACTCACGACCGAAGGCGACCGGCCAAAGCTCGTCGGTACCGTCGGAAACGGCGGTCCCCTGATCCAGATCAGCACCAGCCAGGCCGACATCTCCCTTCACAAGGGCTCCGTAGATCCCCTGCCGCCGCGTGCACCTGTCCCACCACGCTTGACCGAGATGCCTGCAGAAGCACGAGACGCGCTTCGCGGAGCACAGAAGGAGATCGAGAACGCCCGACAGGAGGCCGAAAAGCAGGGCCGCAAAGCGGAGAAGCAGGCGCGGGAGGCCGCCAGGAAGGCTACCCGGGACACCGATAGCAACGACCAATAAGATCCCCAAACAACAAAGAGGAGAGCTCCGACAGGGGCTCTCCTCTTTGTTGTTTGTTTCGACTCCGGTCTTCAATTCACCTCGGTGCCTCTGGTAACCGCCGGGAGTCTCACGACGTCGTAGGGGAGGTTCTCAGCTTCACCGAAGATCAGCTCCCTGCTCCAGGTCATCGCATGCCGAGCACCACTAAACCCGGGCCAATCAGAAAGAATTGACGGCTCGCCAGCGGGCGACAGAGCCCCGCTGGCGCCCGATCACGCTTGGGACAAGACGCAGCAGAGAAGCAGCGAGAAGCCCTTACTTAGCACCCGCATTCCACAAAAAAAAACGCGCCAGACGGAGTCGATACGCCGTCCGGAGTTCTGCAAAGGCGTCGTTCACGCTTTCCTGATCCCCAAAGCCCCAAACGCAGAAATGCCCCAGGAGCAAAGCTCTTGGGGCATTCTAAGAATATGCCGGCGATTACCTAATCTCCCACACACTTACGCGTGCAGTA
>CAXTCB010000081.1:0-11805 GCA_964242875.1 uncultured Acidobacteriaceae bacterium
CAGTTCCCACGCCAGGTTCACAGTGAACATGTTCAGCGCTGCCTTTGAAGCGTTATAACCGAGCGGCTTCACGCCGTAGAACGGCGACTCCGGGTTCGTGTTGATCTCGAGAGAGCCGAGACCGCTTGAAACATTCACGATGCGCGCTGCCGGCGCCGCCTTTAGCAGCGGTAGCAGCGGCTGCGTGAACTCCACCGTCCCAAAGAAGTTCGTGTTGAAGATGCGCTTGATGGTGTCGATCGAGGCCGTGCTGGCAGGCGCATCGGCCCCTGTCATGTCGGCAACGCCGGCGTTGTTGATCAGTACATCCAGGTGGCCAAACTCCTTCGAGATCTTCTCGGCAAGCGCGGTCGCAGTCTCGTGCGCATGCTCCAGATCGGCGTGCACAAATCGGACGTCCAGCGCTTCGGCGCGCAGCTTCGCCGCTGCCTCTTCGCCCCGGTCAGCATCACGTGCGCCCAACAACACTGTAAAGCCGGCTTTACCAAGCGCCCGTGAAACCTCAAATCCAATGCCCTTGTTAGCGCCCGTTACCAGAACTACCTTCGCCATGCATTTCCCTCCGTGGTGCTCGGCTTCAGATTCTCTGACGCGCGGAAAGATTCGACCTCGAGAGGTTCTGCTGAAGCAAAAAGACACTCTGAAGAGGGGGCGATACATGGCTGCACGGAGAGAGGAGACGAAACACAGCCTCAAAGACTGCGAACCAAACAGCGTTTTGGCGGATTTGCCACAAGAGGGCACAAAGGTTTCAGAGCCACTGTTGCCGGCTGTTAATTCGTTGATGGGCACGGCAAAGTTCAAACCTACGACTTCCATCGTGCGAATCATTCTCGGAAGTGAGGCTTACCCCTCACCTTCAGCAGTCCTGTACCCGGTGAGCGCGGGCGTATTCTCGCGGTGAAACGCCCCACTGTCGTTTGAAGGCTGCGCTGAACGCGCTCTCGGATCGGTAGCCGAGTGCTGGAGCAATCGATGCTACCGTCTCGCCGCTGTTCTGGATTCGCTGGGCTGCCAGGGTCATCCGCCAATGCGTCAGGTACTCCATAGGAGACTTTCCCACGGTCCTTTTGAAGGTTTGCGCGAACGCGGTCCGTGAGACTCCCGCAGATCGAGCCAGCTCCTGTATCGTCCATGCCCGGCCCGGCTCCCGATGCATGCACGAGAGCGCCGAGCGCATGCGACTGTCCCCAAGCGCGGAGAGCCAACCCACACCTCGCTGCAGGTCGTCTGCGAGATGCAGCCGGAGGGCTTCAACCAGCATGGTGTACGCAACCTGTTGCGCGATCAGGGTGCTTCCGGGCTGCGGATCACGCATCTCGCGCAAGATCCGTTCGACGGCCCAGCGGAGCGATTCTCGTTGCGGCTCGTTCTCCAGCACAACAACGGGCGGCAAGACATCCAGCAGGAAACGGGCGTCACCCTCCAGCGCGAAGTGACTACCGAGAAGCAGGAAGTCCTCACCCGGGCTTACCGAAAGGATGCCGTTATACCGTTCTCCTGTCGCAAAAAGCTCCCGCGCATCCTGGGGCTGCATGCCAGCGTCGCTCGCCAGTGTGAACGGCCTTCCAAGCGGAAGGAGTAGACAGCTTCCCATCCGCAGATGAAATGGCTCTTCAACGCCATCCATCATCAGCCAGCATTCCCCTTTCGCGACGCAGTAGCACTTGATCCCCTCTGGAGCAGGAAAGTGAACCGACCACTGGCCTCCAGCAGCGATGCCGCCTGTCACATAGGTACGTGGCTTCAACAACGAGAGAACATCGGAAAGGGGATCCATAGAGATGTACGTTGGCGACGATCTTGCGTACGCCTGAGCATTGAGAGTTCAGGGTAGCGGCAATAGGCTCAATGTGGGAAGAGGGTTCCCAAGAGGAACGAGCATGCACATCTTCGTCACAGGCGGCTCCGGACAGACCGGTCCTGCAATCATCGCGGAACTCCTCAACGCCGGACATACTGTCACCGGGCTGGCACGTTCAGCCGAATCGGCTGCCCGACTGCGCACTCTTGGAGCCAACGTTCTGAACGGCTCGTTAGAGGAGACCGACACGCTCCGACAAGGTGCCCGGGCCGCTGACGGCGTCATTCACATGGCGTATGGCGGCGACTTTGCCGATCCGGAAGGAATGACCCGGCGAGATACTTCCGCAATCAACGCGCTTGGACAAGGGTTGGCCGGTTCCGGCAAACCGCTCGTCATCACCTCGGGCACTTTGGTGATGGCCACTGACCGTGTCAGCACCGAGCAGGATGCTCCCGATGCCAATTCGCTCGGTGCGTATCGGATAGCGGGCGAGCAGGCCTGTCTTGCCTTCGTCAATCAAGGGGTTCGTTCCAGCATCGTGCGGCTGGCACCAACGGTTCACGGGCCGCAGGATCATGGCTTCATACCCTTTCTGATTGGCGCAGCCCGCAAAACCGGCGTCTCAGCCTATATCGGTGACGGTGCGAATCGCTGGCCCGCTGTCCATCGGGAGGATGCAGCGACTCTCTTTCGTCTCGCCGTCGAGAAAGCGCCGGCCGGTAGCATCCTGCACGGCGCAGGAGAAAGCGCCATTACCTTCCAAACCATCGCGCACCAGATCGGTCGGAGCCTGGGGATTCCGGTTCGCTCCGTGACGCAGGAGGAGGCTGTCCCCCACTTCGAAAATGCATTCTTCGCCAAAGCCTTCGCCGCCGATGCTCCGGTATCCAGTGCTCAAACGCGCAAACTGCTGGGCTGGGACCCAAACCACGCGACCCTTTTAGAAGACCTCGAGACCGGGGACTACTTCTCGTCTCGACCCGCATTACGATTCAGCCCTGCACGAACTAAGTAGTCGCCCATTCAATAGCTAAAGGTTTGGGCAGTACGCTCTGTTTTGAGTGACGTAGGCTCTGGTCGGGCGTGTCGACGCAGCAACCCTTATATTCGGCCCGACCTGGTCCTCTCCGGTCAAACCAGCATCATATGTACTACGCTATTACATGGCGGAGGGTCCGATGACAAGCCCAATGCAGTCTGCGACGAACCAGGAGAGAGATTTTGACATTGTGGTGCTTGGCGCCACCGGGCTAACAGGGCGCCTTGTTGTAGAACAACTCGCCGAAAGGGACACCCTCTCAGGATCAGTCGTAACACCTCGCCGATGGTCGATTGCCGGGCGAGATCCCGCTCGCTTAGCGAAAGTTCTTGAGTCCCTCAAACTTGGCAACGTCGAAACGATCGATGCAGATCTTGATAACAGAGAGACTTTGTTTCGCCTTGCGATGCGAACGTCTGTGGTCTTGAACTGTGCGGGGCCTTATACCTCTCAGGCGGAGGGTCTGATTGAGGCCTGTGTGCAGTCGGGTACTTCCTACGTCGATCTCAGCGGAGAGATCCCGCTGCTGCGCCGGGTTATTGATCGCTTCGACGAACTCGCCCGTTTTGCTGGAGTACAGATCGTCCAAATGGCGGGCTGGGAAGCCATGCCGGCGGATCTCACAACACTTATCGCCTGCCGACGCGCAAGTAGTTCCGAAGAGCAAAACGGATCGCTTGATGCTGGACCTGGAGCAGGCGCGCCCATCGCAAGCGTCCATGTCGCCGTCCGCTTCCTGCAGGTCCCCGATGGTGGGGTACCGCTCAAGCAGTCTGTCTCCGCGGGAACCATGGCCAGCATCGTTGAGATCCTGAAGGATCCCGATGCCCGCTTAGTCGGTAGAACAGGTGGACTGCTGCCACAGGTGACAGCACAAGGCACTCGGGAGCAGCCCGCTGGGTTGCAGCTTCAACCCTTAGTAAAGGGTGGACGTGTCTTCGGGCCCGTGGTCCCGGTAGCTTTTCTCAATCCGCCCATCGTGTACCGGACTGCGGCACTTCTTGCTGCTGAGAGGAGAACTCCTGCTTCCTTCGCGAAGTACCGCGAGGGCGTAGACCTGGGTCCTTCTGCTGGTTTTCGTGGGTTTGGCCGAAGAGTTGCCGGTGCTTTCAAAGGCCTGGTACAAACGCTGTTTGTGGCCGCAACGCGCCTGCCTCTCCCGGTGCGAAGAGCAATGGGGCAGCTCCTCGGCAAGTTCCTTCCCGCCCCTGGCTCCGGCCCGTCGGGCCGCTACCTAACGCAGTGGAAGTGGGAGATAGAAGCAAATGCGAAGGCTATCAATGGCCGGACTGGCTCCTCGCTACTCTCCGGGAGTGGCCATCCCGGCTACACCGCAACGGCATCAATCATCGCCGAAGTCGCTCTTCATATCGCAAAGAGGAATCGAACGGAAAGCCGCTCTGGCTGCCTTACCCCAGCACTCGCGATGATTGGCTCGGGAGAGCCACAGATGATGATGCCTTCCTTGAAGCTGCGCTAACTGCAAGCGGGTGGCTGCTCAACTGAGAAACTGTGCTTGCGTCCTCGCCGATGTTGCGAAAAGAGGCAGCGCTTGATCAAGAACGCTTCTCCTTCGACGTTAAGCGTTTCGTCATCTCTTGGACCACATCAAGCGCAGCCAGTTTTGCTGAAGCTGGTCCAAGAGACAAGCCTGCCATCTCGATCATGGCGAGACCATGCATCGTCATCCAGACCCAGGCTGCGGTTGCCGGCGTCTGACTCGGCACGGCACCTTGCACCCGCTCCAGTAACTCCTCGAAGGCAAGCTTCGCACTCTGCTGGAGGGTCTCATCATGAGCTCGGTGCAGGAGCTCCGAAGCGAACATAAGTTTGTAGAGACCGGGGTTACGTTTGCTGAAGTGCAAGTAGGCCAGACAGCAGCGCGCCAGATCCGGTTTGGGGCCTTCCGCTTCAGCAGCTTCGCGAATCTTCGCCTGGAATTGCTTAAAGCCATCCGCAGCGACAGCCGCAAGCAGCGTCTCCCGTGTGGGGAAATGCCGATACGGCGCGGATTGCGAGACTCCTAACCGAGTGGCAAGCGCCTTCAGAGAGATCTTCTCCGGAGCACCTGCCTCAAGCGCTTTGCGAGCCGCTTTCAGGAGAGCCGCCCGAAGATCTCCGTGGTGGTATGCGGCGGGATCCTTCTTCTTGTTTCTGGAACGTGGAAGCGCTCCGGTCGTTTGATTCATACAGTGTCAGTGTATCGACCGTACTCCTTGGACCGGATTCGCTCGCAGAAACATGGCAGTGTGTGGCCACGTAGAGATCATTCTGGAAGGTGGTCCTCGCCGCAGCAACAGTGTCAAAACTCTCTGTTGCGAGTTCTATCCATGAGCAGGTAAGAGACCCGCCTGCACGAACCAAGCAAGAGCTCTTTCGATTGCCTCATCCACGGAAACAGAAGGCTTGTACCCGAGCTCTAACGCGGCGACTCGCCCATCAAGAAACTGCCCCGCAGACATGACCGCCATCGCCGTTTCGGAGATCGTCGGGACCGGGCCTGACAGAAACTTGTACCGGAGCAGCTGAAAAGCGTAGAGCGCTCTGGTGACAGGAAGGGGCATGGTCTTCGGCATCGGCGCCTTGGTAACGCGAGCAATCTTACCCATCAGCTGCTCCATGGTGAGGTTCTCTCCCGTAAACAGGTATCGATGTCCTGCGGTCCCGCGCTCTGCTGCCAAGATCAAACCGTCCGCGGCATCTCCGGCGTACACCACGTTGCGCTTTCCATCGACGAATGCTTTGAATTTTCCTTTTGCGACGCCAAGGATGAAGTTCCCGGTCGTATTCCCAGGATCGAACTCGCCGAACGTCATCGCAGGAACGCCAATCACCACGGGAAGACCGTCCGCAGCGTGCTTCCGCGCAATCGAGTCCTGGAGCCATTTCACCTGAAGGTAGCTGTTGCTGCTGGGCGGTGCCTCAGGGAAGTTTGCCTGGCCGTCGCTCGGTTCCCCGTCACGGTTACGGGGCACTGCAATTGCCGCGCCCACGTACACAATTTTTTGTAGCCCGAGTCCGGAGCAAGCCTCATAGAAGTTGTTGGACAATTTCGTAGCTTCCGCGAGTTCGAGAGGCAAAGGCCGAGGTGCGCCGGGGTAGTAGCCGGCACAATGCACGACTGCGTCCGCGCCCTCAAGCGCGCGGCGAAGCTCAGGAACACTTGCCAAGTCCGCGGTTCGAGCCTCCAACTGCTCCAACTGTAGAGAGGCGCCAGAGAATGGCTTCCTGGAGATCGCGATCATCTCGTGGCCGCGCTTGGCGCCAGCCTGGAGCACGTGGCTTCCAATCATGCCGGTTGCACCGACGACAGCAATTCTCATTTGGGATTCCTTCTGTTGCTCTAAGCAGGTGTAACTCCGAAGCATATGTACTACCATAACACATAGGGCTTATGTCTGCGTTCTTTGTCTTCGAAAGCGGCAGGGTCTGCGGAACAACGTCGTTGACCAGTTCCTCCGTGAGCTACGCGGCAGATCTGATCGATCCAGAGCTTCAGGACGGAAGGAACGCCGAAGTTGTGCATCGGCACACCGAAGATGTACTCATCTGCAGCCTCAAGTTCAGCCAACAGCTTTTCCGATGGCGCGAGCTACAGCAAAGTGGTGCGCAGGTTTTCGTGTAGGAGCGTGATGGGAGCCGCAGTGCGCGAGTCTAGGGCAGCGCATCAGACCTCCATGAAGACTTCGGACTAGCGGCACTGGAGGCTGCCGGCCTGCTCGACAGGTTCTGGGCCAATCATCGCCGGATCTCGATCGGCTTCGGCTTACCGACGCCGATGGAACGGTTCTTCACGATCACCCACGCCAGAAAGAACCATCGGCATGGGGACTAAGCCTGACGGCAGCGTGCTGCTTTACGCGGGCTTGGAGACTCAGGATGACGGGGCAAGACAGAGCCTCGAAGAGGCAAGCGACGCGGATCAGCGAGTGGCATGGTTCCACGCCAACTTCCAGGAATGGAGCAAGATCTGGGACCCTCTTTTCCGGGAAGCTACGTCGACGGTCTGGCGTCCGCTTCTCGTTTTTGGCGACGCTCTCTGATGGCATCGGTCCTCCCGGATAAGGGACAGTATTTACGATGCAGAACGCTCCGCAGCGGCTTCCAGCTCTGCTGCGTAGGCCGGCGACCGCACATAGGCAAGCCTGACATTGCCCAACCACTCGGTAAGGCGCTTCGCTTCGGAACCAAGTGCGCGCTCAGCCTTGACTGAGACCCGTTCCAACAACCGCAACTCCACCGCACCCTGTCTGTCCTGGAGCCAATGGCCCACAACGCGACCGTCAACCCAGATCGTCGTGCCTGCGTTTCCTTGCCGGTCAAACAGCAGGTCACGATGCCGCTCGAAGTAGAAGTCACGGTCACGCCATCCCATCACGGTAGGGTCAAGCAGAGGCAGAAGCGCTACCCACGATTCCGGCGTCGGCATCTCGTCAAGGTCGTCTGGCAGCAGCCAGCCTCGGCCGCCACCCTCCAGAGAAACCTCCATTGCCGAAAGGTCCTGCAGAGCTGTACGAACAGCGCTCCTGGTGGAGCCAAGCCACCAGACGAGATCTTCTTCCGTACCTGGACCAAAGCGCTGCAACCAACGCCGAACCAGCTCTCGATAGCCATCTGTTGCTGTGCATGCAGCGGGCAAGGTGACCAGCCAGCCTTCCGGGATCGTCCACTGCGTTCGCGGCGATCGCCAGTTCCCCGCTTTGCCGCCTCGAAGGATGTCCGCGTTTGCTCCGAGATAGGTCAGTACCTGTGAGACCACGGAGCGGGACGAAGGCCGTGCCTCGACACGCAGGGCTGGAATCAACTCACGCAGCTTTTGCGCCACGAGTCCCTCCGGATGCACAGCCAATACGGCCAGCACCTGTGAACGCACTTCCCTCAGCCACGTGTGCCCGTCGCGAGCTACACCGGCAGCCATGATTCCTTTTGCGATTCGAGCCTCTTCCGCATGCGCCACCCGAACTGATGCGCTCGCCCAGGTAGCCGCTAAGAGATCACGAGGAAAGACGAACAGGGTTCTCCGCATCGCGAGCTGCTTCACAAGGCTTCTGTCCCGATACAGGGCTCGTTCGAGATCAGCAGCTTGCGGCGCTTCGCTGCGCGTCCAGTACGACACGTACACGGTAGCCGGGTCTGTCGCGTGAAGCGCAACAACAGATTCAACAGTAGCTTCGGCGGAACCCACACGGGCACTCGGCACAAGAGCGTGACGAATACCGAGTCGAGCCCGGCGCTCTTCGTCTGTAACATGACGCATCCGTATACCTCTTACCAGTCACAGCTCTGGCCGTTTGCCTTCCATCGCAAAATTGTGATGCAAGGATGGTCGGATAAGTACCGACAAACGCGGTTGTCGTCATCTCGCCGCGGTATCTCAGTCGCAGCAAGCCAGTGACTCAGCCGCGGTACCCTGCTCTCGACTCCCACTCGACGCCTTCCTCACGCCACGGTCAGGGCCATGTTGTATTGGGCTCGCCCACCCTCACCGTATAGGCAATCACAAATCGCATCGGCTCGGTCGCGCTGCCGTTGCGGCTCACGCGATGAAAGCTGGCCTTGTCCTGGAAACCCTCGCCAGCAAGGATGAGCTCCTCGGCATCGTCATCGAACGCCGACACCATCGTGCCGTCCAGCACATACCCTATGCCGGGAACAGGATGCGAATGGCCGCTGCCGTCCGCACCCGCCGGATACATAATAAGGAACAGCCGCGTCTCCCAGCCGGGCATGCCTGCAACCGCGGCTGTTTGCAACAGGTCTCGCTTGATCTCAGAGCTCATACAGCTACCCTCGTACTTCCATGGTTGACGGCCTGGAAAGCTTGCGCGTGAGCAAAACTCCGCCGATCAGGAAGTAGATCGCTCCGAAGGTCGCATAGCCGCCAACATCCTGGATGTGGCGCTTGTCGTAGAGTCCGCCCAGAAAGAAGGCAACGCCCGCAATCATCGACTGCCCGCCGCTCAGGATCATCGCCCACTGGCCGCCGCCCAGCTGCTTCCGCCGAATCAGGCCAAGCACAAGCTGCAGCAGGCCAGCGCCAAAGGCCCACACACCAAAAATAGCGACCGAGTAGATCGGCTGCCGAAACACCGTCAGTCCGATACCGAGTGCGGCACTCACTCCCAGCAGCGCATTGATGACCTGCGAGGTGCGTGCGCTGCCCGATCTGCTTGCCGTCCTGAGGTCGTACACCGTGCACGCAACGTCCCACAGCGGATAGAGGAGGAAGAGCACAGCGGCGATCTGAGGCTGCTTGATCGCGGTGGCGAGAACGCTTGCCGCCCAGACCACTTGAAACGCGGTCCGAACAAAGTAGAGGTTCCGTAAAGACCGTGTGGAGTCCAGTGATACTGTTTCCATGTTTCTTCCTCGCTATCTTCTAGTTGGTAGGTAATTAAGTCGTAGGCAGCCCTCGCAGACGAGCCTCCAAAGTTTGTCTACTGCTTTGCTGGTACAAGCCGGTTCAAGGCCGCTTGGGAAAGCGATCGGAAGAGATCACAGTTGTTGGTGGCACGTGCCGAAAGCATCGCGCCGTGCAGCACGGCGATCAGCATCTGCGCCTCCGCCGCGACGGTCCCCTGCAGCTGGATCGCCCGTGCTTTGGATCCGGCTCTGAGCGTGCGCTCAAACCATTCCGTGAGCATCGAAAAGTGCAAACGAACCTCGGCCTGCACGTCCTCGGGCAGCGAGGGCATCTCGGCGCCCAGCAGCGCGCCGATGCAGAACGAAAGCGTCTGGCCCCTGATACACCCTTCCCAGAACTTGTAATAGTTTCGAAGGCGTAGCAGAGGATTCTCGAACTCCGCATCGAGCGCCTTCATCCCTTCAGAGATCCTGGCGCGATGCCGCCGCAACACTGCGACCACTAGCCCCGCCTTGGTCGGGAAGTGATGGTGAATGCTCGCCTTTCGGATCTCCACGGTCTCCGCAATATCGGCGTAGCTGAACGCTGAATAGCCACGATCGATGAGAAGGGCGTTCGCTGCGTCGAGAATCCGTTCTGCTGTTTCACCTTGCATGCAGAGATAGACTACCAACTAGTAGGTTAGGATGCAGATCTTTTACCGCTTATTTGTCGAGCCAGGTTTGAGCTTCCGTGCCGGATCCCGCGAAAGCCACCGTCCTTCGGCAGGCGAGGTTAGGATGTTTGATCCTGACCGGCGCGTACGCCAACTCGGACTTGCAGCAACTCAGTCGCAGCAAGCCAACGACGCAGCCGCGGCGTTCTGCTCCGGTCCGCTATCCGCAACCAGACCCTCGCCCTCGCCACGCCCCGCAAAAAACTCCTCCACCCGCCCCAGCACCGCCGCGCCCGTCTTCGCCTCGAAGATCCCCCGCCGCAGCCCCGCGCCGCCCGGCACCCCGTGCGTAAACCAGCTGGCAAACTGCTTCATCTTCCCCACACAGTCGCGCTCGATCGACTTGTTCGTCGACGCCCCCAAGACTGACCCCACCCCGCGCTCCTCCGCCGTCACCTCCGCCACCAGCATCTCGAAGTACGTCCGGATCATCCGGTAGCGATCCTCGTCCGTTGGCACGTCGTAGTTCCCCGTCGCCGTGTACTGCGCAATCTGCCGAAAGATCCACGGGTTCGCCGGCGCCGTCCGCCCGATCATCACCGCATCGCACCCCGTCTTCTCCACCATCGCCGCCGCATCCTCGGGCGACCGGATGTCCCCGTTCCCGATCACCGGAATCCCCACCGCATCCTTCACCGCCGCGATGTACTCCCAGCGCGCCTGCCCCGTGTACCCGTCCTCTCGCGTGCGCGCATGGAGCGCCACCGCATTCAGCCCGCAGTCCTCCGCTATTCTCGCGAGCTCCACGCACACGATGTTCGCGTCGTTCCATCCCATCCGGAACTTCACCGTAAACGGAATCCGCACCGCCGCCCGTACCTGCTCGAAGATCACCTTGATCGCCGGCAGATCCTTCAACAAACCCGATCCGCCGTTGCAGGCGACCACCCGTTTTGCCGGACACCCCAGGTTCAAATCGACGATGTCGAACCCCGCCTCCTCGCAGATCCGTGCCGAGTCCGCCAGCGTCTCCGGGTTCGACCCGAACAGCTGCGCCGAGATCGGGTGCTCGTCCTCGTAGTACGTCAGGTAGCGCTTCCGCTTCGACTCCCGCATCCGGCTCAGCCCGTCCGCCGAGGTGAACTCCGTCATGATCAGCCCGCATCCCGACTGCTCATTCGAAGTCTCTCGCTCAACCTCCGCGAAAGTGCCCCTAACCTCGTCGAAATCGCGCAAATCGGCCTCTGACCTCTGCGAAATCGGGGCCGAAAACACGCTCGCGTTCTTGATAAACCGCCGAAACACCGTGTCCGTCACCCCGGCCATCGGCGCCAGCACCGTCGCCGGCCTAACCCCAACGTTTCCAACAACAAAGCCCGCCGGCACACGCACCCGCTCGGGCATCGCATGCGCCACCGGCGCGTCCCACCGGTTCTGATCAAGCGTGTACCGCTTCTTCATACCTCTCCCGCTACCCCAACAGAAAAGGCCTCCACGCCGTGGAGGCCTTCTCCTATCTATCTTTACTTGCAACTACTTAGCAGCAGCAGCCTTGCCCGCATCAGACTTGGCAAACTTCTGCCGGAAGCGCTCGACCCGGCCGGCCGTGTCGATCAGCTTCTGCTTACCGGTAAAGAACGGGTGGCACGCCGAGCAGATTTCGAGCACAATATCGCCCTTATGCGTCGACCGCGTCTGGAAGTTGGTACCGCATGCGCACTTCACGGTAATGTCGTTGTAGCCTGGATGGATTCCCTGTTTTGGCATTGCTAAATCCTTTCAATTGAGGCACCTGCCTCGAGTGCGGTTCGCTTGCAACCGGCTAGGATCACGGTCACATCGAAGGCCTGTCGCACCTCGCGGCTCACGGAAACATACGTGCGGCGCTTTCCTCAGTATACGTTCGATTCCCACACCCGGCAATTGGATTCAGACCCTGC
>CAXTCB010000082.1:0-11474 GCA_964242875.1 uncultured Acidobacteriaceae bacterium
CCGGCTTCACCATCGCCTCCGCCGCGCCCATCCTCACCGGCTTCCTGCTTGACCGCACCCACTCCTTCACCCTGTCGCTCTTTCTCTGCAGCGCTATAACCCTTCTAGGCGCCCTCAGCTACGCCACCCTCGCCGCGCCAGACATTCACACCGAGCCCGTCTGAACCTTGCTTTCTGTCTTGCTGTTGTGTCTTGCCCTTCTATGTTGCTTTGTTGTCCCCATGCAGGGCTCTGCTTGCCGACCTCCGCACTTACACCAGCACTCTCTCCCGCCCCACTCCCACGCTCCCAAACACCCGCCGATACCGCTCCACCTCCCCCTTCGGCCCCGCCGCCTTGTTCACGTTGTCACTCAGCTTCACCGTCGGCCGCCCGCCCACGCTCGTCAGCTTGCACACCAGGCTCAGCGGCTCAAGCGTCGCCTCCCCTCGCGGGTGGCACCCGCGAAAGTCGTTCGTCAGCAGCGTTCCCCACCCGGCGCTGAACCGGATCCGACCCTCGAAGTAGCGATGCAGCGTCAAGATGTCGTCGACATCCAGCCCATCACTCGCAATCAGCCGCTTTGTCTTCGGGTCACCCCCACGCCGCTCAATCCAGTCGATGTACTCGTCCCCTGCCTCCATCGGCGGCTTCGAGTCCACCCGCTGCCCCGTCCAGTCCAGCACCCACTCCGGCGCATCCTCCAGAAACTGCGTCGTCCCAAATGTGTCCGGCAGCATAATCAGCAGCGATCCCCCATAGCTCCGCTGCCACAGCTCCAGCACCCGGTACTGCGATGCCTTCAGCTCCGCATCCGTATTTGCCATGGCCGCCAGCGCCATCGGAAGCTCATGCGCATTCGTCCCGATTGCCTCCAGATCATGCTTGTACGCCAGCGCCGTATTGCTCGTGCCCGTCATCCCCTCGCCCAGCACCGCCCGCAGCGCCCCCACCGCGTACTCCTGCCACAAAAAGCTGTGCCGCCGCCGCGTCCCAAAGTCCGACAGCTTCAGCCCCGGCACCCCGCGCAGCCGCTCCAGCTTGTCCCACAGCCGCGTCTTCGCCCGCGCATACAGCACATCCAGCTCCAGCTCCGTCATCTCCGCCAGCGCCGCCCGCGTCTTCAGCTCACTCACAATCTCGAGCGCGTAGATCTCCCACATCGTCACCGCGCTCCACAGTCCCTCAAAGCGCAGCACCAGCTGCCCGTCCTGCTCGTCGATCGTGTAGTCGCTCAGCCGGAAGTCATGCTCCAACCAGTCCAGGAACCCCGGCTCGAAGATCGACCGCACGCCATAGAACGAGTTGCCCGCCAGCCACACCAGCTCGCTCTTCCTGTACCGCAGCCCTCGCACATGCTCCATCTGCTCGCGCAGCGCCGCTGCGCCAACTCGCTCCGCCAGCCGCACCGTCGCCGTCCGGTTGTGCACCTCGCTCCTCACCCGCGTGCCCGGGAAGTTCTTCCAGATAAACTGCAGCATCAGCAGCTTGTAAAAGTCCGTGTCGAGCAGCGATCGCACAATCGGGTCCAGCTTCCAGTTGTGGTTGTGCGCCCGCTCCGCAAAGTTCACGTTCATTCGTCTCGCGCCTCGTCAGAAGATCTTCTAGCCTACCAACTCGTCTGCAACCATCTCGACGCAAATCGATGAAGATCGGGTCGCTCACCGCTCCTCGTAGTACCCCTGCCTCATCCGCAACTGCACGTCGCTGCTCCGCGCCCGGACCGACACTGCCTGGTAGCTTCCCGGTACTGCCTCCCGCAACCGCGTAAAGCGCAGCACATGAAGACCCTTCGCCTCCTCCGCGCAGCGGCGCAGCTGCGCGCCGAGCTCTTGCTCATTGCCCAGCACCAGCCCACCACTCTGCGTCGCCAGAACCTGTAACGTCAGATCGTTCGGGTTAGCCGCCCGGGCGGACACGACAGGTGGCACGAAGCTCTTCCAATACTCCGGGCCACTCGGTGCAGGTGCACTCACCGAGTGCTGGTTTCCTGCTCCGAAATCCGGCCGCATCGGAACCGCAGCCAGCGAGCTCGGCTCCGGTAAGCGCGTCACCGCCCTCGGGTCAATCTGATCCATCACCACTTGAGCCCTGCGCAGGCTGCTTGAAAAGTAGCTGATGGTGTCGAACAGCTGCTGGTGATTCCTCGGGCTGCCAGCCATCAGCGGCCATCCCGGACTGATCCACACCACCACCTTCGCCCCCGGAACCTTCGCCTCAGCATCCGCCAGAAACGCCATCGCCTTCAACGAGAGAGAAACCTGCTCTTCCTGCCCCGCCCCACCCTGCGCCTGCGTGATCCGTCGCAGACCCGGATCACTCTCCTCCAGACCGCGCACCAGCGCCTGGCCCTCGGTCGTCACAGGCAGCCGCCGCATCGACAACGCACGCCTGCTCGTCTCCGGCGAAAGCGCTGTACCGCCATCCAACGGATGATCCGTAAAGAGAACGACCGAGGTCGGCCACTCCAGGCGTCCTCCGTGATCCAGAAGAAATCCGCGCAGCCCCTCCTCGGCGCTTGCAAGATCCTCGTGAGCCATATTGATCGCGTCGAGAACGATCAGCAGCGACACCGGCGTCTCCAGCGGCCCACTCACTCGAAGCTCGTTCTCCCCGATCGGGCGGTCGCTTACCCGGAGGGCGATCTGAGAGCTGGGTAGATCTAGGAGCGGCTTGCCTCCTCTGGTCGCAATCACGGTCAGCGCGATCTCCGGGCTGCGGTCCTCCGCGGAATGCTCGGCCAGCCCGGGCACCTGCTCTGACGCGGCAGGCACGGCCGCCTGAAAGCTCGCTTGCGCCGGTGCACCACCACCCAGCAGCCAAAGCACGAGCCCCCAAGCCACAGCCCTGCTTCGCTCCTTAGTCACCATAGCTCCGGCATCCTTTCACGCCCGCATCCGGGAGACAAGGGCAGCGGCATAGGTCGTCCCGCGCCCTCGCGTCCTTGTATCCTCCCGCAAGCTTGGAAGGCGCCGCGCGAAACTATAGTAACTGGGTCGAGAGTACGAAGCTGGAGGCCCCGGCAAGCACCGTGGTATCACGGTAGAGCGCCTTCGGAACACACGTTCCGGCACTCTGCAGCATGGGTGCGAGGTCACCCGGCGAGTCATCCAGGGTATCTAAGAAACTACTAAGCTTCGAGGGGAGACATAAGCTAAGCTGCTTTTCATCAACGAAACAATCGCCCTCCCCGGGGTAGCTTCGAGTTTCCGCAATCCCTAGCCATGGGACGAGAGGCCGAACGAAGGTTTGCCACCCATCCTTGTACCCCTCGCAGGCTGAGGAAATACTAACGAAAGAGGGAGACTCCAAGTGAACCGGAAAAATCTTCAGATTTCTGCGAAAAAATCGGGAAGTGGAGTTACTATTCTTCCCAGTTCGGTTACTTCCTTGGTTACCTCATGCATCCTTCTCTGATCGCCGCGTGGATCTGCCTCCTGCTTCTCTCGATCGGTCTCCTGGTCGCCTTCCTGCGTGCCCGTTCGCTCGCTCACCGTCTGGCAGATCAGCTCCTCGCCGCCACCGAACAGGTGCAGCAGGATCGCAAACGCCTCAACGAGCGATCAGAGCTGGACACACTTAAGGATGAGTTCATCTCCACCGTCTCGCACGAGCTTCGAACTCCGCTCACCAGCATTCGCGGCTCCCTTGGCCTGCTCTCGTCAGGCGTCATGGGCTCGCTTGATCCCAAGGCGCAGAATCTTCTCCGCATCGCTGTTACCAACACCGATCGCCTGATTCGCCTGATCAACGACATCCTGGATCTCGAGCGGATGGAGTCCGGGCGCGCTCCCCTCCAGCTTCGCCGATGCTCCCTGCACGAGCTCGCTCTGTCTGCCGTTGACACCATGACGCCCATGGCCGATGCCGCCTCCGTCCACATCGAGCTCACCACCGCGGGCGCAGCCGATGGGCTGTTCTTCGATGCGGACTCCGACCGTATCCTGCAGGTCCTCACCAACCTCCTCTCGAACGCCGTCAAGTTCTCCCCCAATGCCTCCACCATTCGCGTTCAGGCCGAGTCCACCTCAGACTCCATCCTGCTTCGTGTCTCCGACGAAGGCCGCGGCATCCCTGCCGATAAACTTGACAACATCTTTGATCGCTTCCAGCAGGTCGAGCCTTCCGATGCGCGGCAGAAAGGCGGCACCGGCCTCGGTCTCGCCATCTGCCGCACCATCGTGCAGCAGCACTCCGGCTCGATCTGGGCACAGCGGAATCTTGGCCCCGGCACCACCTTCTACGTCATGCTGCCGCGCACCGCCCGTGCCTCGGACGCCCTTCTGCCCGCGCCCGCTCTGCCCGTCGGCGAAGGCTGCATCCTCATCTGCGACGATGACGCGAGCATCCGGACCGTCGTCGCCGAAAACCTCCGCCGGCAAGGATACGAGTGTCTCGAAGCCGCCTCCGGGGAGCAGGCGCTTACGCTCGCCGCCCAGAACCGCGTCGAGGCCATCCTCCTCGACCTCTACATGCCAGGCCTCAGCGGCTGGGAGACGCTGCAGCGGCTGCGGGACACTCCCGCGACCTCCGCTATCCCCGTCGTCATCCTCAGTGTCCTCTCGCCAGTCCTTCGCCGCGAGATGGCCGGCGACGCCCAGGGATGGGTGCAGAAACCCTTCAATGAGCATCTCCTCTTCGCCGAGCTCGGTCGCGTTCTCCGCCATGGAGATGGTCCCGCAAAAATCCTGCTCGTCGAAGACGATCACGACCTCGCCAGCGTCATCGTCGCCAGCTTCGAAGATGCCAGTGTTCATGTGGACCACGCCTCAACGCGGCAGCAGGCCATCCGCCACTGCGTCGCCCATCGTCCTGATCTCCTCATCCTCGATCTCACCCTGCCCGACGGCGACGGCTTCTCCTTCGTCGAGTGGATGCGGCAGCAGCCCGGCCTCGATACCCTGCCCCTGGTCGTCTACTCCGGTCGTGAGATCTCCGACACCGAAATGTCCAAGCTTCGCCTCGGTCCGACAGAGTTCCTGACCAAGGCCCGGGTCCAGCCGAAGGAGGTCGAGGAGCTGGTCGTCTCCATGGTGCAGCGTCTCCGCCGGCTGGCCACCGTACCCAAACCCTCGCTCCGTGAAACCTCCGCGAAACTGCTCGTTACCTCGTCCAAAACACGCGGAACCTCAGCGAAAATCGCGTAAATCCATGCCTTTGAGCAGCAAATCCGCCTGTTCGAACCCTGCCCGCACATGAGAACATTGGCTCGCCTATGCGACGCATCCTGATCATCGACGACGAAGACGACATCCGCGAAGTTGCGGCCCTCTCCCTGGAAACTGTTGCAAACTGGCAGGTTATGACCGCCTCCTCAGGCCTCGAAGGCATCGCTACTGCCACCGCCGCCCTTCCCGATGCCATCCTCATGGACGTGATGATGCCCGGCATGGACGGCCCGACCACCTTCCGCCAGATGCAGCAGGAACCAGCTATCTCACACATTCCAGTACTCTTACTGACAGCCAAGGTGCAAGGGACTGATCAGCGCCGCTTCGCCGACCTCGGTGTCGCCGCCGTCCTCTTCAAGCCCTTCGACCCACTCACCCTCGCACAGCAGATCTCAGACGTTCTTGGCTGGAAAGACTAGCCCTCTTGTTGCGAAAGGCGCCGTTTATGGATCACGACGCAGCCAAAGCAAAGACGGAAGCCATGCTGAAGGAGCTCTGGAAACGCAAGCTTCCCATGGTCCGAGAGCATCTCAACATCCTTACCTTGGCCTCGGAACGCATTCATTCTGAGTCGCTTACATCTCCTTTGCGCAGTGAGGCTGCAATCTCGGCGCATAAGCTCGCCGGCTCTCTCGGTATGTTTGGTTACCCGGAAGGCACTCGCTTCGCGCGCGAACTGGAGCATCTGCTTGATGCCGAGGGTATTCCTCCCCCAGACACCTTCTCAGCGCTGCTGCGCCAGCTTCGTCACAGCCTCCCTTTATGACGAACTCATTGCTGCGTCTGCTTGAGGATCCATCCAGCTAAGTCGATGGCTGCTCGAAAGTTATCAGTGGAGGGAGAGCTCTTCCGACCGTCCAGAAACTCATTCAAGAGCCACGGATCCGCAATGGCCAGGACAGTTCCACGACCCACGGAGGCGACTGCTATCTTCGCGCCGTCGTTATCTTGCAAGACAGAATGCGCCTGGGGCTTTAGCGTGAGCGTCGAGTTCCCCTGAAGAGACAAGCGACGCGAGGTGGAGAAGACGTTGTTTCCGGGAGGGATGACGACGACGTTCTGCTCCTCTCTTCCATCCTGCCGCCCGGTCCCATCGCTCTGGTTGAAGTGCATCCCGAAGCGATCTGAAAGGATATTGAGGTTTGAGCTCTTCTCTATAACTTCCTTGTTTTGAAAGAGAATCAGAACCCCGCCCTCCTTCACCCAGGTTTCGACGGCGTCGGCATCCTGCTTGGTTATGTCGTGGGAGAAGGTGTTGGCTGGTGAAGCGACGACATAGACCTGCGCGGAACTCAGGCCCGCTGCAGTGGGCGCGGTGCGCAAAACGTCTGTCTGCATCCCGTATCGCTTGAACGCATAGCCAAGGAAACTCAGGCCGTTAGCGGAGTCATCGTTCCATTTCGCCAGGGTTGCTCCAGGCTTTCCAACGGGGTTCTCGCGAGGTTCAGCGGTAAACCAGCTATCGGCCACGACGGTTTTTCCCTGTCCATACGCCTGGGTAGAAACCTGGTCAGCCTCGCTCTCGGCAAGCAGGCGCGCGCCTTCGTCAGCCGGGCTAAGGGTTGCAGAATGAACAGCTTCTGCCATCTGCTTGGCGAGCGTGGCGTCGCTTCCCGCGAGTTCGCCAAGGCGGACGGCACGGGCTACGATGAAGGCGTTGAGCAGCAGGGTCTGGGTGGGCTGGCCAGGGGTTTGCCAGACCGCGTGGTTGTCTTGCCTTGCGATAAGCGCGCTGACGGTTTTGTTCAGTGCTTCCGCGAGTCCGCGGCGGTGGTGGAAGCCGACGGGCAAGCGGTCGATGGTTTGAAGTAAGTCCAATGCATAGACAGTGTTACGAGAGAGCGCTCCCGTTGGGCTGGAGCCGTGGAGAAGGCCCGTCTCCAGGTCTCGCCCGGTGGTGTCGATGCGGAGGAGTATGTCGGCTGCCTGCTCGGCGGCGGAGGCGTCACCCGCGGTGACGCCGAAGTCGGCGAGGAAGGGAGCTGTCGACATATCTCCTTTGTCCTGTTGAGGTTGCAGATAGGTGCGAAGCTGGTTTGCGGCCTGGTAGTAGATGGACTTTCCGGTGGCGCGATAGACCAGGAGGATTGCTTTGCCGAAGGGGAGCGCCTGGTTAATGGGGATGCTCAGAGTACCCGAGGGTGTGACGATGGCGTCGACAGCGGCTTGGAGGAAGGCAAAATCGCGGCCATCGGCGACAGTGGTCCAGTGCGCTGTAACTCCCTCAAGATAAAGGTACTTCAGGTCTGGATTCAACGCCGAGAAGGCGTCCGGGGAGAGCAGAGGCGCGGTAGCCTCTTGCTGCGTTTGCGCGTCTGCCCGCGGCGCAAGCACGGGGCTGAGGAGGAGGCAGGAGGCGAGGGTGAGGCAGGCAGTGTGGACGATCTTCAGCACAGCAGCTCCGAGGTGAATTTGGTGCAGTTTCCGTCGAGGTAAAGGGGCTTTTCGCGGAGGTTAAGGGGTGTTTTTACGCGTTTCCGCTGAGGTTCGGATGCGGGGGAGTGGAGATGCGCCTCGACTGCCCCCTATTTTCAACTTTTTACCCCGCGGTGTGGCGCATTTACTGACAGTTGAGAGCGGTCCAGACCGGAGCGGCGGTGCCGTTTGCGCCGGTGATATTGAGATCAACAAAGGTGCCGGCAGCGACCGCTACGTTGCCGGTTGCCGTGCAGGACCCATTTGCGGAGACGCTACAGGAGAGAGAGGGCTGCATGGCGCCGGGGATGCCGGTGCGAAGGGTGACGGTGAGGGTGTTGGCCTGGGTGGAGTACACGGCGAGGCTGGTTGCGGTGCAGCTGTTTGGAAGCCAGGTGAGCACGGAGGTGGTCTCGTTGAGCGCGGAGTTGGCTCCGTTTACGGAGTAGAAGAGGTTCTGGAAGCTGACCGAGTGGATGACGGAGGCGAAGGGGATGCCGCTGGTGCTCGAGCCCGAGCTGGAGCCGGTACCGCCGGTTCCAGCGGGACCGGTGGCGCCGGCGGGAATGGTGAAGTTGAGGATGGCGGCGGAGCTGCTGCCGGAGTTGGTGATCTGGGCGGGGGTGCCAGGGGCGCCGGTGGTGACGGAGCCAAGGGAGATGGTGGCGGCTGAGCCGATTGGTCCGGACGGACCGGTGAGGCCAGCCTGGGCGAGGACAGACCAGGCAGAGGTGGAGGTGCCGGGCTGGACGCCGGAGCTGCTGGCAGTGGCGATCCAGGTGGAACCCTGGAAGGTGACGGCATCGCTGGTCTGGTAGTTCGCGTTGGAGAGCCAGGTGTCGCGGAAGTTGATACCTGGAATGCCGGCGGGGCCGGCCTGACCCTGCGTACCCTGGGGGCCGGTTGCGCCTGTCGCACCGGTCGGACCGGTGGATCCCGCGGCTCCCGTCGCGCCGGGAGGACCGGCGGCTCCAGCGGCACCGCGCGCAACGAGCAGTGCCCAAGATGAGGGGCTGCTGTCGGGTGGGTTGCCGTGATTGCCGGCGGAGAGCGAAACGTAGGTGGAGCCGGAGAAGCTGGCGGCGTCGTTGAGAGCGTAGTTGGTTGCAGCGCTATAGGCGCCGGTGAAGTTGGCGACGGGAGGACCTTGCGGGCCGGCGGGGCCTTGCGGGCCGGTTGTGCCCGTGGCGCCTGCGGGTCCCTGTGGACCGGTGGCGCCGGGTGTGCCAGATGCGCCTGCGGGACCGGCGACGCCAGGGGCGCCGGCGGCGGCGAAGAGGGACCACTGCGCCGGGCTCTGGCCGGGCGTGTTGCCGACGTTCGCGTTGACGAGCGAGACGTAGCCGGAGCCGTTGAAGGTGACGGCGTCGGCGAGGGCGTAGTTGTGCGAGGAGCTATAGCTGCCTTGCGGGGTGAGGCCGACCGGGCCGGCGGGACCGACGGAGCCCATGGGACCCTGCGGGCCGGTGCTTCCGGCCGGCCCGGGAAGGCCCTGCGCCCCGGCCTGTCCGGGGGTGCCCTGCAGACCCTCAGGGCCGGACTCGCCGCGTGGGCCCTGCGGACCCGTGAGGCCTTGGGCCCCGGCCGGGCCCTGCGAGCCAGAGGGGCCGGTGGGGCCGGCAGGACCGGGAGGACCGGCGAGGCCCTGGTAGCCGATGGGACCTGTGAGACCGATGGGGCCCTGCGCGCCGGTGGGGCCTGCGGGCCCCTGCGACGCGAGGACGCCCCAGCTACGGGGCGTGATATCGGGCGCGTTGCCGTGGTTCGAGGCGATGAGCGAGGTATAGGTGATGCCCTGCCAAAGGACGATGTCGCCAAGGGCGTAGTTGCTGGTCGAGATGTAGGCGCCCTGCCAAGTGAGACCGGGTGGACCTTGCGGGCCGGCGACGCCGGTGAGACCGATGGGTCCCTGCGGGCCGACGACGCCGGGGCTACCCTGAGGCCCTGCAGGACCTGTCTGGCCGGCGGGGCCCGAAGGACCGGTGACACCGGGCTGGGCGGAGGCGAGCAGGCCCCAGGCAGTGGGGACGAGGCCGGGGGTGTTGCCATGGTTGGGGGCAAGAAGCGAGACAAACGAGGAGCCCAGGTACTGGACGATGTCGCCGAGCGCGTAGTTGGTGGCGGGCGCGTAGGTGCCCTGATAGGTGAGGCTCTGCTGGGTGGTGCTTGTGGTGGAGGCGGTGTTTTGACCAGCGGCGGCGAGCAGGCCCCAGGCGACGGTGGCGATACCGGGCGTATTGCCACGATTGCCGGCGAGCAGCGAGATGAAGGAGGAGCCGAGGTACTGGACGATGTCGCCGGAGGCGTAGCTGGTCGAGGCACTAAAGATGCCCTGGTAGGTGAGGGTCTGCTGCGTGCCGGCTGACGAGGGGCTGCTGGTTCCGTTCTGGCCGGCGGCGGCGAGCAGACCCCAGACGGCGGCGGAGAGGCCGGGAGTGTTGCCCTTGTTTCCGGCGGCGAGCGAGAGGTAGGAGGAGCCGGCGTAGGTGACGACGGCGTTGGCGGGGTAGGTGATGAGCGAGCTCCAGAGGCCCTGGTAGTTCATGACGGCGGCGGGTCCCTGGGGACCGATGGCTCCGGTTGGGCCCTGGGGACCGATGGCTCCGGCAGGGCCTGTGGCTCCGGTCAGGCCTTGCGGGCCGGTGGGACCTTGCGGACCGGCGGGACCGGTTGCGCTGACCGTACCGGGGCCGCTCGCTGTGGCGAGGGTGATGTCGAGCTCGGCGGGGTGGCTGGTGAGGTCGTTTTCTTTGGAGTCGAACTGGAGCACGGCGGTGCCGGCGGTGAGGGCAAGGCCGAAGGTGGTGGCAGGCGTGGTGATCCAGCCCTGGACCGTATTTGTAACATCGATGGTGACGTATTGCCCGGCGGAAGAGACCTGGGCGACGGCGATGCTGGAGCCGAGGGTGGGGGCGGCGCTGGCGGTGACGGAGTACTCACCCCAGGTGGAGGTGATGGGAGCGAGGGAGAGCAGGCCGGGGGTGTCGGCGCGGTTGACGAAGAGGCGAAGGGTGGCGCGGGAGACCTGGGCGGCGGTGGTGCCGGCGGGGAGCGGAGAGAGGTCGAACTGGAGCAGGGTGGTGAAGCCATTGCCGACAGCGAGGTTGGTGAGGGTGCCGAAGTTGACGGCGGGCTGTGCGGTGGAGAGGTGAGCGTCCGCGATGAGGGTGGCGGTGGTGGCGCGGGCCGCGATGGTGAGGGTGAAGAGAGCGAGCGTGAGAAGGACTCCGCCGAGGGATGATCGTCGACAGCGTGTGCGTGGTTGCGCTCCGCGCTGTCTGCGGGACATCGTTCTCTCCTCTTGCGATCAAGGCCGGAAGGTGCGCCGCCCTGAGAGACAGAGTAGGGACGCGGGCGGTGCGAGGGAATGGCTCAGAGGTGGGAGGCGGGATGGTGCGTTGGGCGGAGAGGGCGCTGTGTGCTGCGTCACTATTCCGCCAAAAGGATCTGGACGTTGAACGATTGTTCCTGGTGAGGCGGGTGTTCCCGGTAGAGAAGCAGATCCCTACGGGATGACAACAAGATGGGCCGACGGCGAATGCGGTTTGCTGTTTACAGGGCGACTATGCGAGGGAGAGGGCGGCGCTGCGCTCCGTCAATAAAGGCGGAATGCGGTGATTCTTAACCTTCGACTACGCTCAGGGTCAGAATGACAATCCTCTTGCTTGCGCGCTTCCGCTGCGCTCAGAAGGACAAACCCTTTCTGCTGCACTGTTCCGCTTCGCTCGGAGTGACACCCGAAGGCAGGGAGGGCGCTCGTGATGATCTTTCGCGGGGTGGGTGCAACCGAGTAGAGTGGCATTTGCGGCCGGGTGGATGGGCGTGGAGTTTCGTGGTTGAAAGGATGTGTATGAGTGTGACGAATCAGCCTGGGCAGCATCCGCGGCCCGAGACCCTGGTGAATGTACC
>CAXTCB010000083.1:0-11108 GCA_964242875.1 uncultured Acidobacteriaceae bacterium
GGGTGTAGACGCGGCAGCGGCTGAGGAGCGCGGCGTTGATCTCGAAGGAGGGGTTCTCGGTGGTTGCGCCGATGAGCCGAATGGTTCCGCGTTCGACGTAGGGTAGAAATGCATCCTGCTGCGCCTTGTTGAAGCGATGGATCTCGTCGACGAAGAGGATGGTGCGCATGCCGAAGGTGGAGGCCTTTTCTGCCTCGGCCATGACCTGCTTGATCTCCTTGATGCCGCTCATGACGGCGGAGAACTCGATGAAGGTGGCGCGGGTGACGTGCGCGATGATCTTGGCGAGGGTGGTCTTGCCGACGCCGGGTGGTCCCCAGAAGATCATCGAGGCAGGATCGTCGCGCTCGATCGCAAGCCGCAGGGGCTTGCCGGGACCGAGCAGATGCTCCTGGCCGGCGTACTCGTCGAGGGATCGCGGCCGCATGCGCTCGGCGAGCGGAGCGCGCGCGTCAAAATCGCGCGAGGCGGCGAGCTGGGCCGCGGGGCTGGCGTCGAAGAGGCTCATGCGCGAGATCCGGCGACGGTGGCTGGTGTCCCGACGCGGGCGCGCTGCCGGTGTGCCTCGTAGAGGAGAATCGAGCCGGCGACCGCGGCGTTGAGGCTTTCGACCGTGCCGGCGCAGGGGATGGTGACGCGGGCGTCAGCGAGGGCGAGCAGCTCGGAGGAGAGGCCCGCGCCTTCGTTGCCGACCAGGAGCGCTGTACCGATCGTGAGATCCACGGAATCGATCTCGGAGATGGCGTCCGTTCCGACACCTTCGCCGACGGCGGCAAGGAAGCGGATGCCGCGGGAGCGGAGCGATGTCAGATCCTCGATCGTGCAGGAGACGGCCGGCGTTCGGAAGATGGATCCGACGGAGGCACGAAGCGCCTTGCCGTTCCAGCCGCTGACGGTTCCGGGCGTGGTGAGGACACCACTGGCGCCGAAGGCTTCTGCCGAGCGGACGAGCGTGCCGAGGTTGCCGGGATCCTGCAGGCCGCAGGCGACCAGAATGAGCGGCACGCCCCAGAGCACCTCATCGAGAGTATGGACCGGTGGAACCATGAGGGCGGCGATGCCCTGCGGAGAACGCGTTTCGCCGAGGCTGGCGAAGAGCTCGTCATGAAGACGAAGGACCTCAAGCGAGTGCGGAAGAAACGAGGGAGCGGGACGGCGCTCGCTGAGGAAGACAGTCTTCAGCAGCATGCCACTGCGAAGAGCTTCTTCCACTAGGTGCTCGCCCTCGAGCGCGACCAGCCCGTTGCTCAGGCGCGGGTGGCCAGCGAAGGCGCCGCGCAGTTGTTTCACCCGTGGATTCTGCCGGCTGGAGACGATGTTGTCGCTCGAGACCATCGAGACTGATCTTACGCCGCGTGCCGCGAGGAACCGAGACGGTCATCAGGGGCCGGATTGAGTCCGCAAAAGGGGTGTGCTAGTTTGTGGCATTGCGGTGTTCGTCAGGGATTGCCGGTCGCGAAGTGCCGGCGTGGAGCGAGTTGTGGCAGCAGAAATACTAAAGATTCATCCGGACGAGCCGGAGGCAGCCCATGTGCAGCGCGTTGTGCGATCGCTGCAAGCCGGCCAGGTGGTTGCCATTCCAACCGACACGTTTTACGGTCTCGCGGTCGATCCTGTGAACCTTTGGGCCGTCGATCGGATCTACGAATTGAAGACGCGATCCCGGCACAAGCCGCTCTCGTTGCTGATCAGCGATGTGTCGCAGGCGTTTGAGCTGGCGCGTGGCATCGACGGCGCGTTTGATCGCCTAACGGAACGTTTCTGGCCGGGACCGCTGACGATTATCGTCAAGGCAGGGTCGCGACTGCCACTGCGCGTGACCGCCAACACGGGAAATGTTGCGCTGCGCGTGCCGGAGGCAGCGATTCCACGCGCGATCGTGAAGGAGTTGGGGCTGCCGATTACGGCGACCTCGGCGAATCTGCAAGGATTGCCGGAGTGTACGTATGCCAACTGTGTCCGAGAGCAGCTAGGTGGCGATCTGCCCCTGATTGTTGATGGTGGGCCGACGGCGCGATCGACGGCGACGACGATTGTGGACCTGTCCGGTGGCGGCAATTCGTGGATGATTCTCCGCGAGGGCGCGATTCCAACCCACGAGATCGCCCTGGTGCTGCAGCGCTCGATGTAACGAGAGACGCTGCGCACTCTGAGGCAGGCTGCCGTACACTTCTGATCTGCGATGATCCAGCCCGCTCCAAAGACGGTGCACCGGAGGCTCGGCCTGCGTCTGCTAGGCGGGCTGCTGCTGACGCTGGCGACGCTCGCGATTGCGTGGTGCATTGCTGTCTATCAACACATCGTGGCGGCAGCAGAGCAGGACCAGGCTGTTGTGTCGGATGCGATCGCGGTGTTTGGCGCGGCGGAGTATGCGGGGCGTCCGTCGCCGGTCTTCCATGCGCGGCTGGACCATGCGGCGGATCTCTACCAGCGAGGCATTGCACCCCTGGTGATTACGCTGGGAGGCGGCGGCGACCGGGACTCGGGTAAGTCCGAGGGAGGGGTCGGCCGTGACTACCTGCTGGCGCGTGGTGTGCCGCTGCAGGACATCATCGCGGAGACGACCTCTGTCGACACGGAGCAGCAGGTGCATCGGCTGGCCGCGATTGCACGGGATCATACGCTGCACCACATCGTGGTGGTCTCAGACGGGACGCACATGTTTCGCATCCGGGCTCTGTGCGACGACGCTGGGCTCGATGTGTACACGTCGCCCCGATCCGCGGTGGGTCACATCAGCCGATGGGATCTCATGCTGCGTTACGGGCACGAGATCCTGAGCTATACCTCGTTCCGTTTTAATCTTCCGGGCGGCAGTCTTTACCGATCAATCGAAGGGCAAAGCAGCGGCGACTAAGGCAAGACCTTGAGCAGCAGCCAAAGAAGCAGAACGGAGAACAGGGTCGAAGTGAAGTTGACGAGATCGTTGCCAAGAACGCCGCGACGTTCGAGCGTGGCGCCAAGCAGGCTGTCGAAGATGAGGCCGGCAGCACCCGAGAGATAGACGAGCGCGGCGCTTCGCGTTGAGGGAAGCCATGCAGCCCCGGAGAGAACTACGAGCGCTGCGCCGAACAGGCCGGCAACCGTGCCGCGCAGGCTGACCCCGCCGTCGGTTCCTGGCGTGACCGGGCGCCGGCTGGTGAGCAGCCAGGTAGGGCCGCCAAGCGCCTGTCCGATCTCGGACGAGAGTGTGTCGGCCGTTGCTTCGGCGAGAGCGGCGAGAGCACCTCCGTAGAAGCCGATGGCGGCGCAGAGTCCGGCGACACCAAGATTTGCAACGATCTGCGATGCGCGGCGCCCGTGTCTTGCTTCTGCAAGGCCGGCTGCCTCCTTCAATCGACGCCTGAAGCGAGTTGCCGCAAAGGTCAGAAGGAAAAGAAGGATGAGAGGGAGAAGAGCCGGAGAGAGGGCCGAGGAGGAGAGCGGCGTGGAGGATCCGGAGGCAGGGCTTGCCAGAAGGAGGCAGATCAGTGCGCCGATGGCAGAGGCCGCGGCGGTTGCCGCGCGCAGGCGCCAAACGGTAAGGGCGAAGACGAGACTGAACAGGAGGGGCCAGGGCGAAAGCGAGTGAGCCTGCCAGCTACGCCGCGCAAGCTGAAGCTCGCCAAGGAGAAGGAGTGAGGTGACCGCGCAACTGAGCAGACGGCTTTGCCTGTGGTCGCGTGCCATGGAGATTGTCTTGTGCCAAATAGACCCGGTCGTGGGCGAGACGGTCGAGACCGGCTGATGCGGCATGGGTTGGTTCAACAAGGTCCTCCCGGCTTGGCTGATTTACAATCTCAGATGAAGCATAGCCAACCGAAGCGAGAACGTGGGAGCAGGTTTGTCACAAGTGATTCGAGCAGCAGAGAAATGCCGGCGCAGCGTGTCCGGTGAGCGTCGACAGCGTACCTCATTCTTTGCTGCCTTGGGCGCCGGGGTGGGCACTGTTTTATCGTTAGCCGTTGCAGGTTGCGGGAACACCTACCGGCCGGTGGTCGCTGCCATCAACCCGGTAGGCCCGGCGGGACAGCCAACGAAGTACGCGGTTGCGATCTCCAACCCAACCCCAAATGGTCCCGGCCTGGTGACGTTTGTCGATTTCTCAGGTGACAGCATTCTGAATACGACGGCTATAGGGGTCGCGCCGTACTACCTGGCTCTGGATACGACACCGGCAACCGTCAGCGCGGGAACCGGCTACACGCTGAACGGTGATGGCACCATCAACAGCTTCCAGCTTTCGCCCGGCTTTCTGCTCTCGAATGACGTGCTGTCTTCGTCGCTTCTGCCCAGCAATCCGTTGCCGAACAGCATCTTCATTCCGGGAACGAATATTTACATCACGGAGCCGGGCCGCAGCCTGGTCGCGCAGCTCTCGACGGCGAGCTTTACGACCACGGGAGGAGCTGCCGGGCCAGCGCTTCGACAAGAGCTTCCCGTCACTGCGAATCCGATTTATGTTGTCGGCGTTGCCAACGCGGCACGAGTCTATTCGATCAGTCAGGGAAACGGCGTGGCCGTGGGACAGGTCGCGGCAATTGAGAATCTCTCGACGGGTCTGCCGACGATCTCGAACACTATCAACATCGGTGTTGATCCTGTCTATGGTGTGATGACAGCGGATACCCGGCGAGCCTTCATCATGAATCGCGGCAGCAACACGGTGAGTGTCATCAACTCGCAGACCAACGCCCTGGATAGCACAACGCCGTCAATTCCGGTGGGTACCGCGCCGGTGTGGGGAGATCTGATCAGTGCACGGAACGAGATTGCCGTGCTCAACGCGGGAAGCGGGTTGACACCTGGCTCTCTGTCGGTGATCAGCACACCACTCTGCAGTGCGGTCGCGCTACCATCCAACCCGGCCTGCGATCCAAACAATCCCATCGATGCGGCGGATTTCGGGCAGGTACTGGCGACCATTCCGGTCGGTCTGAACCCGGTTGTCGTCTCTGTCCTCTCGGATGGGACACGGGCCTATGTCGCGAATTCGGGGGATACAGTAGATTGCGGGACGGCCACGCTCGCACTCCCGAAGGCCGCAGCGCTGCTGCCGACATCTGGTTGTGGCACGGTGAGTGTGATCAATCTGCAGACAAACGCAGTGGAGGCGAAGCTCACGGTCGCCGGACACCCCAACTTCCTGGTTGGAACTGCGGGAACACCGACCGGCAAGGTGTATATCACGTCCGGCGACAGCAGCCTCCTGACGGTGCTGCGGACCGATGTCAATCAGATTGAGACCTATATCGATCTGCAGGGCCGGGGCGTTCAAGTCAGGGTCACGTCGCAATAGGCTCGGTGTAGCGCGGGAAAGGGCGGTCACCCAGCCGGGCTTCTTGTTGCTGCGTGGACTAAGCTCCGGCGGCACCGGCCATGATGATCGGCATGGTGGGTGTCTGCGCACCGCCCTCGTTCTCAACCGTAATACCAAAGGCCTTCGCGGTGACACCCTGCGGAAGCTTTGGCATGAGCACGCTGGCGTTTCCACCTGCGTCCGGATGGAAGGTGCCCGCCGCGATGGGAGCACTGCCGCCCGCTGGAATGATCCAGAGCTCGTAGACTTTCGACGGTTCAAGCGGCTCCATATTGTTCGCGACAAAGACGAGCGCGCCTTTTGCCGGCACGTAGGTTGCCTTACCCTGCGGGACGGGGGCCTGTTTTGAGAGCGTCAGGGTGACACGCTGCGCCGAGGGATCGTTGATGGTCTCCATCAGACGTCGAGCATCATTGCTCTGTTCCGTGACCAAGGCAATCTGATGGTTGACCGACTCGATCTCGCTCCGGAGCGCATCGCGCTCTCGAGAACTCTGGCTGATCATCACTGCCAGCCCCGCCGCAACCGCCCATCCTGCCCAGGGGAGAGCACGCGCGAGGATGTTTCGCTTCGCAGGCTGCTGCGTGGCGGCCTCGATGCGGTCAGCACCAAACATCGGGGTTGCTCCAAAGGTCGGTCGCGTGATCTCTGACGATCGTTGTGACTTGAAGTCAGAACGATCCGCCGCACGCGCAGGCGCGGTGGCTCGCTGCCTAGGCTCGCGAGCAACCTGTTGCAGGAGCCGTTCGCGAGCAAGGGCCGGCGGTGAATGCATCTCCGCCGTACTGGCGACCACGGCAAGATCTCCCTGAAGGAAGGCAAGCTCATCGCTGCAGAGGGAACAGCCCTGCAGATGCAGACGGACCTGCTCATTCTGTTCCGGACGAAGGAACTGCAGCGCAAAGAGTGCGAGATCTTCTGGATCGATGTGCCGATTCGAGTTCATGCCTGCAGCCCCTTTCTCAGCGTCAACAACGCGCTGCGGATTCGTGTCTTTACTGTTCCGAGTGGGTCGCCGGTCATCTCGGCGATCTCAGAATGTGTCAGCCCATCGAAGAACGCCATCTCGAGCGTCTTTCGCTGATCTGTCGGCAGCTTGACGATGATGGCTCGAGCCTTATCCATCATGCCGCTGCGAATCGCTTCTTCTCCGAGGTCATACCCCGAAGGAAGCTGCATGTCGTCGACCTGCTCTGAAGGCTTTTTACGCCGCAGAGCATCGATCGACCGATTCCTGGAGACCACTGCGAGCCAGCCTCCAAGCGTGCCTCGTGTCGCGATGAAACTGTCTGGATTTCTCCAGATTTGCAGAAAGATCTCCTGCAGTACGTCTTCCGCTGAAGCCGGGTCGCGAAGCACCCGGAGAGCGACCGAATAGACGACCTTTCCGTATCGGTCGTACAGCAAGCCCATCGCTGATTCGTCGCCGCGCTGCACCATTCTCAGCAGCGTGACATCATCAGGCTGGATCGGCGGCAGACCGTCTTCTCGTCCCGTCTCTCTCAACATACGAACGCACCTAAAAACAAAGCAGATTGGAAAGATCTTCCCACTATTTCGCTTAATGCTCCAAAAGTTACCATGGTGTAGAAGCCATCGCGGCCGTTCCCACTGTACGCGAAATTAGCAGAGACTCATATCACCGATCGAACGAAAGTTTCTGCAAGGAGTTCTACCCCAATGGCGGAACGTTTGCGTCTGGATAAGTTGATGGTTGATCGCGGACTGGTTCCATCTCGTGAGCGCGCGCAGGCTCTGATTCTCGCTGGACGCGTTCTCGTCGATGAGCAACGGGTTGATAAACCCGGAGCCGCGATGAAGAGCGAAGCTGTGTTGCGGATGTTGGGTGAGGATCTACGCTATGTCAGCCGGGGCGGACTCAAACTCGAGCGTGCCCTCGCGCACTGGAGAGTCGATCTGACGTCACGACACTGCGTCGACATCGGCACCTCCACGGGCGGGTTCACCGATTGCATGCTGCAACATGGTGCTGTCAGCGTCACTGCTGTTGATACCGGCTATGGTCAGCTCGCCGAGCGCCTTCGCCGCGATGCGCGTCTTCGTCTGCGTGAGCGGACGAACGCCCGCCTGCTTGCGCCGGGCAGCCTGCTCGCAGACGGCGAGGGCGTGCCAAGCTTTTTCGCCATGGATGTCTCCTTCATTGGCGCCTCACTGGTGCTGCCTGCCGTTCTGGGCGCGCTTTGTCTTGCTGGGAGTGAGTGGACAGGCGAGGGGATCGTGCTGGTGAAACCGCAGTTCGAGGCGGGTCGCGAGCATGTCGGGAAGGGCGGCATCGTGCGGGACGAGGCTGCACGTCAACTCGCGATCAGGAAGGTCACCGAAACAGTGCAGCGACTGGGTGGGCAGAACATCGAGGTGATCGAGTCGCCTATCCGTGGAATGGAAGGAAATCACGAGTATCTTTTGCACGCGGTGTTCCCGGGGCTATCCGAGGCGGCATCGCGGCTACACTAGAGCTGCATGATGCTTGCAGCGATCATCTCGAAGCCACAGAAGCCTGAGCTGTCGACGATTCTTCCCGAACTGATCGCGTGGCTCCGCGAGCGCAACTACGATGCTGTTCTGGACGAGTCGAGCGCGGCGTATGTTCCTGGGCTGATCGGGACGCGGCGAGAGACCTTGCCCAGGCGCAATCCGAACCTCGTAATCGTGCTTGGCGGCGATGGAACGCTGATCGCAGCGGCGCGTGCCTTTGCGACCACCAAGACACCGATTTTGTCAGTCAACCTGGGCTCCCTCGGATTTCTAACGGAAGTGCCCCTGTCGGACCTTTATGGGACGCTGGATGCATGGTGCTCGAACTGTGCGGTGATTGACGCGCGCGAGATGATGCAGGCTGAACTGTGGCGCGGGGAAAAGCTGCTGCAGACGTGGACGGCTCTGAATGATGTCGTGGTAGCGAAGGGAACGATCGCGCGCATGGCGGACTTTTCTGTCGACATCGATTCACAGAGAGTCGCGACGTTCCGGGCGGATGGGATCATCGTATCGACTGCGACCGGATCGACGGCGTACAACCTGGCGGCGAACGGGCCGATCGTGATGCCGTCCGTTCCGGCGACGATTGTGACGCCGATCTGCCCGCACCTGCTGACGCTGCGGCCGATCGTCGTGCCCTCGAGCTCCAAGGTGTGCATCCATGTTGTGGGCGTGCCGAACGAGACCTACCTGACCGTGGATGGGCAGGAGGGTGTGTCGGTGCAGGTAAACGATCTGATCAGCTGCACGCGGTCGGAGCATACGGTTCGGCTGCTTCGGCACCAGCCGAACGGCCTCTTCAACGTGCTGCGATCGAAGCTGAAGTGGGGCGAGCGATAGACGATCGCTACCGGCGCAGAGTAACGGGCGGCGAGGTGGGATGGCAGAATACGCGGCCGTGATTCAGGGCGATGCGTCGCCCGGCGAGTGAGGCCATCTCCGGATCGTGCGTCACCATGACGATCGTGTGTCCCTGGGTGTGCAGATCTGTGAGCAGGCCTGCAACGATCTTCTGATTGGCTTCATCGAGGTTGCCGGTAGGTTCATCGGCAAGCAGGATAGGTGGGTTGTTGATCAGGGCGCGGGCGATGCAGACCCGCTGCTGCTCGCCGCCGGAGAGCTCGCTGGGAAGGTGCTCGGCGCGGTCGGCCAGACCTACGCGCGCGAGCGCCGCGCGGGCCTCGGCGGCGTCGGTCATGGAGTGGAAGTACTGGGCGAGCATGACATTCTCAAGTGCAGTGAGATACGGGATCAGATGGAACTGCTGAAAGATGAACCCGATCTTATCGGCGCGAAAGCGATCGAGGGCCGACGCGTTCATTGCCCTGGTATCGACGCCATCGATGCGAAGTTCACCGTGCGATGGGCGGTCGAGGCAGCCGAGCAGGTTGACTAGAGTACTCTTCCCCGAGCCGGAGGGGCCGGTGATGGCGACCCACTCGCCGGCCACGATGGAGAAGGTGGCGGCTTCAAGGGCACGGACGGTGCCGGTGCGGCCGGTGTACTCGCGGGTGACCTGATCGAGCGCGATAACAGCGCATTCGGCGCGGGTCTGATCGCGGAGCGGGTTGGTGACCGAGTTCGATGACGGCAAGACTATTCACCTCGTAGGAGCGAAGCGGGCTCCAGCCCACGCAGAGAGTGGAGCGGCGCCGTTGCGGCAAGCCCCGCGATCAGCAGGTTGAGCAGAGCGACGGGAAAAAGAGTTGAGAGCAGAGGCGGAGCACTGGTGGCGAAGTTGATCTCGCTGATAACCCAGGCGGCGACGGAACCGAGAACCCAGCCGACCAGGACGGCGACGGTGGCGAGGACAAAAGCTTCCAGCAGGAAGAGGCTATTGAGCTGTCGGTGTGAGCTGCCGAGCGCCTTCATGAGGGCGAAGTCGCGACGACGCTCGAGCACACTGGCGGAGAGTGTAGCGAGAACGCTGACAGCGACGGTGAGAGCGATGAGAAGCACAGCGCCATACATCAGAGCGTGGGTTTTTTCGACGATGCGCGATTCGCCTTCGACAAGCTGACGGACGGGATCAACGCGCACGTTCGGAAGGGAGGCGTGAAGGCGGGAGAGCGCAATGTTGATAGCTGCGGTGCCGCCGGGGATCTGCACTTCGATGAGGCTCGGGGCGACACCGGTCCAGGCGAGAAAGGCGGCCATGGGAAGGTATATGCGGCTGTCTTCGTCGCCACCGGTGGAAAGGCGGCCGGCGCCGTGAAGGGCGATAGGCTGGCCGTTGTAGCGGAGGGTGACGGTGTGCTCGTCCGCGATGAACTGGGCGGCTTTGCTGCCGAGCAGGGCATCGGCGGGGCCGGTAGGCCAGGTGTCGAGCCTCCACCAGCTATCGAGCTGGCGAAGTGACGGGAAGTCGGCGCCGACGGCGACGACGGAGGTGCCGCGATCCGTGGTAGCGACGGCAAAGGCGAGCTGGGAGACGGTGGCGTCGGGGCCGGAAGCGCGACGAACCTGCTCGAGGGCGTCTGGCGGGAGCGCGGTGTTGCCGGAAGCTGGCGTGACGATGACGTTTGCGCCGAAGCTACGAAACTCATGGTGCAGCTTGCGGTCGAGATCGGCGTAGAGCGTGAGCAGCGCAGTGGAGACGGCGGCCGAGACGGTGAGGGCGACGAAGGCGGACAGGCTGCGGGTACGGCGATGAGCGAGCGAGCGGAGAAGGAGGCGCGAGAGGCTGAGCTGGGTCATGGGGGGTGGCTCAGGCATCAGCTCGCAGGACGTGCGAGGGGTCGAGGCGCAGGGCGGAACGGATGGAGGGGGCGCTGCCAGCGACGGCTACGACGAGCGCGAGGGCGAGAACGACGGGGAGGAGCACGGGGTTGAGCGAGGCGGGGCCGGGGCCACCGGTCGAGAAGATACGGGCACCGAGCCAGGCGGAGAGCAGGCTGCCGAGCAGATAGCCGCCGGTGCCGGCGATCAGGGCAAGGGTGGCGCTCTCGACGTAGAAGAGCAGGGCAATGGAGCCGCGGCTGGCGCCGAGGGAGCGCATCAGGCCGATCTCGCGGCGGCGCTCGAGGATGGCGGTGGCCATGGCGGCGGAGACGGCGAAGCCGGCGGCGAGCAGGGCGGCGGCGGCGATGAGGCTCATGAGGCCGGAGATGCGGTTGAGGACCGTGCCCTCGCTTTGCTCGACGCGGCGGACCTGCTCGACGCGGGCGGTTGGGATGGCTTCGTGGATCTGGTAGACGATGGAGTTGGCGTAGGGGCGGCAGTACCAGAGATCTTTTTGCTTCGGCGAAAGAGTGTCAGGGTCCTTGCGGGCGAAGGCGTCTTCGGGGCGGGTGCGGGCGGAAACTTCGAC
>CAXTCB010000084.1:0-11085 GCA_964242875.1 uncultured Acidobacteriaceae bacterium
ATTATTTTGTAGATACGGTGTTCAACTACCCAACTCTCGCTGAATGTTATAAAGTTGCGGCTTTCAACGGGTTGAACCGGGTGAGCAAGTTCGAATAGCCCGGCAGCCTAGAAACGGGCGAGTTCCCCATCGCTTGAAGGCAGGGTTAAACCATGGCAAAGACCATTGGCGTCATACTTTCAGAACGAATTCTTTGTGGGATCGTGGTGGATTACGTGCTCCAGGGAACGCCACTGGCGTTTCCGACGGATGCTGACGATGAGAGCGCCCTGGTGGAGCTCCACACCGATCTGTTGATTGAAACGATCTGTGAGCAGGTCCGCAAGGCGGCGGGC
This sequence comes from uncultured Acidobacteriaceae bacterium, assembly GCA_964242875.1. Taxonomy (GTDB): domain Bacteria; phylum Acidobacteriota; class Terriglobia; order Terriglobales; family Acidobacteriaceae; genus Edaphobacter. The sequence goes on from CAXTCB010000084.1 coordinate 336, forward strand.
GGCGCGCAGGATATCTCTGCGATCGGCGTTGCGCTGCCGGGGCTGATCCGCAACGGTGTGGTGGAAGACTCGCCAAATCTGCCCCAGCTGAAGGGTGCGCGGATTGCCGAGCTCCTGCAGATTCAGCTGCGCAGCCATGGCATGTACGCGCCGGTGACGATCTTGAATGATGCGGATGGGGTAGCAGCCGGTCTGGCGGCGGCCCATGGCAAACTCGACAGCATCATCCGGGTGTGGACGCTGGGTGTGGGGATCGGCTACGGTCGATATCCGTTTGCTCCGGGGGTGTGGGAGGGCGGGCACTCTGTGGTGACGCTGGACGATAAGGAGCGCTTCTGCGGATGTGGAGGCCGTGGCCACATGGAAGGGATCATGGGGCATCGGGCGATGCGCCTGCGGTTTCTGGATATGGAGCCGGAAGAGGTATTTGAGGCGGCGAACACGATGTTGCCGAGCGGCCAGCCGAGTGATCCGCGCTGTCTGGAGTTCAAGCATCTCTGGCACAAGGCGCTCGCAGCGGCGACGGCGACCTCCATTCACCAGGATGGCGCGGGCAAGTTCTTCCTTACCGGTTTCAATGCGCGGTTTGTCGATCTTCCTATGCTGCGGGACTACATCCAGCAGATGGTGAAGATGAGTCCGCTGCAGAGCTACTCGGTCGAGATGGTGAAAGATGAGCCACCGGCTCGACTGGTTGGCGCGGCGATTACGGCGGAGCGGGCCGCCGGATTGCAGTAGGACTCCGGGCCGGGAGGGTTACCGCGCAGTCTACTTCGTAACCGCGCGTTCGATACATCGGTGCGGTGGCGTTGCGGTGCGTGATGCAGATGGGCCCTTTTTGATCGATAGACTCAGGTCTGCGGGGTTCTGGCGATGGCGCTCATCGGTCACGTACGCTTCCCCTCTCCAGGTCCTGCCTTGTTTCGCTTGAAGAGCTTTGTCTGTGATTGTCTTGTTGTTCTCCTGCTGGTCCGTGTCTGCGCTGCCGCGGGTTCCTCGGGGCATGTGTCGGAAGCGCGCCCGGAGAGTCCGCGTCGCCTGGCGTACGTGTTTGACTTCAGCCATGCGGGTCGCGTGCATGTCACGCTTGAGACCTCCAGCCCGGAGAGCGGCAGTGAGCTTTTGGGCCTGCCGTCACGGTGGGCGGAGGCGACGAATCTTGAGCGATCGATAGAGAACCTGAAGATTACCGGCAGTGAGGTGTCGCTGGAGCCGACGAGTCGACCGTCGCGGTTGTCTTTGCGGGCAAAGCCAGGCACAACGATGCGCCTTGACTATGATCTGGTGCAGGACTGGACGGGGCCGTTTCGAGCGAGCCAGCGACACCGTGTGCTCGTTCAGCCAGAGTTGGTCGAGTTCAACGGAGAGAATGGGCTGGTTGCTCCAAGGATGGACGACAACGCCGCGGTGCAGGTCAGTTTCCGGTGCGAGAATCTTCCCGGCGGGCAGATGGTCGTGACCAGCTTCGGCACGGGAAGCCGACAAGGGATGAGCGGCCCCTGGAGTGAGGTGGCGAACGCTCTGTTTGTGGCCGGCACGCTGTCCACACGGCAGATTACGGTCCTGGGTGGGCCTGTGCTGCTGGCGATAGCGGGCAACCCCAGCTTTTCCGAGCAGGAGCTGGCCTTGAAGGTGCACCAAATCCTCGGTGCGGAACGGGCCTTCTGGAGGACTCCAGCACCCGCCTGGTATGCGGTTGTGCTGGTGCCGTTTCAGGCCGGGACGTCGGGCGGGGGAGGCTCTGCCTTCACGAACGCGCTGAGTCTTTCCCTGGCGCCGGGCGAGCACCTGGGCACGGAATCGGAGTCGCTGTTCGCGCACGAGGCGTTTCATGCCTGGAACCCCCGGGCCCTTGGCGCCGCAGTCGATTCCGCAAAGCTGGGGTGGTTTATCGAGGGGTTTACCACGTATTACCAGGACATCCTGCTCGAGCGGAGTGGAGTGCTGGATCGTGCCGGCTATGTGAAAAGGGTGAACACGATCCTGCGGGACTACCTGGTGATGCCGGTGTCGCCGCCAGAGCCGGCCGCAGGGCAATCGCTGGACGATGAAGAGGCGCGATACCGTGAGCCTTACCTGCGGGGTGCCTTGATTGCGCTGTGGCTGAACGCGGAGATACTTCGTCAGACCGGTGGGCGATCGTCCGTGGACGATCTGATGCGAGCGCTGCTGGCGGATCACGTGCAGCCGCTTACCCCGGAGCGAATCTACATCACCGCGGGCCGACTGGTTAATGCGGGAACTCTTCGCGAGATGCATCGCTTTGTAGAGGAGACATCGCCAGTCCCGTTGACGAACATTCTTGGGCCTTGTGTGCACCTTGCTCCGGAACAGGTCTGGACCTTCTCCCTCGGCGTCTCGATCAGGGACCTCTCGAGCGGTGCGCTGCTGCACGACGTTGAGCCGAGTTCAGCCGCGTACCGGGCCGGTCTCAGGGACGGTCAGGTGCTGCTTGCCTGGTCGTTCTGGTACGGCGATCCTGACCGGGAGGTGGTGCTCACGGTTCGGAATCCGGAGACGGGCGGCGCACCGCTTCCGATCCGCTATCTGCCACACGGCAGGCAGGTCACGATTCTGCAGGGCGAGTCGGTGGCGGGCTGCACCGACGTTCCGGCGGGCGATCGGGAGCGAGTGGCCGGCAAACCGTAGATGATTGCTGCCGGCTTACTTCTGACAGCGGGTGCAGAAGTGGGTGCCGCGGCCGCCTACGACGATCTTCCTGATCGGGGTTGCGCAGACGAGGCAGGGTTGGCCCTCTCTGGCGTAGACGCGGTGTTCGAGCTGGAAGAAGCCGGCGACTCCCTCGGCGTCCACGTAATCGGACACGGACGAGCCGCCCAGCTCGATAGCACGGGTGAGAACGTCCACCAGAGCCTGACGCAGCCGCTCAAGCTCTGCCCGGGTGACGCGCGCCGCCTGCCGGCGCGGACGGATGCCGGCGCGGGCGAGAGCTTCGTCGGCATAGATGTTGCCAACGCCGTGCAGCAGCGACTGGTTGAGCAGGGCTGCCTTGATGGGAGTTTTGCGGCCGCGGAAGAGTGCCGCGAAGTCTGCTGCGGAGATCTGCAATGGTTCCTTGCCGGGACCGGTGTAGGCCTCGCGATGGACGGAGAGGCGGCCGAAGCGTCGCGGATCGACAAAGCGCACCTCCCGCCCGTCGCTAAGGGTGAGGACGGCGTGGGTGTGGGGGGGAAGGGGAACGGCGGCATGCGAGACAAGCAGGCGGCCGGTCATGCCGAGGTGTACGAGGAACTCCGCCGACCCTAGTGGAAGGAGGCCGGTGCGATCGAGCGTTACGACGATCGTCTTGCCGACACGACGCACGCCGCTGATGGTCGCGCCGGTGAGGACTTCCTCGATCTCGGCTTCAGGGCTCTTGAAGGTCTGCGGCTTGCCGCTGGTCCAGACTGCGTTGATGCGCAGGCCGCGAACACGCTCGTGGACGCCATTCGCAACGGTTTCAACTTCAGGCAGTTCCGGCACGGGTGTCTCCTGCCGGTCGGATACTGACCAGCGTTCCGGCATCGGCGTAGTAGCAGGTCCCGAGCCCTCCACCATACGTTTCCGCTTCGTTGGTCCACTCGACGGCGTCGTAGATCAGATGCCGGCTGCCGTCGAGATCTTCGGTGGCGGAGAGAAGAAGGGCGACGACCTCGTGACCGTCGTCAAATCGCATCGTGACACGTTGGCCTTCGAGCGAACGCGCGCTCTGGAAGTCTGTACTCAAGGATCGATCCCTTCCGTCAGTATAAAATTGCCCTTGGCCGACTCGTCCTGGCCCCTAACCAGCGATTCACTTCGGAGACTTCGAATCTCGTGATGCAACGCAAATCAGCGGTAATTCTTGGAGCCCAATGGGGCGATGAAGGCAAAGGCAAGATTGTCGATGTGCTGTCTGGTCACTTCGATGTGGTAGCGCGCTATGCCGGCGGACACAACGCCGGGCACACGGTGATTATCTCGGGCAAGAAGTTTGTGCTGCAGCTGATTCCCTGCGGCGTTCTGCGGCCGGAGTGCAAGGGCGTGATCGGGAACGGGGTGGTGCTCGATCCGATGGCCTTTTTGAGCGAGGTCCGCAAGCTGAAGGAGGCAGGGCTGCCGATCGAAGGTGGCCCAGGCGGGCAGCTGTTTGTGTCAAATCGGGCACAGGTCATTCTGCCGTACCACCGCATGATCGAGCTCGCCGCTGAAAACGCTCCCGGAAGAACGAAGATTGGCACCACCAGCCGCGGCATCGGGCCAGCCTACGAAGACAAGATGCACCGGAATGGATTGCGCGTGATTGACCTGCTGAACCCTTCGCTGTTGCGCACGCACATCAACAATGCCTGCCACGAGAAGAACACGATCGCGCATGCACTCTTCGGGACCGAGCCGCTGGATCCCAAGCAGATGTATGAGGACTACGCCCGGGCGGCCGAGCAGCTGGCCCCCTTTGTGACGGACACGGCCGTCCTGCTGAACGACGCGCTCCGGTCAGGGCAGAAGGTCATGTTTGAAGGCGCGCAGGGAGCGCTGCTGGATATCGATCATGGCACCTACCCGTTTGTCACCAGCTCGTCTGCGACGGCCGGCGGGGCAGTGACCGGCACCGGTGTGGGACCAACCAAGATCGGCACAGTGGTGGGCGTGACAAAGGCATACGTGACCCGGGTCGGCGAAGGTCCCTTTCCGACCGAGATCAATGATTCCTCAGCCGACCTGCTTCGCGCCCGCGGCCAGGAATATGGGGCGGTGACTGGCCGGCCCCGGCGCTGTGGCTGGCTGGATCTGCCGCTGCTGCGGTACTCGAATATGATCAATTCGACAGAGTGGCTGGTGGTGACCAAGATGGACGTGATGGATGAGTGCGCCGAGATTCCAGTCTGCACCCACTACAAGGTCAACGGGCAGCTGAAGGATGTGATTCCGGCAGATATGCGGGGCTTCGACGTCATTGAGCCCGTGTACACCACGCTGAAGGGATGGAACTGTTCAACCGAAGGCATCACCGAGTTTGACGAGCTGCCACAGCTGGCGCAGGAGTACCTGAACTTTCTGGAGCAGGAGTCAGGCGCAAAGATTGGTATGGTATCGACCGGACCTGACCGCAACCAGACCATGACGCTGCCGGCCTTTGCGGAGACACTCTCAGCCTGATCGCTCACCGCGTTTCTCTCGATGACTGCTGCCAACCAGCTCCCTGAAGGTCCTATGATCAGCTTCACCGTTCGCCTCCGCTTTCACGACAAGGACGTCCTCCGTGTTCGCGAGATTCTCGAATCATTGACAGCGGCGTCGCGGCAGGAACCGGGATGTGCCCTGTATGTGCCGCATTTTGTTGAGGGAGAGCCCTCTACCGTGCTCATTTACGAGCAGTACCGCGATGAGGCTGGAGCAGCGGCACACCGGGCGACGGAACACTTCCGCAAATTCGCCGTTGGCGGGTTGTACCAGCTTATGCTCGATCGCCAGGTCGAAAACCTGTCGGCAATCTGTTAGCCACGGCGGCGACGAAGGTGTAAGAAAGATCCCCCGGATGGGGCTTTGACGAGCTTCTTGGACGGGGCTAGTATCCGGGTAAACCAATGCGTTCCCCCGCACCCATCTCGCTGGTCTCCTGTGCCAATCGGATGGTTCTCGCGCTCCTCGTCGGTTTCTTCCTCTTTCCGACGCCGGCGCACGCCTGGCAGGCGAAGCGGGATGTGAAACGACAGATTGAACAGCTGGAAAATCAGTGGCGAACAGCACAGCTGGCGGGCGACATCCCCACTATGGATCACATGCTCTCTGACGATTATGTCGGAATCACTATGACGGGCCAGGTCACCACAAAGGCGCAGCAGATGACGAGGCTTAGAAGCCGAACCCTGGTCCTGACCCGTCTGGATATGCAGGATGTGAAGATCAAGCTGGTTGGGCAGGTTGCAATTGTCACCGTGAGGGCCCGGGTGGAAGGCACCAGCGATGTGAAAAGGATCGATGGGGAGTATCGGTACACACGCATCTACCACCAACTCGCTTCAGGCGCATGGAAGATCACGAACTTCGAGGCCACCCGGATCTCTCGCGGCCGGCACCACGACGACCAGGCAGGCTTGCGAAGTGGCCAGGCAGGTTGAGTCCGGACCAGTTTCGGCGCTAGCCATTTCCGTGAAGTTCAGGCTGAGAGCGTCTTCGGCAGCGACGGCGTGTGCGCAGAACGAGGAGACGCGGCCGGGGGAAGCTCGTGGAAGTTCAGCGCGAGTAACCTGCGATGGAGGGATCGGGTTCCGCCGGTCAGGGCAGCATCTTCGCCTTCGCGTTGACTGATCATCGCTAACTGCCTGGACAAGGGCGTGTCCTTCGCGGATTCAAACTGCGAATCGTTGCTCACGAGGGTCTTCTGGAAATCTGATGAGCCAGGACGTCCGGAGACGGGCGCAAATACACCGAGCTGTTTCGGACCTTTGATTAGGCTGATCATGTAAACCTCTGCAGGGAAGGTTTTACCACAAATTACGTAGATGTTTGCATATTCTCGCATGTTGCTTCCTTCGCGAGAGCCGTCCGCAGTCTCTTCCAGGTGTCTGCCGGAGTCTCGGGCAGAATGCGTGTGTCAGCCGTGGTGAGCATAAAGCTTCCATCTCCGGACCACCGGGGCAGGCCATGCAGATGGAGGTGCCCTGCGACGCCCGCGCCCGCGGCCTCTCCAAGGTTCATCCCGAAGTTCAGGCCATCGGGATGATAGGCGCGACGAAGCCATGACTCGGCTCGCTGGGCGAGCCAGATCAGCTCATTGGCAGCGTCGGAAGGGAGCGATGTGAGGCTCGCTGTATGAAGATACGGCAAAATCATGAGGTGCCCGGAGGAGTAGGGGAAGGCGTTCAGACAGACGAAGCAGTGTTTCTCCATAGTGAGGATACCCGCTGCTTGCTCTGCCTCTTCTGCGGACGATCCCGTGTCTTTGGCCCACCGCACCGCAGCCAGCATGTTACAGAAGACACACGACGTATCGTCCCCTGGCCAGGCGCTTAGAGCCTCCGGCACACCCTTTCGTCCGGCTATTTTCCCGCCGACATAGTCGTTCCGCCATGGTGTCCAGAGTCTGTCCATGGGCCGAGTATAAGTCGGGGCCAGATGAAAGTTCTTTTCGCGAGAAGCGATACCACTGTTGACGTATTGTCTGGCTCGTCATAATCTTTCTAGTGAGCCCCTGCGTGTGGGATCCCAAGTGCAGCCGCTCCTCTGCTGGAAGTACCTCATTCCTGACCTACAAGCCGACGAACTGGATGATTGAAACGACATCTGTCAAGGATGGCGGACGATTGTCTGACGACAAGCTCACGGCGGAATGAATCTTGGGTCCCGGAGCACGCATCAATCATGGTCGACCACCATAATCCTGAACACACCGAGAGCAAACCCCTGAACACCGAACTCGAAACCCTCGCGCCCGAAGCGATAGAGCCGACCCCTCTGTCAAACGACTCCACCTCTAACCAGTTGGCTCCGTCGAACGAAGCATCTGCTTCGACGGAACAACAGCACGCCGAAGCGGAACCCGGCCAGTTGGATTCGCTGAGTGCCGGCGCCGAAGACGAAGTCGACTATGACTCCGCGGATTTTGCTGCGGCTCTTGCGAGCTTTGATCGTGAGCAGGCAGCAGAAAGCGCGGCGGCTCAGAACCTGACCCAGGAAGAAGCTGTCATTGTCGGAACGGTCGTCAAGATCACGGACAAGCATGTCGTTGTGGATATCGGCTTGAAGTCCGAAGGTCTGATTCCGCTCGAACAGGTGCTGGACGTCAATGGCGTGTCAAAGTTCAATCCGGGCGATCAGGTCGAGGTTGTTGTAGAGCGCGAAGAGGCTGAAGGCGGCTATCTCGTCAGTTACGAGAAGGCTCTGCGACACAAGGTCTGGGACAAGCTGGAAGAGGCGGCAAACACCAAAACCCCCGTGAAGGGCATGGTTCTCAGCCGCGTCAAAGGCGGTCTTACGGTGGACATCGGGATCAAGGCCTTCCTTCCCGGTTCGCAGGTCGAGATCCGTCCGGTTCGTAACCTCGACGGATACATCGGTACCGAGATCGAAGTTCGCGTCATCAAGCTCAACAAGAAGCGTGGCAATGTCGTCATCAGCCGCAAGGAACTGCTGGAAGAGGACCAGAACGCGAAGAAGGACGTCACGCTGGCAACTCTCGAGGAAGGTTCGGTTTTGACGGGTACAGTCAAGAACCTTACCGACTACGGAGCGTTCGTCGATATGGGAGGTCTTGATGGCCTGCTTCACATCACGGATATGAGCTGGGGCCGTCTGACGCACCCGCGCGATCTCGTCAATGTGGGCGATGAGATTCAGGTTAAGGTACTCAAGTTCGACAAGGACAAGCAGCGCGTCTCGCTGGGCTTCAAGCAACTGACGCCCGATCCGTGGCTGGATGCGACGGAGCGGTACCCGATCGGCGCCCAGGTTCGCGGACGTATTCTGTCCGTGACCGACTACGGTGCCTTCGTCGAGCTGGAGCAGGGTATTGAAGGTTTGGTGCACGTCTCAGAGATGACCTGGTCCAAGCGGATGAAGCATCCGTCGAAGATGGTCAAACCTGGTGACGAAGTGGACACGATCATCCTTTCAGTAAATCCGAACGATCGACGGATCTCGCTTGGCATGAAGCAGCTTCAGGACAATCCCTGGGAACAGCTTGAAGATAAGTATCCGGTGGGCGCTGTCATTGAAGGCCGGGTGCGTAACCTAACCGACTTCGGTGCGTTCATCGAGATCGAAGATGGGATTGATGGTCTCGTTCACGTCTCCAACCTGAGCTGGACGAAGCGCATCAAGCATCCGTCGGAGGTCTTGAAAAAAGGCGAGAAGATCCGGGCAGTTGTGCTTGGAGTTGAACCGGAGAACCGTCGACTGTCGCTGGGCGTCAAGCAGCTGCAGCCTGATGTCTGGGAGACCTTCTTCGCACAACACCGCATTGGTGATGTGATCAAGGGCAAGGTTTTGCGGACAGCGCAGTTCGGCGCCTTCATTGAAATCGCCGAAGGAGTCGAAGGTTTGTGCCACGTCTCAGAGGCGGTTGACGAGCATCACCAGCCACTTGCACTGAACGTCGGTGACGAGCATGATTTCAAAATTGTGAAGATGAATCCAGAAGAGAAGAAGGTTGGCCTGAGCATCAAGGCTGTCGGTGAAGAAGCCAGCCGGACGGAAGTGGAAAGCTATAAGGAACGTGATCGCAGCGCTGGTAAGTCGGGCGGAAGCAACACCTCTTCTTCCAGCAACAGCAGCAGCACAACTCTGGGAGATCTGATCAACTGGAAGCGCTCCGAGCGAGAATAGTCAGTCCTCATTACAAGTAAGAAAGGCCACCCTGTTGGGGTGGCCTTTCTTACTTACATCACCTTAGGGAAAACCGCTCACCCTGGACAGCGACACGGACCACACGGTCGCTCAATGCCTGGAACTCAGGTATGAACTCCCAACGATGCGGAACATGACAACGCCTGCTTCTAAGAAGCAGGCGTTGTCGACTTAAACTACCTTATGCGATGAGGCTCTTTAGTGTCACCGCGTTGCCCAGCGGCTCGAACTCTCCCGACGGAGATCCCATCTTCGCCGAGGCACGCGCCATAATCTCTAACTCGGCCGGTGCAAAGACCTCCGGGGGAATGCCGGCGACCGCAACGAAGCCTGGCTCATCCCCGAGAACCTCCGAGATCTGATTCCAGCGGAGGAAAGGCGAGGTGGTCGGCAGTACGATGATCCGGCGTTTCGGCTCCGGCAGGATGAAGTAGGCCGACCACGCGCAGAGGGTCAGACAACCGGATACGCCCGAAACTATGTTCATAATGGAGTTGAGTTGAGGACTGTGCGAGATCCATGCAGTCTGTGACAGGTTGCACGCGGACATCAGTCCAAGCCCAAAGCTGACTCCAAAGATCCGGCTCTTGAAGGTGAGCCCCATTGGTCGAATGGCAAAGCACACAAAAAGCAGGAGGCAGAGAGTGAGAACGCTTGAGATCTGCTGCAGTTGTATTACGAAAGCCAGGACAAGCTGTACGCCCGAATCGTGAGGGCCTGCGGAAAGAATTAGCGCAAGAGCTACCGAGATAGCAGCAGCCCATCGAAATACAAGCATCCCAAGCTTCTGTAAGCCTGGTAGAGGAGCCATCGCAAGGCGGAAGACGCCCAAGACGACGAAGACTGAGAGCACAGCTTCAATAAAGAAGCATGACCAAAATGTGTAGAAATACAGCTTGTATGCCAAGTGCGGTTCAATCGCGAGGCTTTTTCCCTCCGAAAATCCCAGGCACAGAATATCGCCTAGCAAACGGATCGTGAGGAGAGCACCAAACGCCGCGAACTGTCGCAGTTGCTTGGACCGGTAAATACCTGTAAGTGCCGAAGCACAACAGACCGTTTCGAAAAGGCAGAGAAGCTGGGTTGGATTCGCGTTCATGGTCGCCGCCTTTGGCTTAGACCATGAGACTAGATGAGGTTACGGAGGGTCGCAAGAAAAAAATAACCGTTCCCCTCAAAAGTACTACTTGTAGATGCCGCAAGCGTTTGGGTCGTTGGGGGGGCACATGGGAGTGGGGCGGGCATTCACGCGTGCTGTAACTACAGCGGAACCATGGAGATTGATCTGGGTGTAGGCGGCAGAGCCGGTGAGGGTGAGGGCGATGACGAAGGTGCGAATGATGTTTTTCATGTTCGGTATGCTCCTAAAGTTGTAGAGTGCTTTTGAGATTTCGCTGGACAACTCAGCTGCAACAAACATAAG
>CAXTCB010000085.1:0-11038 GCA_964242875.1 uncultured Acidobacteriaceae bacterium
TTCTCAATGACGACGACGCGATAGTGGGGCTGCTTGCGGGCGCCGACGCGCGCCAAACGAATCATCAACACAGGTGATTGCCTTTCAAAACCGAGGTGTGGGCGAGGTCGCCCGAAGAGGCACGCACAGGGAGGGTCTCCAAGGCGTGCACACAACACCTAAGTATCGCGGAAAGCGGATGAAGATGCAACGTGGGAGCCCATGGCGAGAAGCTAACGGTGACGATTACTCCGGTCACTCTCTGCTACGAAGGGGTCACGGTTGGATCGAAGAAGGAGGGACGCGGCGCAGGAAAGAGGAAGGAAAGAATCTCGCCGAAGCGATCGGCCCAGGCGTCTTCATTGTGCAGGCCGCCGAGGACGCGTTGATAGACAAGGTTGTGGCCTGACTCCCAGCCGCGTTCGGCGAGGATGCTGAAGAGCAGATCGGTATCGCGGACGTGGTGGGCACCCTCGGCGGTGCCGATATCGAGCCAGATGAAGAGCTCGGGATCGACCGACGCGCGGCGGGCGAGGCGAAGGATGCTGCGGCCGTTCCACCAGATGGATGGGGAGATGACGGCGATGCGGCCGAAGACGTCGCGATGTTCGAGCGCCAGGAAGAGCGAGATGAGGCCGCCGAGCGAGGAGCCGCCGAGCGCGGTGTGGGGGGCGCCGGACAGGGTTCGAAACTCGCGATCGATAAGGGGCTTGAGGTCGTCCATGAGCAGCTGACCATAGAGCGGGCCGCGGCCGCCGCCGAGTTGCGGGTCGGCGACGGGCGTGTACTCGGGCATGCGGTCGTTGCCGGCGTTGGCGATGCCGACGAGGATGACGGGCTCGATGCATTCCTGCTCGGTGAGGCGATCGGCGGCGGTGTGGGCGCGCCAGGTGCGGCCAGGAAGATAGGAGGTGGTGCCGTCAAAGAGATTCTGACCGTCATGGAGGTAGAAGACGGGGAAGCGGCGATCGGGTTCGCTCAGGTACGCGATGGGCAGATAGATGGTGATGGTGCGGTCAGCGGGAAGAGCATGCGCGTGGCGAAGCGTGCGGAGCAGATATCGGGGGTTGGCGGCGAGCTCTGGATTTGCGACAGGAGCGGGGAGGAGGCGGGGAGCCGGCTGAGGCGAAGCAAGGGGCTCTGGTTCGAGCGGGTCGAGGGTAGATCGCGATTCCAGGGGCCGCGCTCCGATGCGCTAGGATGGCACCAGACTAGCAGAGGAGACGGGGCTTGCGACGGGAGTACCACCGGTGGTTTTCAGGCGCGCTGGGGCGCGACATGGAGATGCTGACGTTTGCCGCGGAGGGTGAGCCGCGCGGGACCCCGGTGCTGGTGTTTCCTACGTCCTGCGGGCGTTTCTATGAGTTTGAGGAGCGTGGGATGGTGTGGGCCGTGCGACGACAGATTGAGCAGGGGCGGGTGCAGCTCTTCTGCGTGGATTCTGTTGATGGGGAGAGTTGGTATAACGGCGATGTGCCACCGCGATGGCGCATTGCGCGGCACATGCAGTACGAGCGGTATGTGCTGGAAGAGGTGCTGCCGCTGATGCAGCGATGGAGCGGCGGCGCACGGGCGATCACGGCGGGCTGCAGCATGGGTGGCTTTCACGCGGTGAATCTGGCGCTGCGGCGACCGGAGGACTTCTTCGGATTTCTGGCGATGAGCGGCATCTTCAACCCGCAGCGATTTCTGAGCGGGTACTACGATGACGATGTGTACTTCCACTCTCCCGTGACCTATATGGAACACCTCGACGATGGGTGGTACCTGGATCGCTACCGTGGGGCCACCTATGTGCTGGCCGCGGGAGAACACGATATCTGCCGGGGCGCGAACGAGGGGATGGCCGGCGTGATGCGGGCGAAGGGCGTTCCGGTGCGGCTGGACATCTGGGGAGACGGGGCGCTGCATGACTGGCCAGTCTGGCTGCGAATGGTGGAGCATTACTTATGAGAAAGAGGAGCGAGGGTGCATGAAGAAGATTGGCGTGCTGTTTGGAGTGGAGAACACGTTTCCGGGGGCGCTGGTGGACCGGATCAACTCCATGGGTGTCGAGGACATCAGGGCTGAACCGGTCAAGCTGGGTGCGGTGACCATGGCCGAGCCTTGTGGGTATGCGGTGATTGTGGACCGGATCTCGCATGACATGCCGTTCTACCGGGCGTATCTGAAGAACGCGGTACTGACGGGAACAGAGGTGATCAACAATCCGTTCTGGTGGTCAGCGGATGACAAGTTTTTCAACTATGCGCTGGCAAAGAAGCTGGGCGTGGCGGTTCCGAAGACGGTGCTGTTGCCGCATAAGAACTATCCGCCGCAGATCAATACAGAGTCGTTACGGAATATGGAGTATCCGCTGAACTGGGAGGCGGTGTTCGAGTATGTCGGCTTTCCTGCGTTCTTGAAGCCGCATGATGGAGGCGGATGGCGGGATGTGTTTCACGTGCATGACCGCGAGGAGTTCTTCCGGTCGTATGACCTGACGCGGGATCTTTGCATGACGCTGCAGGCGGCGGTCGACTTTGACGAGTACTTCCGCTGCTACGTGGTGGGGCAGAAGGAGGTACGGATCATGCCGTATGATCCGCGGCGACCGCACGATCAGCGGTATATCCAGGATCCGCCGGAGTATGACGCGAAGCTGCTGGCGCGCGTGGAGAAGGATGCGCTGACGCTTTGCAGAGCGCTTGGATACGACCTGAATACGGTGGAGTTTGCGGTCGAGAATGGCGTGCCGTACGCGATCGATTTCATGAATCCGGCGCCCGACGCGGACTTTTACTCGGTAGGGCAGGAGAACTTCAATTGGATCGTAACTGCGATGGCGCGACTGGCGATTGAGAAGGCGCAGGCTGGACCGGCGACGCGGGGTGAGCTTCGCTGCCTGAGCCTGTTGAACGGAGAGCCGGGCATCACAAAGCAGATTCAGGCGGTCGCTTCGCCAGCCACGGCAGGGACGAAGTCGCCGGCTGCGAAGAAGCTTGCACCGGGCCAAGCTGCGGCGAAGCGTCCAAGCAAACGGGTTGGCAGCGTGACAAAGGACAAGGGATCAGCGCCGAAACTGTAGAGTCGGCAGTGCAGAAGGAACGGTGTAGGTCAGCCGTGCGAGGAGCGCGATGCAACCCAGCTTCACACTTGGAATTGAAGAGGAGTACCAGACGGTAGACCCGGAGACGCGGGATCTTCGGTCGCACATTGCGACCGAGATGCTGGAACAGGGGAAGCGTCGGCTGGAAGAGCGGGTGAAGGCCGAGATGCACCAGTCGGTGATCGAGGTAGGGACTCGAGTGTGCAAGAACATCCAGGAGGCGGCGGAGGATCTGTACGACCTGCGCCGCAACATGGTGCGACTGGCCGAGGAGCACGGGCTGATGCTGGTGGCTGGAGCGACGCATCCGTTTGCGGACTGGAGATCGCAGGAGATCTATCCGGACCCGCGCTACGCGCAGGTGGTGGAGGATCTGCAGCTGGTCGCGCGGTCAAATCTGATCTTTGGACTGCATGTGCATGTCGGCATCGAGGACAAGGAAGCGGCGATTCGCGTGATGAACTCGCTGCGTTACTTCCTGCCGCATATTCTGGCGCTCTCGACGAACTCGCCGTTCTGGCAGGGAATGGAGACCGGCTACAAGAGTTACCGGGCCAAGGTGTTCGAGCATTTTCCGAGGACGAATCTGCCGGACGCCTTTTCGAGCTACTCGGAGTTTGAGAGCTATGTGGCGCTGCTGATCAAGACGGGCTGCATCGATAATGCGAAGAAGATCTGGTGGGACATCCGGCCGCACCCGTTCTTCAACACGATCGAGGTCCGGATCTGCGATATTCCGATGCGGGCGGAGGAGTCGATTGCGATAGCGGCGCTGATCCAGGCAACGGCGGCGACGCTGTGGCGGCTGCACTCGCTCAATGTGGACTATCGGCAGTACTCACGGGCGCTGCTGATGGAGAACAAATTTCGCGCGGTTCGCTATGGCCTGGAAGGCAAGCTGATCGACTTTGGCAAGCAGGAGGAGGTGCCGTTACGCGACCTGATCGGCGAGTATCTGGACTTTGTCGGGGATGAGATGCGGCGGCTGGGCAGCGAGAAAGAGATTGGGTATGTGCGGCAGATGCTGGACCAGGGATCGGGCGCAGACCGGCAGCTGAAGGTATTCCGGGATACGGGAAGTCTGCGGGATGTGGTGGATTTTATGGCGGCGGAGACGCGGATGGGGCTATAGACAAGAGAAATGGTCAACAGGATGTGTGTGCGATACCGTCTCGGGAGAAAGAGGCAGGCGGTCGTGCATCAGACGATGCAGGGCACAATAGCGAGGGAGCACAGGATGACGGAAGCGAGAGCCGGCGGGGTAGGACATTGATGGAGACCATGAGCGACGTGAGGGCAGGAGAGAGAACAGACTTGAGGAGCCTGCAGTATCCCGAGGCCTTTGATGCCGGGGCGCGTAATGCGGTGGAGACGTGCCTGCGGGTCCAGCCCGAGGAGAAGGTGACGGTAATCGCAGACAGCAGCTGCCGGCAGATTGCGGCATCGCTGGCCAAGGCGCTGGATCGCGCGGGCTGCCGATGGAACGGCTTCATTCTGGAGGAGGTTGCATCGCGTCCGTGCCTGGAGATGCCGCAGATTGTGCTTGAAGATATGGATAGCTCGGATGTAAGCATCTTCGCGGTGACGGTCCAGCCGAATGAGTTACGCAGCCGCATGCAGATGACGGACGTGGTGAACCGGCGCAAGATGCGGCACGCCCATATGGTGAACATCACGCCGGAGATCATGATGCAAGGCATGTGTGCGGACTTTGCGGCAGTCGATCGGCTGAGCCAGGCGGTTCTGGATCGTGTGCGGAAGGCGACGTATGTGCGTGCGACGACGCGAGCGGGGACGGACTTACACGTCGAGCTGTCTCCGGACTACCGGTGGTTCAAGACCTCAGGAATCATAAGCCGGGAGAAGTGGGGAAACCTGCCCGGGGGCGAGTGCTTTACGGCGCCGGGTGAGGTGAATGGTGTGTTTGTCGTGGACGGAGTGGTGGGCGATTTTCTGTGTGAGCGGTTTGGGATTTTGCGGGACACACCCTTGACGATCCACATTGAACGCAACCGCATTACGCAGGTGGCGTCGGACAACAAGGTGCTGGAGCGCGAGTTCTGGGCGTACACCCATACCGATGCGAACTCCGATCGGGTGGGCGAGTTTGCCATTGGAACGAATATTGGCGTGAAGAAGGTGATCGGAAATATTCTTCAGGACGAAAAGTTTCCTGGGGTTCATATTGCGTTCGGCGATCCATACGGCGCTCATACGGGCGCTCCGTGGAAATCAGCAACGCATATCGACGTGGTTGGCTTGGGCTTCAACATCTGGCTGGGCGATGCGGGTGGGGAGGAGCTGATTATGCGAGACGGAACGTTTTTGATTGAAGCCTGAGCTGGAAGGTAAAGGAGAGGCGGGCTGAGGGCGTGATCGAGGGGCTGCGACGGGATTTCAATGAACGCTACACGGATGAGGGGTACGCTCGTCTCCTGCGGCGGATCGATGCCGCGGTTCGGACGCCGGTGGGATTCCGCGTAGCCGAGACGCCCGTGTTCCTGCCACCGCATCTGGTGGAACGTATGGTGGAGACGGGCGAGGAGCTGACGAAGCAGCTGCTGATGCATCCGGACTACCTGCAGGCGAGTACAGCGGCGATTCCTGAGCGGTATCGGCTTCCGGAGCCCGGCGGGGTAAAACCGCCACACTTCATGACGGTTGATTTTGGATTTGTCGCGGAGGAGAGCGGCGAGCTCGACATCCGTCTGGTAGAGCTGCAGGCGTTTCCATCGGTGTTCGGATTCCAGGACGTTACGGGCAGCGCCTACATTGAGGCGTATGGGTTGGACATGGCGCTCGAGTGGCACCTGGGCGGTCATGATCGGGCGAGCTACTGGAGACTGCTCGACGAGGTGATCGTGGCGGGACATGACCCGGCAGAGGTGGTCTTGCTGGAGGTGACGCCGGAGCTGCAAAAGACGCGAGCAGATTTTCAGGTCTATGAGGATCGTCTTGGGGTGCGGACGGCGGATATCGCGAAGGTCCGGCAGACAGGGCGGACGCTGGAGTACGAGCGGGACGGGCGATGGACACCGATCCGGCGGATCTTCAATCGCGCGATTGCGGATGAGATGGAGCGGGTGGGGGTCCGGCCGGGGTTTGATCTTCATTCCGATCTGGATGTGGAATGGGCCGGTCACCCGAACTGGTACTTCCGTGCGAGCAAGTTTTCGCTGCCGTATCTGCAGCACCGGGCGGTACCGAAGGCGGTGTTTCTGGATGAGTGGATGAGAGGTGAGGCCGAGCTTCCGGTGGAGCTGAGCGAGGTTCTTCTGAAGCCGCTCTTCTCCTTTGCCGGGAAGGGAATCCAGTTTGCGCCGACTCGCGAGCAACTGGAGGCGATTCCGGAAGGGGAGCGGTCAGGATATCTGTTGCAGGAGCGGGTGCACTTTGCGCCCGTGATCGCCACGCCGCATGGACCGACGCAGGCCGAGGTGAGAATCATGTTTGTCTGGCCGGACGGGGGCGAGATGCAGCCGGTCATCAGCATGGTTCGGCTGGGGCGAGGTTTGATGATGGGCGTAGATCATAACCGAGATAAGGCCTGGGTGGGTGGATCGGCCGGAATGATTTTACCCGACGGTGCTTAGATGCCAGGAAAAAAGAAGTGTTGCTTTTCGAAAGTAAGATACACTCTGCAAAGCCTCTGGAAGGGCATTCAATGGACGTGACACAAGTGGGTCCTCGCAGGAAAGAGTTGATTCAGTGGAAGAAGGCGTCTGGGGAAAACCCTCTGCGCTCGGCGGTGCGATTTCCGGTAAAGCTCGCGATTCATCTGCGCACGGACGGGGATGAGTTTGAAGCGGTGACGGAGGACATCTCTGCGAATGGGCTGTTGTTTATCGGGGATCGTCTGCCAGAGACGGACGAGGTGATTGAGTTCACCATCGAGATGCCCTCAGAGATTATGGGATCAGCGAATGACGTTGAGATCCATTGCCGCGGACGGGTTGTGCGGCATGAAAAGCAAGGCAATCGGCAACAGGCTGCTGCAGTTATCGACGAGTATTACCTGAAGGCTTAGACGGATGAATCCCACACCTATCAATGGTTTTACGCAGAGCGGCGAACGAGAGCAGGACGGAGGAGCGGGTGGTGGAATCCGTATCATTCTGGCCGATTCCCAGGCGATTTATCGCGTTGGCATGAAGAAGATCTTCGCGGTTGAAGATGATGTTCGTGTGGTGGCGCAGGTGGAGACACTTGAGAACCTCTATGCGGCCTTAGCCCGGTACCCGACGGACGTGGTCCTTCTCGAAGGGCAGCTGATCGCCGGAATGGCGGATGCAGTTCCTGAGCTGGTGAGGCAGGCACCGAATGCCAAGCTGATTGTTCAGATTACGGAGAACGACGAGGCGAATACCGTAGAGCTGTATCGTCGCGGCGTTCGCGGGGTGGTGCCGCGATCGATCTCCCCAGACCTGCTGATTAAATGCGTTCGCAAGATTGCTGATGGAGAGACGTGGATTGATAACCAGTCGATCAGCTGGGTGATCGAAGCCTATCGAGCGCAGGCGACCGCGTTGACGAATCCAAAGGTGCAGCCGAAGCTCTCGAAAAAAGAGCTCGCCATCATCAGCTGCATCACGCGCGGTATGCGGAACAAAGAGATCGCGTACCAG
This sequence comes from uncultured Acidobacteriaceae bacterium, assembly GCA_964242875.1. Classification (GTDB taxonomy): domain Bacteria; phylum Acidobacteriota; class Terriglobia; order Terriglobales; family Acidobacteriaceae; genus Edaphobacter. The sequence goes on from CAXTCB010000085.1 coordinate 7,693, forward strand.
ATTGGGACGACCGAGCAGGTGATCAAGAACTACCTGCGTAAGGTTTATGACAAGCTGGGGGTTTCGGATCGTCTGGAGCTGGCGCTGTATTGTCTGCACCATGAGCTGCTAAAGAACTACAACGAATCACAGGATGGCCTGTCTGCCGGAAGCATGGACGGGTTGCAGGCAGCCGGGGCAAAGGCTTAGCCGTTCAGGGTGGATGCGACATGGTCCGCGCTTTGGCGCGGGCCATCCCATTTAGGATCAAGGCGGACGCTGAGGCAAGGGAGAGTGTAGGTGGCAGAGAGAGGTCTTAGGGCGCCCCGAGTGCCTCTGACGGCGGTGCAACGAAGTACCTTCGCTGCCTGCTTCCTGGGATGGTCGCTCGATGCGTTCGACTTCTTTCTGCTAACGCTTTGCCTGCGATCGGTTGCGGCTGAGTTTCACGCAACGTTGCCGATGGTGGCGGAGGCAATCTTCTGGACGCTCGCGATGCGGCCGGTGGGAGCGCTGCTGTTTGGGCTGATGGCGGAACGGTATGGCCGCCGGCCGACGCTGATGATCAATGTTGTCTCGTTCTCGGTGTTTGAACTGCTGAGTGCGTTTGCACCGAGTCTGCCCCTGTTTCTGCTGTGCCGGGCTCTGTTTGGGATTGCGATGGGGGGCGAGTGGGGCGTCGGTGCGGCGCTGGCGCTCGAAGTTCTACCGGCGGAGCGGCGGGGTTTCTTTTCTGGACTGCTGCAGGAGGGCTACGTGGTTGGCAACCTGATGGCGGCGGCGCTCTACGGCCTGCTGTTTCCGCATCTGCATGGCACGGGTGTGTGGACGCCATGGCGTGTGCTGTTCATGCTGGGAGCTTTGCCGGCGTTGCTGGCGTTTTATCTGCGCTTCAAGGTGGACGAGTCGCCGGCGTGGCTGGCATCGCGCGAAGCGAAGCGACGAGCAGCAATCGAGTCCGCAGGCGCTCCTGCGGCGTTGGTGCCCCGCCGGTCGCCGCTTTGGAAGTACCTTCCGTCGCTCCTGTTTCTGGCTCTGCTGATGACGGCATTTACGTCCTTCAGCCATGGCACCCAGGATCTTTACCCGAGCCTGCTCGAGCATGATCATGGCATGAAGCCGGGGATGGTTGGTCTGCTCACCGCGATCGGCAACTTCGGGGCGCTTGCGGGCGGCATTGTGTGTGGAACGCTGTCGGAACGATGGGGCCGCCGGCGCACCATCATCGTGGCGTCGCTGTTGGCGATTCCGATGATCCCGTTGTGGTCGGGATCAAGCTCCGTCGTTCTGCTGGCAGTCGGTGGCTTTCTGATGCAGTTCATGGTGCAGGGAGCGTGGGGCGTGATACCGGCGCATTTGAACGAGCTCTCGCCTGGGCCGGTGCGAGCCACATTTCCGGGGTTCGCGTATCAGTTGGGGAACCTGCTGTCGTCAAAGAACGGGGTCGTACAGGCTACGTTGGCGGCAGGGCTGTTTGGCGGCCGGCTGAGCCCGGTGCTCTCGCGGACGGTGATCCTGGTTGCCATTGTCGTGGCTGTTCTTACAGCATTAGGACGCGAGGCGAAGGGTGCGTCACTGACCAACGCTGAAGCGACATAGCGTCGGCAGGGACCGACGCCATGCACGTCATTTCACGGAAGGAAGCGTTACAAAGGAGCGTCCGAGATACAAGCGGAACTCACCGCCATCGGCTGCGGCGATAATTTGTAAGGGCCGTGGCCGCTTGAAGCCGGCGTCGTTGACGGTTGGTGTTGTGATCAGGTCTTTGCCCGAGACATCCGTAATGACGAGGGTATTGTTTGCCAGAAAGCCGGCACCGTAAAAGCCGGGGACCAATGTCTTGTCTCCGAAGTGAAGCGTTCGTTCGGTATAGAGAAAGAACTGATACTTTTCGCGAACTCCGGTGGAGTAGCCGGAGCTGTCGACGAGAGACACGATGACGAGAGCTCCGTCGGCATAGCGGATCGCGCCGGAGTTGCGGCTTTGAACGGGTGCCTGCTGGCCCTTGTAGAGAACGGAGGGCGGCAGAAGTTTTTCGGTGAGAGCGGGAGAGAGCATACCAACTGGCTGCTGGTCGCTGATGTTGGGCGTGGCTGACGAAGTTTGTGTGAGTGCAAGGCCCGGTGAGGCGAGCAGGAGAGCGAGAACGAAGGAACGTTTAGTCATCACTGCGCCATAATACGCTGGAGCAGGTGAGACAGAGCCCAGCGAAGAAAGAAGACGCTAGCGCAACCTGCCGCGAAACTGCCTGAGGACGGAGGAGAGATCCTTGCGTGGTGCCGGGGCCACCGTGCCGGCAGGAACCATGCGGATGCGCAGATCCTGTTCTACCTGGGCGGCAACCTGTTCCAGCTTGCGGGCGCGAAGTTTTGTGGCGTGTTCGACGAAGGTCGCCGGTGGAATGATGAAGGCGTTTGCCATGTCTGCACCATAGCTGCGTCGGACTGAGAGGAACACTCCCACAAAGGTGTGCGCCTGTGCGACCTATGTGGATCCTGTGATCGGGCCTAGTGGAAGTCGTGGGAATGCAGATCCATAGGTTGCATTTGTAGCGGCTCGATGGCACTGGCGCGCACGTGAATAACCCCATCCTGATTCTGGAGCTTGCCGGTGACGCGCAGAAACTTGGATCGCGTGACGGTGACACGATCGGAGTCGTACAGCTCCGGATGAACGATGACATTTGCGATACCGGTTTCGTCTTCCATGGACAGAAAGATGAACCCCATGGCGGTACCGGGCCGTTGTCGCGCGATGACGCAACCAGCCGTGACGATCTGCACTCCGTTGGTTACAAATGCGAGATCCCTGGCAGCCAGAATACCTTGCTGCCGAAGCTCGGCACGACGGTAGAAGAGAGGATGATGATCGACGGTCAGGCCAGTGCCCGCATAGTCGGCCACGAGCCGATCTTCGGTGGACATTTTGAAGAGAGGCGTAGCGGCAGGGGTGTGCGCGGCGGCCTGCAGCAGCGGACCGGCAGGTCGGCCGATCTGCTCTACCTGCCAGAGCGCATCGCGACGGTGCGCGACACCATCGACCCAGTTCAGAGCGCCGACACTGGCGAGCTCGCGGAGTTCCTTTCGGTTGAGCAGCGGAACCCGCAGAGCAAGATCTTCTGCGGAGCAGAAGGGGCCGTTCTTCTGGCGCTCTAGCGTGATGGCGTCGGCGGCCTGGCTGCGAAGACCCTTGATGTAGCGCATGCCAAGGCGCACGGCGAGTGAGCCGTCTGGCTGCTGCTCGATCGTGCACTGTATTTCGGAGCACTGCACATCCACAGCGCGAATACGGAGCTTGTGCCTTTGTGCATCTTTGACCAGAACGGCCGGCATGTAGAAGCCCATGGGCTGGTTGTTCAGCATGGCGC
>CAXTCB010000086.1:0-10781 GCA_964242875.1 uncultured Acidobacteriaceae bacterium
GCGGGCTTCGTCGATAAGGATGGAATCGACTTCGTCGACGATGCAGTAGTAGTGGGCGCGCTGGACCTGGTCGGCGATTTCGAACTTCATATTGTCGCGCAGGTAGTCGAAGCCGAATTCGTTGTTCGTGCCATAGGTGATGTCAGCAGCGTAGGCGGCACGGCGCTCGGAGTCGTCGAGGTCATGGACGATGACACCGACGGTGAGGCCGAGAAAGCCGTAGATCTTGCCCATCCACTCGGCGTCGCGCTTGGCGAGGTAGTCGTTGACGGTAACGACGTGCACGCCGCGGCCGGCGAGAGCGTTGAGATAGCAGGGGAGCGTGGCAACGAGAGTCTTGCCTTCGCCGGTCTTCATCTCGGCGATCCTGCCGGAGTGGAGGGCGGCCCCGCCGATCAGCTGCACGTCGAAGTGGCGCATGCCGACAACACGTTTGCCAGCCTCGCGAACGACGGCGAAGGCTTCGGGTAGAAGATCGTCAAGGATGACCTTCTCGGCGGCGTAGATGGCGTCTTTGTAGTCATTTCGGGCCTCAAAGGAGAGGCTTGCCGGATCACCGGGCGACTGGACCTTAGCGACGGCATCGGCGATGCGCTGACGAAACTCGATGGTTTTGGCCCGGAGTTGCTCGTCCGAGAGCGCCTGGATGGAGGGTTCAAGAGCGTTGATCTGCTCGACAACCGGAAGCAGACGCTTCACGGCGCGTTCATTGCTGGTACCGAAGACCTTGGCGATAGCGGAGTTGAACAAGACGGCTGGTGTCCTTCAGTGGACGAGGTACGCCCAATCCCTAGTGTAAATGCCCGGGGCAAATTAGGCCTGACCCGACAGGGTTGAAAGCGGAATGGAAGGGCGGAAGGGGACTATGTCGGGCGAACCGCGTGGAAGCGCAGGCGAACGTAATCTGCGGTCCATTGCCCGGCCTGGTCGCAGAGGATCGGACGGAGCAGCCGGATGATCGTCTGCAGTGCAGCCGGACGTGCCGTTGCGGACAGATGATCGAGAACACCGCCACGAAAGGTAGTGAGCCACCGCTCCATGCCAGCTTCACCACCGGGCAGCGGAGTGGGCCGGGGGTAAAGTCCGATCGTTCGAACCTGGAAGCCGGCGGCCTCCAACAGGTCCTGATAGCGTGCAGCAGAAGGGAAGAACGAGGCGGCAGATGCTTCGGCGTCGACGCCGTATTGGGTGAGAACAGCGGAGAGGGCAGTCCTGATGGCGGCGATGTTTCCCTGGCCGCCCATCTCTGCGACGAAGCGGCCGCCGGGCTTGAGCGCGCGATAGACAGCGCGGAGGACGATTGGCTGGTCAGATTCAGGGATCCAGTGCAGGGCGGCGTTTGAGAAAACGGCGTCGAACAAGCCGTCGAAGGCCATGTCAATGGCGCTGCCGTGCACGATGTCGAGGCCACGCGCGCGGGCTGCAGCGACCATGGCGTCCGAGGCATCCAGACCGGTGACGGCGGCGCCGGTGGCGGCGAGCTGCTCAGTGAGGGCGCCGTCGCCGCAACCGAGGTCGAGGAGGCGCTCACCGGGCTGTGGCGCCAGGAGATCAAGGACGGCGTCGGCGAGGTTGGCGACGAAGCGACCGTTGGCGGCGTAATCGGCGGAGTTCCAGATCTGTCCGCGGGCGGGTAGGGCCGGGGTCAAAGGGGTCTGCCGGGCCGGTGAGACCTGCGGCGCCGGGGAGATCGGAGGGACGTCCATATACTGGATTCTCGCGCGGAGTGAGAGCGCAGGCTGGGCCGGATAAGAAGTTTGGAAGGATGCATAAGGGTGAATCGGGCTAAGAGGTTCGGGGTTTGTCGAAGGCGTGCGGGGCAGGGCCGAAGAATGCGGCGGGGGTTGGCGGCGGGGCTGCTGGGGATCCTCACAGGCGTGGCGATGGCGCAGGGCGCGCCGTGGACGGTGAAGCCGGAGTGGATCCGGGCGCACGAGGAGTTTCTGGCGAGCGATGTGATGGCGGGTCGCGGAAGTGCGACGCGGGATGAGCAGATTGCGGCGACGTATGTGGGATCGGAGTTTGAGGCGTACGGGCTGCGGCCGGCGCCGGGAATGACGACGTACCTGCAAACGGCGGCCATAGGGGCGCCAGAGCTTGATGGTCATGCTGAGCTTCGCGTTGGGGCATTGTCCTTCAAGGAAGGCAACGGAGTGCAGCTGCTGTCGGCGCCAGGCACCAACGTTAATGGTTCCCTGGTGGTGAGCCATCGGAACGAGCCGCTTCCGTCGCAGTTGCCGCAGAATGCAGCCGTGGCTGCGATGGACATCGCGGAGGCAAAGGACCTCTCCGCGACGATCCGCTCCGCGAGAAAGGCCGGAGTGGCATTGCTTCTGGTACCGGAGGGAGATGCGTCGCGCAAGCTAGCGTCGCAATGGGGCGGAGGCACTCGCGTGCCTATGCGGCTTGCCGATTCGCCGACGAAACCGGCGATGACACTGGTGACCCTCAGCGAACAAAGCATGACGCAACTTGGCCAGCTGGCAAATGGAAGCGCCGTGTCGCTCATCGTGCACCAGGTGCCGCATCCGACGCGTGCGACCTACAACGCGATCGGATACCTGAAGGGAAGCGATCCCGCGAGTGGGACAATCCTGTTGACGGCTCACCTGGATCATCTTGGGATTGGGAAGCCGGTGAAGGGCGATGCGATTTACAACGGAGCGAATGATGACGCAGCCGGGACAACAGCGGTGCTTGAGCTGGCGCATGCCCTGGCGAGCGGACCGCAGCTGCGGCGAAGTGTTTTGTTTGTCTGCTATGGCAGCGAGGAGGCGGGCGAGCTGGGAAGCGAGTATTTCGGCCGGCACAGTCCGGTGCCGATCAAGGATCTGATTGCGAATCTGGAGTTCGAGATGATCGGGACGCAGGATCCGAAGATGCCGAAGGATACGCTGCTGCTGACAGGCTGGGAGCGGTCTGATCTTGGCCCCATGCTGAAGGCGCATGGGGCAAAGCTGGGGCCGGATCCGTATCCGGAGCAGCACTTCTTTGAGCGATCGGACAACTATCAGTTGGCGCTTGAGGGCGTGGTGGCGCACACAGCAGCGGGGTACGGGACGCCATCAACCTACCACCAGCCAGATGACGATCTCGCACATCTGAATGTGGAGTTCATGACAACGGCGATTCAGTCGTTGATCGAGCCGGTGCGATGGCTGGCAGACAGCGACTTCAAGCCGGCGTGGACCAAGGATGGGCAGCCGCACCGGTAGATAGCTGTTGTTTGCACGTCAGGGGAGGAAGGTATGGAGACTTCATTGGCGGTTCGGTTTGCGCAGGAGAATGCGTCTCGCTTTGTTGAGGAGCTCAAGGAGTTGCTGCGTATTCCGTCGATTTCGACAGACCCGGCGCGGGTGGGAGATGTTCGCCGGGCGGCACAGTTCTGCCGGGCGGAGCTGGAGCGGATTGGCATGAAGCGGGCCCGACTGGTGGAGACGACGACCGAGGAGGAGATCGTGACCGCGAGCGACGGCGTCTCGCGCGTGGTGCTGCCGCGGATCGGGCACCCGCTGGTACTAGCGGAGTGGCTGGAAGCGGGCCCGGCGGTGCCAACGGTGCTGTGCTACGGACACTACGATGTGCAACCGGCGGAGCCGCTGGAAGAGTGGCTCTCACCGCCCTTCGAGCCTGCTGAGCGGAACGGCAATCTGTATGCGCGTGGGGCGGTGGATGACAAGGGTCAGATGTGGATGCATATAAAGGCGCTGGAGAGCCTCTTTGCCGCGTGGGACGGCAGGCTGCCGGTGAACGTGCAAGTGATTTTGGAAGGCGAGGAGGAGGTTGGGGGCGAAGGCATTGCGGCCTTTGTGCGAGCACACGGAGAGGAGTTGAAGGCGGACGTGGCGCTGGTGAGTGATACGGAGATGTTCGCGCCGGATCTACCGACGCTATGCGTTGGGTTGCGCGGCATGATTTACACCGAGATCGAAGTCACCGGGGCGCGAACGGACCTGCACTCGGGCATGTACGGCGGCTCCGCTCCGAACCCGTTTGTGGCGTTGTCGCAGATCATCGCACGTCTCAAGGATGAGGAGGGGCGCCTTCTGATTCCTGGAGTTTATGACCGGGTGCAAACTCCGACGGATGCGGAACTGGCGGCGTGGCGGGCGCTTCCGTTCGAGGAAGAGGCGTATCGGGAGGCCGAGGTGGGCTCGCCAGCGCTGGTCGGAGAGCCGGGGTTTTCCGTTCTGGAGCGGACGTGGGCGAGGCCAACGCTCGATGTGCACGGGATGCCTGGAGGCTTTGTAGGAGCGGGTGCAAAGACAGTGATTCCGGCACGCGCGATGGCGAAGGTGAGTCTGCGCCTGGTTCCAGACATGACGCCCACGGAGACCTTCGCGCAACTGCAGCGTTATGTGCAGGAGATTACGCCTAAGGGCGTTGCGGTTAAGGTCAGCCTAATCCACTCCGGCGATCCCATCGTGGTCAGTACAGAAAATCGCTTTGTGCATGCGGCGACGGAGGCTATGCGGGTGGTGTGGGGCAAGGAAACGGTCTTCGTTCGCGGGGGCGGGTCCATTCCGATCGTTGGGGACTTCGTTCGGGAGTTGAAGATTCCTACAGTGATGATGGGATTTGGCTTGCCAGACGACAACCTGCACGCACCAAACGAAAAGTTCCACCTGGCAAATTTCCACCGCGGTATCGCGTCTCTGATTGGATTTTTCACTCGGGTTGGAGAGGATGCGCGATAGGTCCAGGACGCGCGGGTACGTTCTTGCTGGTGGCCGAAGCACCCGCATGGGGACGGACAAGGGCAACGTGCTCTTTGCGGGCACAACAATGCTCGAGATTGCCACAGCCGCGATGGCAATAGTCTGCGAGAACGTGACCGTTGTGGGCAATCGGGACCAGGTTCCGCCCGGCGTTGCCTGCATCGCGGATGTGTACCCGGGGTGCGGGCCGATGGGGGGTATCGAGGCTGCCCTGCGGGACTGCCGGCAACATGGCGGCGAGTTCGCGGTCTTTCTTCCGCTTGATATGCCGCTCTTGCCCGGTGGTCTACTACGGGCGCTGACCGAGTTCTGGAGATCCAGCCCTTGCGTCCGGGTATCGGTCACGGTCGCGGATGATCGCGTCCAGCCGCTGGTTAGCATGATTCATGTAGATGTCGCAACAGCACTCGGTGCGGCAATAGCCCGAGGCGACCACAAATTGCAACCGGCACTCCGTGACGCGGCCGGAGCGTTGGCAGAGAAGCTCCCAGCGGCGGCGGATTCCGTGTTTCTCGCGACGAGTCTCAGATTTGGCGATAGAGTGGTCTTCACAGCGGCTGGCAACGAGCTTTCCTGGACACCCACTGACGCGGAATGGAACTGCAGATCGTGGTGGTTTGCCAATCTGAATACGCAAGCAGAGTTGCAGGAGGCACTGCGGGGGCGAGAAAGGCAACGTGAATCGGATCAGCCGGACGCTGAAAGCATCTTACAAGTGACACGGAGAGTAGAAGTTGAATGAGTGACGAGCGCTTTAAGCCGGAGGACGGCTCGGAGTTGAAGAGCCTGGCGGAGGCACCGGAAGGAACAGCACGCGCTGTGTCGGCGGACAAGGTTCCGCGTGATCCGACGGTTCAGGTTCCCGAAGCCTCTCAGGAACCGGAGGCGTACGGTCCGGATCCCGGCTCGGAAGGGTCGCTGACCGAGGGGATCTCGGCCGATGTGGCGCCGGTCGTCGAAGATTTTCTCGAAGAAGCTGCGCAACAGAATGAGGAAGCGGCGGAAGCAGTTGCCGAAGGGGACAAAAACGGCGTTCTCGCACCGTATATCTCTTTCCAGAACATCTCGAAGTCCTTTGGGGACTTTCACGTCTTGAAGGACGTCAGTTTTTTTGTCAATCCTGGGGAGACCCTGTGCATTCTAGGACGGTCCGGAGTCGGTAAATCTGTTTCGCTTCAGATGCTCCTCGGGTTTCTCAAACCGGATGCAGGCACCATCAGTGTTGCCGGGGAGGACATTACAGGGTTTGACGAGCAGCAACTCCAGGCAATTCGCCGGAAAGTAACGATGGTGTTCCAGAATGGTGCTCTCTTTGATTCGATCAGCGTTGGAGAGAATGTGGCTTTTCCCCTGCGGGAGCGCGGCGAACTCGGCGAGGATCAGATTTTCCAGGTGGTGAAGGGCCTGCTCGAGATGGTGGGTGTTGCCGGCATGGACGCTCTTCTGCCGAGCGATCTTTCGACCGGGATGAAACGGTCGGTGGCCATCGCCCGCGCGCTTGCCAGTCAGCCGGAGGCGGTGCTCTATGATGAGCCCACAACGATGGTAGATCCCCTGATGGGTCAACTCTTAGGAAACCTGATTGACCGGTTGAAGCAGCAACTTCATCTGACGAGCATCGTGGTGACACACGATATGCGATTTGCGAAGAAGCTCGCCGATCGCGTGGTTTTTCTGCACGAGGGCAACGCCCACTTCTTCGGCACCATGGAGGAGATGGAGAAGAGCGAAGATCCTATCCTGCAGGAGTTTCTCTCGCTCGACCAACTGGTCTTACCCTCCGTATCGAGTGCAAACGGATGGGTGGCCACGTAGACCAGACGATAGGCGGGTCAGGAAAGGTGTGTGGTTCACCTCGTAGTCTGCGTAGGGTTTCCGGATACCCCGAAAGAGGAATGTGCATGTGGTATTTGAGCCAGCAAGGTGACTTAGTCAGCACTTAGCAAGGATCGTACGACGTCGCGACGACAGTCGTTCCCGCCCACCAACCGGCACTGTGTGGTCTTCGCCGTTCCAGAACGTAAAGGCGCTCGCATTGGCAACACCAGATTACTTACAGCAGGTGATCGTCTCAGGACGCCGGCGCACCGGAGTTGATCGGCGTGCCTTCGGCGGCCGGGCGGCTGCCCGCTGGCGGCCCTCAGTAACCAGCCTTGTGTGGAGCGCGCTCGATGTTCTGACAATCTTTCTGGCCTGGCTTCTGGCGCTACGTCTACGGGCGACCGTTCCCGCGACCATTCACGTTTTCGGGGTTCTGCCGTATATCCTCCGTCAATCCCCACCGGTAGCCCCTCTATACATCGGCGGATTCGCGGTCGGTGTTGTGTTCTTCATGCGTTCCTACGGCCTGTATACGCCGCTGCAATACCGGAGCGGCTTGCATGAACAACGCATGGTGGTTCAATCGACGCTAACTGCTGGCCTGGTGCTCTGCGGAACACTCTATGTCACGCGTAATCTGGCCGTCTCGCGACTCGTTGTCTTCATGCTGGTCATTCTAAGTGCGTTTTTCCTCTGCATCCGGCGTGCCGTGTGGCGGCGCATGGTGTACAAACGCTACCTCGATGGTATCGAGACTCGAAACATCATCATCGTTGGCGCGGGACGAGTCGGACACGCGCTGCGGAACCATCTTGAGTCGCTGCAGCATCTGGGTTTTCGCTTCAAGGGTTTTGTTGCGCTCACGGAACGAGAGGCGGAGACCGGTGACGTTGACGTGGTGGGCGATCTAAGAAATTGTGTGTCCATCGCGCGATCGCTCTTCGTGGACGAGATCTTTTTCTCGGTTCCCGCAGCGAAGAAGATTGTGATCAATCTTGTGGAAGAGGCACGAAGCGCGGGTATTGACGTCCGCGTTGTTCCTGATCTCTACGATGGGCTTGCATGGAATGCGCCTGTGGAGTACATCGGTCAGTTTCCGACCATTCCACTGCACCGCCGGGAGTTTCCAATCGGCGCGTTTCTCCTGAAACGCATCCTCGACATCACGCTGTCGTTCCTTGCTTTGCTGGTGACGGCACCGATCACGGCAATCCTTGCCATGGCGGTTAAGTTCGATTCACCCGGTCCGATCCTGTATCGTGCGCAGCGCATCGGGCGAAAGGGACGTACCTTTGTCTGCTACAAGTTCAGGACGATGGTGATGGGAGCGGACCACATGAAGGCCGATCTCGAGCATATGAACGAGCGCGAGGGTGTGCTTTTCAAGATGCAGAATGATCCTCGTGTAACGAGGGTCGGCCGCTTCCTCCGCAAATACTCGCTGGACGAATTGCCGCAGTTCTACAATGTTTTGCGTGGTGATATGAGCCTGGTTGGACCGCGCCCGCCCATTGCCTCCGAAGTCGAACAGTATGATCTGCCGCATCTGCGGCGATTGGATGTGTTGCCGGGCATCACGGGTCTGTGGCAGGTGGAGGCAAGGCAGGATCCGTCCTTTGACAGCTACATCTCGCTTGATACGGCATATGTGGAGAACTGGAGTCTCTGGTTGGACCTGAAGATTCTCGCGCGCACGATCAGTGTGGTCCTCAGCGGGACCGGAAGCTAAAGTTCCGCGAGCGACAAGACGGTAAACTAGAGCAGTGAAGGTCGCGCTCGCCCAAATCAACCCTACAGTAGGAGACTTTAGCGGGAATCTCGCCCGGATGCTCGACGCGGCGGAACGCGCCTCGGGGCAAGGGGCAGAGCTCGTACTCTTTCCCGAACTCGCGGTCTGCGGGTATCCTCCAGCGGATCTGCTCGAGAAGGAATCGTTTCTTGATCGTGCACAACAGAGCGTACTCGAGCTGGCGCAGTGGACAAAGGGCTCCGGACGGCCGGGAATCCTGTGCGGCAGTGTGCATCGGACAACCAGCAACGAGGGGAAGCGGGCAGCAAACATCGCTGTTCTTCTGGATCACGGTGAGCAGACCTTCGTACAGACAAAGCGGCTGCTGCCTTTCTATGACGTTTTCGATGAGCAGCGATACTTCGAGCCTGCTGCCGTGCAAGCGCTGGCGCAGTTTCGTGGTCATCGCCTCGCCATCACGATCTGCGAGGATGCATGGAACGACAAGCTTTTCTGGCCGGAGAGGCGATACGCGATCGATCCAGTGGATGAACTCATGCAGGGCTGGCCGGAAGACGGGCAGCCGCGCGTGATCCTCAATATCTCGGCTTCGCCCTACTGGAAGGACAAGCGAGGCGTACGCGAGCAGATGCTGGGCGCGTTGGCGCGACGGCATAACGCGACGGTGGCGATGGTCAACCAGGTGGGCGGCAATGACAGCCTGATCTTTGATGGATCATCCCTGGTTCTTTCGCCCGATGGACGGGTGAGGGCGCGCGCGTTCTCCTTTGCCGAAGATCTGTTGGTGTTTGACACGGAAGAACAAGCGGTGGAAGGCACCGCGACTCCAGTGGTGGGTGCAGCGCGGGATGAGCGGGAGGAAATTGCCGCGACGTGGGAGGCGCTGGTGCTGGGGACGCGCGACTACCTGCATAAATGCGGCTTTCGGAAGGCGCTGGTAGGGCTGAGTGGCGGCATCGACTCGGCGCTAGTGGCTGCGATTGCGGTGGATGCGCTGGGTGCGGAGAATGTAACCGGGATCGGCATGCCAAGCGAGTACTCGTCTTCAGGCTCGATTGAGGACGCGCGGGCGCTGGCGTTGAACCTGGGTATTCGCTTTGAGCTGGTGGCGATTCGCGACATCTTCGAGCAGGAGATGGCAGCGCTCGAACCGATGTTTCGCGGCACGGACTTTGGCTTGGCGGAGGAGAATCTGCAGGCGCGAATTCGCGGCTCGCTGCTGATGGCGCTCTCAAATAAGACCGGCGCAATTGTGCTGACGACGGGCAACAAGAGCGAGATGTCGACTGGGTACTGCACGCTGTACGGCGACATGGTGGGTGGTTTGGCAGTGATCGCGGATGTGTGGAAGACGCGTGTCTACACGCTATGTGCGTACGCGAATCGAGAGCGCGAGATCATCCCGCAATCAACGATCGAGAAGCCACCCTCCGCCGAGTTGCGACCGGGTCAGAAAGATACGGACTCACTGCCGGCCTACGAAATTCTTGATCCCATTCTCGAGGCATACGTGGAGCGCTATGAGAGCGCTACGGAGATCGCCGAAGCACAGGGGCTTGACTCCGGGCTTGTAGAGGGCGTGCTGAAACTAGTGGAGCGCAGTGAGTACAAGCGGCAGCAGGCAGCGCCGGTTCTGAAGGTCACGGCGAAATCCTTTGGATTGGGACGGCGTTTCCCGATCGCGGTGAAGGTGCAGGTTTAGCAAAAGTCCATTGTTTGAGAGGACAGGAGAGAAGACGGAATGACGAAGTGGATGATGGTATTGGGTGGATTGCTGCTGGCACGGCCAGGGATAGCACAACAGGCGGGGACGGTGGCGCCCGTCGATCAGCAGCCTGCAGCAACCCAGCGGCCAGCGGGCGGCCTGCAGCTTCATGGGCTGGACCCGTCGACACGGGTTGATCCCTTCCCGCCACCGGATCCAAAGAACTTTACGGCTCAATCGCCGACTACGGAGACCGTGAATCAGTTCCTGACCGCGTTGTGGGGGTATGACACGAACCGCATCTGGCGGGTTTATTCGATCCAGTCGACGGCGGCGCCAGGGGTGAGCCGGGTGACGGTGCTGGTCGCGGACAAGAGCGCGAATGCAAAGGTGCAGCCGACGGCGTTTTTTGTGACTCCGGACGGAACGCATGCGATTGCGGGGGATGGTGTGGTGGATTTTGGGGCGAAGCCGTTCGCCCAAGCTCGGCAGACATTGCAGGCGCGGGCCGATGGGCCGTCGCGCGGATCGGCGAATAAGGGCCTGGAACTCGTTGAATTTGCTGACATGCAGTGCCCGCACTGCAAGGAGGCGCAGGCCAGTATGGAACGGTTGCTGCAGGATTTTCCGAATGCGCACATCGTGTACCAGAACTTTCCCATCGCCTCGATCCATCCGTTTGCCGTAAAGGCTGCAGAATATGGGGTTTGCGTGGCGAAGGCGAAGCCGGAGGCGTTCTGGACGTTCTTGCAGGCGGTGTATGACACGCAGGGCGGGCTGACGGCGG
>CAXTCB010000087.1:0-10707 GCA_964242875.1 uncultured Acidobacteriaceae bacterium
AGATCGGCGGTCTCGGGTCCATGGGCGGCATCAAGCCCGCTGCGCCCGCGCCTGCAAAGAACGTCGAAGTCGTTAACATGATCAAAGATGAAGAGACGGTCGCCGGCGACTAACATCGCGCACGGTCGTCGTGCTTTCATAGAAGAGAGAGAAAGGTCACCAGCAATGGTGGCCTTTCTTTATGCTCGGGGCATGCTTAAGAGGCTCGTGCCTTTGCGGGATCGCGTGGAGGACTGGGACACTGGGACACTTATCCCTTCAGCGTTCCCGCGATCCGCTCATCGCGTAGCCTGATCTTTACCTCACGCGTCTGCTTCTTCACCGGAGAAAACGGGTCGGGGAAGTCGACGCTGCTCGCGGCCATTGCCGTGCACTACGGCTTTGGACGCGATGGTGGCAACCGGAACTTCAAACGCAGTACTGCCGCTCAGAACAACTCCGTGGATGCACTCGTTCGAGTCCTCAGGCTCAGCTTCACGCACAGGAGTGGTCGTGGCTTCTTTCTCCGTTCCGAGAGCTTCTTCAACGTGGCCAGCTACCTCGAAGAGCAGGGCATCATCAAACAGCACGGCGGGTACGGTGGCGTTGAACTCTATGAGCGGTCGCATGGCGAAAGTTTTCTTGCCCTGCTCCAAGACAAATTCATCGGAGATGGATTTTTCTTCTGGACGAACCGGAGGTCGCGCTCCCACCGCAACGACAGCTCGCCCTCCTTGTTAGTGCACGAGACCTTTAAGCATCCCAAGGACGCTCACTTCATCATCTCCACCCATTCCCCACCCGCTGACTTTTGAAGAGACCTCGCCAGCACAGATTGTGGGGAGCTTCCTGCGAAAGCGTGACGCGACGCTCGATGAGCTCTTCAAGGATGATCCGCGGAGTTGTTCCCGGAAGTGTAAGGAGTATGTGGTGTCCTGGCGCGAGGCGATGCTTTACTGTGCCTCACCGTCTAACGCCGGATCGCAATCAGGAGAACAGCGGACCGATCGGAGGCACGTTCGCCGATGCACGAGAGAAAGGCCGCCACCGCTGGCAGCCTTTCTTCTCTTCCTGTGCCGGTCCGTCATGGAGGTGACAATCAGCAGTCCAGCGAAGCTCAGAAGTATTTCATGTTCGTCAGATCCTCGATCAGGCTTGGCCCGGTCGGCTCCCAGTTCAGGGTCTTGCGTGTCCACTCACTTGAAGCCGGCATATCCAGTTCCGCAAAGTGCGCCAGCCACCCGAAGTGCGCAGCAGCCTGCTCTGGAGTGAGTGAGACCGTGGGTATCTTCAGCCCGGCGCCAATCGTCTCCGCAATCTCCTTAAGTGGGACGCCTTCTTCCTGCACCGCGTGATAGACGGTGAAGCCCTGTCCCGTCTTTTCGACGACCAGCCGATAAAGATGCGCCACATCCGCCAGTGGCGCTGCCGCCCAGCGATTCGCACCATCACCGACATAAGCGGACGTTCCCTTGTCGCGCGCTGTTTGGGTCAGATAGGGAATCAGCCCCTGCTTGCGGGTATCGTGCACCTGCGGTAGCCGCACGACGGCCACATGGACACCCCGCTGCTCGGCAGCTCTCACAGCCTGTTCCGGGTTACGCGGAATGGCCTGGTTCGTCTGCGGTGCATCCTTCTCGGTGCGCACAGACCCAGGCCCGCCACTTGCCAGTCCCGTCCCGGAGGTCACGACCAGCAGCTTGCCTGGTTTCAGGGAAGAACCCAGCGCCTCAATGGCCTTCATTTCGTTTTGCGCACTCTGCGCGAACTGTGAAAAGTCATGGTTGAACGCGAGGTTCACCACCGCATCCATCCCCGCCGCTCCGCTGCGCAGGCTGTCCAGGTCCTCAAGATCGCCGCGATGAACCTCGGCGCCCGCTGCCTTCAACTGCTCCACGCCGGCGTCGCTTCGTGTCAGCCCGCGAACCTGATGGCCTGCCTCGATCAGCTCCTTTACCAGCTCCGTCCCGATAAATCCTGTTGCTCCCGTTACAAAGACTCGCATTGACCCTCCTCCTGCTGTTTGCTGGCACGCTTGCAAAAGGCATCCGCGCGTCAGAAGTAACCCTTGCATCTCCATACAAGTGGAGACTATCTCCGTTTATAAGATAAGAGGAGATGCTCTCCGGTTGCAGAATCTTTCTGCGAAACTGGAAGTATGTCGGAAAAGCAGACCTCGGCCCCTCTGGTCACCCGCAAACCCCGAGCGGATGCGCAACGCAATCGTGAGCGCATTGTTGAGGTTGGCCGCCACGCCTTTACCCAGCATGGTGCTGATGCGACACTTGATGACATTGCCCGCCAGGCAGGTATCGGCCCAGGCACGCTCTACCGCCATTTTCCTACCCGAGATGCTCTGATTGAAGCCGTCTACCGCAGCGAAGTCGAAAAACTGACTGCCGCCGGCAAGCGCTTCCTCGCCACGATGCCGCCGCTCGAGGCTCTCCGGTCGTGGATGCTTCTCTTCATCGACCACGTGGCTGACAAACGGCTCATCCTTCCTGCGATGGACACCGTCGCCGGCGGCTCCATGCGCCTGATCGAAGGCACCCGCGGCGTCATTCAGGAGGCTTTTATTACTTTGGTGCAACGCGCCATCACGAGCGGCGCTCTTCGTGCGGATACCGTTCCCGAGGACTTCGTCCGAACGCTTGTCGGTGTCTTTCATACGACCGCGCATCCCGGATGGGAGCCGAGTGCGCGCCGTATCGTCGACATCCTCATCGCCGGTTCCCGGGCTACTGAGGAGCCTTAGATTCCGAGACGGTTAGCAGGGAAGGGACACCCTGCCCCTGCAAACAGAGCAGACGACGCTAGATGTCCAGGTTCTTCACGTCGAGCGCATTCTCCTCGATAAACTTGCGTCGGCTCTCGACATCCTCGCCCATCAGGGTCGTGAAGATCTCTTCGCAGCTGGCGATGTCTTCGAGCTTGACCTGCAGGAGTGTGCGCCGATCAGGATCCATGGTGGTCTCCCAGAGCTGCGGCGCCGTCATCTCGCCCAGGCCCTTGTAGCGCTGAACCTGGTACTCCTTCCGGCCCTGGTCGATGACGTACTCGAAGACCTCGCGCGGCGTACGCTTCTCGACGGGATCCTGAGCGGCCTTGCCGGTACGTTTGCCAGGCTTGGCCTCAGCCACGGTACCAGGGGCAGCAGCAATCACATCGTTCACGCCCTCTTCCTGCTCGACTTCATCGGCCTCGTCGAGCGCAGCCTGCGAGTTCGGCGTAGGTGCCTGCTTGGCGGCATAGTCGATATGAAACGGGCCGACAAGCTGATCGCGCAGCAGGGCGTGCTTGGCTAGAAGCTGACGCGATTCGGCTGTGGTGGCAAGGGCCCAGTCGATGTGGCGCGGAACCCCTTGTGCATCGGTGAAGGTGACAGAGTAGGTGCCGTGCTCCTCGTCGCGCTCGACCTTAGTGACGTCTTTGAACTGGAAGTTACGTTCGATCGCCTTCAGCCGGGTCCGCATCTCCTCGAGCTTTGCAGGCGTTTCGAAGTCGGCGCGGCGAGCGGGATCCTTGCCTTCGTTGGCGAAGATCTCGGCGAAGGCGGTGACCACTTCGTCGTTGCGGAGCCGCTTGACGACCTTGCCAAAGAAGCCCAGGTAGTCATTCAGCGAGGCCATGTATTTGGTGAGTTCCTTGCCATCAAGAACGCCGCCGTGGGAGCCGTAGCGAATGACCATGCCGTCTGACGCGCGCTTCACCATGACGGAGACATATTCGCGATCATCCTTGATGTACTGCTCGAACTTGCCCTTCTTGATGCGGTAGAGCGGCGGCTGCGCGATGTAGACGTGGCCTCGCTTGATCAGCTCCGTCATGTGACGGAAGAAGAAGGTGAGCAGAAGCGTGCGGATGTGGGAGCCGTCGACGTCAGCATCGGTCATCAGGATCAGCTTGCCGTAGCGCAGCTTGGCGACATCGAAGTCATCCTTGCCGATGCCGGTGCCGAGCGCCGTGATCATGGCGCGGATCTCTTCATGGCCCAGCATCTTGTCATAGCGAGCCTTTTCGACGTTGAGGATCTTGCCTTTCAGCGGCAGAATGGCCTGGAACTTGCGATCGCGACCCTGCTTTGCGGTTCCGCCGGCGGACTCACCCTCGACCAGGTAGAGCTCGCAGCGATCCGGCTGGCGCTCGGAGCAATCGGCCAGCTTGCCCGGCAGGCCGCCGCCATCGAGGGCGCCTTTGCGGCGGGTAAGATCGCGAGCCTTGCGGGCTGCCTCGCGGGCGCGGGCGGCGTCGATGGCCTTGTTGATGATCTTTTTGGCGACCTGCGGATTCTGCTCGAGGAAGGCACCGAGACGCTCGTTGACGAACGCCTGGACGGTGCCGGCGATATCGGAGTTGAGCTTGCCCTTGGTCTGGCCTTCGAACTGCGGCTGCGAGAGCTTGACCGAGACGACGGCGACGAGGCCCTCGCGGACATCATCGCCGGAGAGGTTTTCCTTTACGTCTTTGAAGAGACCCATCTGCTGACCGGCCCAATTGATGGTGCGGGTCAGCGAGGTGCGAAAGCCGGAGAGATGCGTGCCACCGTCGACAGTGTTGATGTTGTTCGCGAAGGAGAACACCGTCTCGGAGTAGGCGTCGTTATACTGCAGCGCAATCTCCATGGCGATATTGTCGCGCTCGGCCTCCATGTAGATCGGCTTCTCGTGCAGGACCTGCTTCCCCTTGTTCAGCAGCTTGATGAACTCAGCGATGCCACCGGTGTACTTGAACGATTGTGTCTTGGAGTCGCCGGTTTTTGCGTCTGAGGTACGCTCATCCGTCAGCGTGATCTCAATGCCCTTGTTCAGGAAGGCAAGCTGGCGCAAACGATTCGCAAGCGTGTCGTAGTTGTACTCGGTCACAGAGAAGATGGTCTTGTCTGGGAGAAAGTGGACCTTTGTGCCCTTGCGAGCCGAAGCGCCCATCTTGCGCAGCTCAGAGATCGGATCGCCCTTTGAGTAGTCCTGCTCCCAGGCGAAGCCGTCGCGCCAGATCTCCACATCGAACTCCTCCGACAGGGCATTGACGCAGGAGACGCCGACACCGTGCAGACCGCCTGAGACCTTGTAGTTCGAGGCGTCAAACTTGCCGCCCGCGTGCAGAATGGTGAGAACGACCTGAACGGCCGGCATGGTCACGCCGTTGATGGTCTTGTTGTCTACAGGTATGCCGCGGCCATCGTCGACGACAGTAATGGAGTTATCGACATGGATGGTGACGTCGATACGGGAGGCATGCCCCGCGAGCGCCTCGTCAACGGAGTTATCGACCACCTCGTAGACGAGATGGTGCAGGCCCTGCTCACCGGTAGAGCCGATGTACATGGCAGGGCGCTTGCGAACAGCCGCGAGGCCTTCCAGAACGGTAATGTTTTCAGCGGAGTAGCCCGTACCAGGAACAGCGGCCTCAGACGAGATGTGTTCGGCGGGAAGAACGGTCGATGCCATGTACTCTCCAGAATCCGGCGGCGGTCGCCGACAAGCTCCCGTAGAGTGATCAAGTGTCCTGTTTGGAACGAGATAGGAACCTTCTTGAGCAGCCCGGGAATGTCTCTAGTGTATCACCCGGAGCCGGCTGGGGAGGGTTCCGGAGAAGCGATGCGGAGACAGAAGGGCTCCCTTTTGACCACTTCGGCTCATGTAGATTTGGATTGTGCAGCTTCTCGGGATGGTCCCGCGAGAAGTACGACGAGGCACTCTGAACAGATCGGTCCGAACGATTGACCCTGACGGCGCAACAGAGGTTTTGAGTCCTGCCGGCGCACCGCGATTGAAGCACATTCAGGAACTCGATGGGCTCCGTGGTGTCGCGGCTCTGATGGTGTTTTGCCATCACGCCTGCTTCTCCTCTGTGCGGGATGGTGCGTGGCCGCCGATGATCCAGATACTCCGCCGAGTCTCCCTCTACGGGGCAAATGGGGTCGAACTGTTCTTCGTTCTGTCGGGCTTTCTGATTACGTCGATCCTGATCGGAGACCGAGCCAGACCGAGCTATTACGCCCCGTTTTACTGGAAACGTGTTTTGCGGATCGTTCCGGTCTATGCCGTGATGTTGCTCTATATCATCTTCTTTGTTCCACATACGACGATTGCTGTCCTATGTGTCGTGCTCTTCGTAGCAAACTTCAGCTGGTTCTTTCATGTTGTGCCCATCATGCCGTTCTGGACGCTGGCGATTGAAGAGCAGTTTTACCTCCTCTGGCCGACGGTCGTGCATCGTCACCGCGTTCAAACCATTGCGACCTGGGCCGGAGCCATCGGACTCGGCAGCATTGCCTTCCGTCTCTTGTTTGCCTGCTTTGGCCACTACAACTACTACTTCACCATTCTTCATTGCGATGGCTTGGCCTGGGGGGCGCTGCTGGCATGCGTTTATGTCAATCGAGCAGCGGACGAGCGAAGCAGACGCAGGATCGTCTGGGGTGCGTTTGGGCTCGCCGGGGGAGTGTTCCTGCTGAATTACTTTCTGCCCATGTCGTCCGTTCCATGGGTCGCATGCAACGTCGCGCTGGCTATGACGGGGATCTCTCTGCTTAGCTTGGGAGTCGTGGGCCTGCTGGTGTTTGAAAGCGGTTCCTGGTGGCTGGGCGTCTTTCGTAGCCGGGTTTTGATCTTCTTCGGGCTCATCAGTTACGCCTTTTACATGGTTCACCTGTATGTCATAGAGGCCTATGACCACCGTTGGGCGGTGCCCGTTGCTCCTCAGACTCAGGCATACGTCGTCCGTGTACTGGTAACCCTCGCCGTCTCTACGGCAATCGCGACCGCCTCCCGCTATGTTCTGGAACTGCCAGCGATCCGACTTCGCCGTTTCATCCCATCGCTGCGGCGATCCGGAGCGCACTGATCATTGTCCGGCGAGGGAAGGGGCTTTTCTGGCGAGTACGGTGAAATCCTTGGTAAGCTGGAGAGGTTGTCCAAAAAAGCCGTAAGAGAGCAGCACTATGCCAAAACTCAAGACGCACTCGGGAGCCGCGAAGCGCTTCCATAAGACCGGCACCGGCAAGTTCAAGCGTGGCCAGTCGAAGATGCGCCATATTCTGACCTCAAAGGCGACCAAGACCAAGCGCAAGCTGGGCGGGTCTGCCCTGGTTTCCGAGGCGGATTCGCACAAGGTTGCCAGAATGATTCCGTACGCCTGAGCTTGGGCGAGCGGGTACTGTTGTTCTTTGTGTCGAGCCGCACCGTAAGACTTCCTCCGGGATAGCAGGTGCAACGGGCAGTCGTTGCGTAAAAAGCCCCTGGGTGTCCTGATGGACCTCCACCGAGACATGAAGTTGTAGAGCGAGTGAAGAGGCCACCCTTACCTCCAGCCGCTAAACGAAGGACGCAAAAGGAGATGTGCCATGCCCCGTGTAAAACGGAGTACGAAGCGCAGCGACCGACGCAAAAAGATCTTAAAGCGTGCGAGTGGCTACTTTCTAACGAAATCAAAGCTCTATCAGGCAGCGCAGGAGGCCGTTGAACGCGGTCTGATGTTTGCCTACACCGGGCGCAAACAAAAGAAGCGACAGTTCCGATCGCTCTGGATTGTGCGCATCGGCGCAGCGGCAAAGCTGAATGGCATGAGCTATTCGACCTTCATCGATGGCTTGAAGAAGGCGGGTAACGGGCTGGATCGTAAGATTCTGGCTGACATCGCAGCCAACGATGCGGCGGGCTTTTCAGCGCTTGCCGAGCAGGCGAAGGCGGCTCTGAGCGCGGCGAAGACGACCCAGGCCGCAGCCTAGCAAACCCACCTGAAAGAAACAGAAAGGCGCGGACACTGTCCGCGCCTTTTCTCGTGCCCTGTGTTGCCAAGACCAGGTTATTGGCTGCAGCTCGGCACTTAGGGATTACCAAAATGCAGGTTGGCGGCATGAATTTCTCCCCCCGTTCGCAGATGCACGCTAGAATCCGGAGCACCCCCGGAACTACTGCAGAGAGGCAGGGCCCTTTTCTGTGACAACGCTGGACAACGATCGGATTCACGGCTGGCGAGCGATCGCGGACTTCCTTCAACGGGATGAGCGAACCGCGAAACGATGGGAGAAGCAGCGAGGTCTGCCGGTACACCGGATCCCCGGTGAGGGCCGAGCGAATGTCTATGTCCATCGCAGTGAGGTGGAAGACTGGCTGCGCCAGAGTGACGGGCACCACCCCCCGGTATCCGTTCCGGAAGAGCCTGTCTACGCGGACTCTTTGAAAGAGGAGATCCAGGCGCGAGAGGTCGGGGAGGACGCGAGTCCGACAGAGTCGGCAGGCGGTTCTGCAGAAGCGATCCCACACGATGTAGGCCAGGAAAGTTCAGTCCGCCCGGAGGCACCGTATCTTGCAGGGCGAGCGGCGTTTCGGCCATCGCAGCATGTGTCCCTCCTCGTGAGTGCCTTCGGACTGCTGCTTTTACTCTCCGCGAGCGCTGTGCGTTTCTTCCACGTGGGGCCGCTGGAGTCGATTATGTTTGCCTCCGAGTCCTTTCAGCCAGAGCCGACAACGCAGGCCTCGGATAAAGCCGTTGAGGAGATGTACTTTCGCGGAGTCTACCTGTGTGAACAGAGATCGCCGGCTGCTCTTACGTCGGCGAAGGAGCTGTTCGAAGCGGCGATCGCGCGGGATCCACACTACGCACCAAGCTACGCAGGGCTGGCTAAGGCGTATCTGCTGCTGCGCGAGTACGCCATGATGCCTCAGGAAGAGGCTTACGAACGGGCGAAGGAGGCCGCGGAGCATGCCGTCCGATTGGATCCCAACCAGGCCGACGCGCATGCTGCGCTTGGCTTCATCGATTTTTTCTGGTTGTGGAAGGCTGCGGACGCGGAGCGGGAGTTTGCATTTGCAACGCAGCTGGATGGACGGAGCGCGTTGGCGCATCACTGGTATGGCTCGATGCTGATGCACCAGGGCCGGTACGTGGAGGCCCTGGCACAGCTGGATGTGGCGCAACGCCTGGATCCAGCCTCGGCGGCGATTCTCGCGACCAAGGCGCTGACCCTGGGGTTCGGTGGACACAAAGATCAGGGAATGCAGCTGCTCGAGGCCATGGACGGAGCCGGGAAAGAGACCGCAGTGATGCATCGCAATCTGGCGTATCTCAGCCTGGTGACGCCGCGGGATCCGGGACGAATTCTGCGAGAGTACCAGCGCTTTGCCGAGATGCGCGGGGACAAAGAGTCCACGGACCGGCTACTGGCAGCAGCCGACACGTTTGCGGCAAAGGGCGAGCGAGCAATGTGGGAGACGATGTTGCGGGATGAGCAGAGAAGCCATCCGAGGGCGGCACACCCGAGCTATCTGATGGCGCAGGCCGATGCGAACCTTGGGCATGAGGACGTGGCGATCCGGGAGCTCACCCAACTCGTAGAGGATCACGATGACCGGATGGTGGGGCTGGTTCTGGAGCCAGCATTTCTTCCGCTGCATCGGAATGCGGCGTTTGTACGCCTTGCGGAGCGGGTCGGGCTTTTGTATCCGGTAGTGGCAACACGGTAGAGTGATCCGCGGCGCGGGCCAGGAGCAGGTATCCTTGAACCTGATATGTCCGAGTCAAGCGTGGTCGCGGAGAAGAGTAAGGCAACGGAGTCGGCCTTTGAGGCGTTCGAATCCTGGGGGCGGTACCCAAAGTATGACGCTCGGCTGATCCCGCTGCAGTGGCAGGGTGACTACCCGGCGGTGATGGACGGCTTGCACGACAGCAGCCTGGCGGTCGGCATGGGTCGGAGCTATGGAGACGTGTGCCTGTTGAACGGCGGCAATCTGCTGGTGACGACGGGCATGAACCGGCTGCTGGCGTTTGACCCGGCGACAGGCGTTTTGACGGCCGAAGCCGGTATCACGCTGGCGCAAATTCTAGACTTTGCCGTTCCCCGAGGATTCTTTCTCCCGGTGACGCCGGGCACAAAATACGTCACGCTGGGTGGGGCGATCGCGAACGACATTCATGGCAAAAACCACCATATAGCTGGCACCTTCGGCTCGCATGTGCCTGCGTTTGAACTGGTGCGATCGGATGGAACGCGCATGATCTGCAGCCGGGGGGAGAATCCGGAGATGTACGCGGCGACGATTGGCGGCATGGGCTTGACCGGTGTCATGACATGGGCGCAGGTAAAGCTGCGGCCGATCGTGTCGCGCAAGATTGATTACGAGGGCATCCAGTTCCACGGAGTCGATGAGTTCCTCGATCTGACCAATGCGAGTGGGCACATCGAGTACACGGTGAGCTGGATCGATTGCACCTCTACCGGAAAGAACTTTGCACGCGGAATCTTTATGCAGGGTGATCACTCGCAGGTACCGGGCGACTTGAAGCCTTCGCCGGAGCCGAAGCTGGTCTTTCCGATTGAAGCTCCCGGCTTTGCGCTGAATAAGCTTTCGGTGAGTCTCTTCAACACAGCCTTCTTCCACAAGCAGATCCACAAGCGAGTGGTGGCCCTGCAAGACTACGAGCCATTTTTCTACCCACTGGACAAGGTGCTGGACTGGAACAAACTGTACGGCAAGAGCGGGTTGCTGCAGTTCCAGTACGTCATTCCGTGGGATTACGCCCGGGAAGGAACAATCGCGATTCTGGGTGAGGTGGCAAAAAGTGGCCTCGCAAGCTTCCTGGCGGTGCTGAAGGCGTTTGGCGATGTGCCAAGCCCCGGAATGATGAGCTTCCCGAAGCCGGGCATCACGCTCGCACTGGATTTCCCAATCAAGGCCGACCGGAGCTTTCCCCTGTTTGAGCGCCTGGCAGACATGACGCGCGAGT
>CAXTCB010000088.1:0-10623 GCA_964242875.1 uncultured Acidobacteriaceae bacterium
GCTGGGCGAGGACGCGGGTGTAGAGGGCGCGGAACTCGGGGGTGCGGTGGTGGATATCGGCGGCGGCCATGGCGAACTGCGCGGCGGGGAGGAGCGGGGTAGGGCCGGGGGTGAAGAGGCGGGTTTTGCGGATCATGGAGGCTATTGTATCGGGCGGGGTAGAGCGCCGAGAGAGGCTCGCGTAGGAGCGGCGGGTGAAGTTCCCGCGGAACGTGTTCCGGAGGACCAGGCGCTGGCTGGAAGCAGCTGGCGGACTCGCGCCGAACCTGATCGGGCTTGCGGGTGCTAAAGACCTTGATTGAGTCTGGCGAGGCCCGCTTGGGCGATCTGCACGTCGTCCTCTGACTTGCCTCCGCTAAAGGCGGCGATGACGAAGCCTAACGGGATGCGGGCGGCGACGCCACCCTGCCAACCGAATTCGCCATTCATAGGAGCACGATCGGCATATCCACTGTTCTTCCGGGTATCGGCCATCTCGGCCGCTTTGGCGTAGACGATGCCGAGCAGATTGGCGCCCTTGTCGGTTGCGGTCGGAAGGTCCTTGTAACGGCCCACGACGACCATTTTGGAGCTCCAGGAGGAGAGCGTCTCGCCGGGCATATAGGCGACGACGGCGACGCCACCTACCTTGAGCTCGTCGGCGCGGGTACGCATGGCGCTGAGTGCGTCAGCGGCAACACTGTCGAAACCGCCGGGGCTGCTCGTCCAGGGGTGTGGCGTTGACAGCGGGCGAAGCGATCGGGGCGACAGGAGCAAGGCAAGCAGTACGAGCGCAAAGATCTTCATAGGGGTGCTCCGGGCGTGGGTTGCGCTACCAGGCGGGGGTAGCGTGAGGATCGCGACCGGTAAATGCCGAGCAGCAAGGTGCTTTGACGAGGCGATACTCCATGAACTCAATGCGGGTGCCATCGGGATCGTGGGGGTCGAGCTGCAGCTTGCCGTCGACGCCCAAGACCTTAGGGTCGGTACCGGCGGGCGCGACCCAGCCACGCTGCTCCAGTCGATGTTGAAGGTCCGAGATGCTGTCGACACCAGGTGCGAGATGGTCGGCGCTCGCCAGAGACTCGCGGCCTGGCTGGGCCGGCAGGTTGAGCATGTACTCGACCCAGTCGCTGCCGTCCGGTACCTGCATCATGACCCAGTCCGGGCTGCCCGGTTTTGCCCAACCCTGCCAATAGAGATGGAAACCCAAGAGGTCCTTGTAGAAGTGGTCGAGCGCGGCGCGATTGTGGACCACGTAGCCGGCGTGCATGATGTGGTCGCTCAGGCGACGATCGAGCAGCGCCTGAGAGGGTGAGGGGAGCTTCTGCCGGGAGGTCTCGGTGAACTCTACGAGGTTGCCTTCGGGGTCTGTGACAAGAAAGCTCTGGCTGCCATCTGCTTGAGGGGAGACGGCCTTTGGCACGGTGATGCCGTTACCGCTCAAATAGCGACGCAACGCCTCTGCGTTGGCGGTGGCAAAGGCGACCCGGTTGAAGCGATTGATCTGGCCGGGACTTGGGGGCGGCAGAAGTTCGACGTATTGACTGGCGTTAGCGTAGAAACGTGGACCGTGCGATGAGCCGGGCAAGGCGGCCTGCGGGACCCAGCCAAGAAGGCCATCGTAAAAAGTGGCCGACCGCTTCGGATCATCGGCGTAGAGGACCACGTGTGAGATGCCGGTGATGGCCGGCCTCTGCGCAGGGACCGGGGCCGCCAACGGAAGCAGGAAGGCGAGGAGCAGGCCGGCAGATCGCAAGGTGCAATACATGAGACTCCAAGAAGTCTCCGGGATTCACGGGAGACGGTAGAGGGATATCGAGGGAACATCGGCGGCGACGTCAGCGATGGTACACCTTGCTGAGGACTCGGATAAAGGTGTGCTGCGAGCCCGCGGGTTGCGGCCCGAGAATCGCTGTATGCCGCCACCTCAGAAAGGTTTCGGGACAGCGAGCTGCTGACTCTTGTTGCCGGACGCATACCAGAGCTACGGCCGATGCAGACTGCCTGGGTGCGTGCCGCAGACCTTCCTTTGCGGCAGGGCGATCTATCATGGACGTTGATACGAGAGGTGTGTGATGGCGGCGATTGCGGAGCGGATGCAGGCGGATATTGTGACAGCGATGAAGGCGAAGGAGGAGCACAGGCTGACGACGCTACGGATGGTGAAGTCGGCGATGAAGAACAAGGAGATCGAGAAGCGGGCGCCGCTTGATGAGGCAGAGGAGGCTGCGGTGCTGACGACGCTGATCAAGCAGCGGAAGGACTCCGTCGAGCAGTTTACAAAGGGTGGACGGCCGGAGCTGGCGGAGAAGGAGCAGATGGAGATAGGGATGATCGAAGGGTACCTGCCGCAGTCTGCGAGCGAGGAGGAGGTGCGGACGATCATTCTGGGGGCGCTTGAGCATCTGGCGAAGGACGCCGGTGGGGCGCGGCCGGGGCCGAAGGATATCGGTCCGGCGATGCGGGTGGTGCGGCAGCGGATCGCGGCGAGCGGGATTCGCGCGGATGGCGGGATGGTGAGCGCGATGGTGAAGGAAGAGTTGGCGAAGTAGAGGTAGGTTGCGCGCGGCGCGGACAAGGCAGCGTACGGAGAATGAGGCGAGGTTTGTCTTCTGCGGCGCAACTGCTGACGCGGCACAGGCTAGCGACGAGAGGTTCACCGTGGGGCAGAGCAAGCAGCCCGGAGCGCTATGAAGATTCACAGGGAAACGGATCGATGCAGACAACCTCGTGCAGAGGTGGGCCTCCTACTAGCAGTGACTGAGAATGTTTGCAGCACAAGAAAAGGCGTGCGCCATGGGAATTCTTGACAGCATTACATCAATGGTTGGCGGTATGGGTGGCGACAAGACTCAGGCTGCCGGAGGCGTGATGGACGCGATCCAGCAGCATCCGGGCGGTATTGGCGGGATTCTGCAATCATTTCAGCAGAACGGCCAAGGTGGAGCGGTACAGCAATGGGCAAACGGGAATACACAAGCAGCCTCACCGGACCAGGTGGAGCAAGGCCTGGGCGGCACAGGGCTGATTGATACGGTGGCGCAGCGGACGGGTCTCTCGCCGACGATGGTGAAGGGCGCGATGGCGGTGATGCTGCCGATGGTGATTCATCATTTTGTGTCGAGCGGGCATGTGACGCCGGAAGGGCAGACGACCGGGGTCCCGGCACCGGAGACAGGCGGGCTGCTGCAGTCGATGTTGGGCCGACTGATCTGAAGACAAAAGTTGTTTACGTGCGGAGGAGCAAGGCAGGCCGCCGATCAGGGTTGGCGGCTCTACACAAGGTTCAAGGAGAATGTGATGGCGGATCTGGAACAGTTAAAGCAGAAGTATGCGCCGGTGCTGGAGATGTTCACAAAGCTTGCGCCATACGGGGCGCAGCTGGAGGCGGTTGATCTTGATGGAGAGAAGCTGCACATCAAAGGCACGGTGCCGAGCAAGGTGGCGGCGAACCGGATCTGGGACAAGATCAAGGCGTCTGACCCGACGTACTCAGACTTGCACCATGAGGTCGGGACGACCGGACCGGATGAGCAGCCGGTGACGATCAAGTCGGGCGACACGCTCAGCGCCATTTGCCTGTTGTTCTACGGGAACGCAAACAAGTATCCCGAGGTGGCAAAGGCGAACGGGGTGGATGCGAACAACATCCCGGTGGGAAAGACCATCCAGCTGCCGGTGCTCTCGTGAAGCGGAGTTGATGAAAGGAAGAGGCGAGCCTTGCGGCTCGCCTCTTCTTTTGCGCTGGGTTAGCGGTTCAGGTCGTGAAGGGTGTCACTGACGGCGTGTGCGGCCTGACCGGCAGCGTCTTTCACGGTGCCGACGGTTTCATCAACGACACCCTCCCCTGCAAGCTGGTCGTTACCTGTCAGATCGCCGAGGCCTTGTTTGGCTTTGCCGAGCAGGCTGCCGCCAGTGCCGGTGACCCGCTGCCTGGAACCCCATGCGGAGGTTTTGTTTGCGGCGTCTTCAACGTCCGGGTCACCGCTTGCATATTGTGCGGACGGGGCGTTCACGATGAGGTAGACAACGACGCTGATGCCGGCTGCTGCCAAGATCCAAGAAAGTGCTTTCATGGTCGATCTCCTGCACTCTGTGATGCAGTCCAGCGTGGACCTCTCTGCAGCGTGCGGCCACAAGCGAGGCAAATGGAGCCGGGTTGGCGCGTGTTGCAAGGGATCAGGACGTTATTCGGGGATTATTTTGACGAAGCGGCCTTCCGGCAGGGTGTGGCCGCCGAGTATATGGATGACGCCGTCGCGAGTGAACCCACGGAGCATGGTGGGGGCTGGTGGCGCATCTTGAGGTGTTTGCGATGCCGGTGCGGAGACGCGAGGAGCGGGATCCAGGCGGGCGGGAGCGGCAGGGGCGCCGGCTTTGCCGGGGTAGGGAATGGCGCGAAGGGGAAGGGAGTCGACGCGGGCGGTGTCGGCGGCGCTGCGGACAAGGGGCTTGCCTTCGGCTGTGGAACCGCGGTTCAGGCCGGGATGTGAGTCGGCGCCGCGGCGCATACCTCGGTCCATCGCTTCGTTGGCAAGGCGGTCAGCGGCTTTGTTCTTGTGGCGGAGGGCGTGGTTGATCTCGAACCGCTCGAGTTTCGCGATGCGGTGTTTCGCCTCCTGCCAGAGTGGCTTGAGATCGGGTGAGTTGACCTTGTACTTGCCCTGGATCTGCTTGACCATGAGCTCGGAGTCCGAGACGACACGGAGACGCGGCTGATTGTGGTCGAGGGCGTATTGCAGGCTGGCGAGCAGACCGGAGTATTCGGCGAAGTTGTTGGTGCGGATGCCGAGGAACTCGGAGAGCTCGGCGATCACGGCGCCGGAGCTGTCGGTGATCTCGGCGCCATAGCCTGCAGGACCGGGGTTGCCGCGGGCGCCACCATCGCAATGGGCGGTGATGAAAGCAGGGCCGGAGACGCCGGTCTGCAGGTCCGAAGCAGGAGAGGGGGCGAAGAGGCTGGGCGTGCGAGGACGGGGTGCGGTCACCTGGAAAGTGTAGCCGGAGAAAGTGGGGGTTTGCGCACGAGCGGGTGCCGAGGGAAGTACGCCGCAGCGCTCCGACGCGAAGACGAACTGCGGGATTCCTGCCTCTTCGGCTCCGCTCAGGGCCGGGAGAAGACCAAGGAACCCGGGCAACGAGGGGAGGTTCTGCGGCGGTACGTTGCTGCGCTTACCTTTCTTATCGGAAGTGGTCTATCAGGCAGGCGTTTTCTCACTCCGGAGTGAGGTTAAGGGCATGGCAGCAGAGGCGGTTCGATTGGGGTCGGGACTAGGTGCCGACAATGTATTGTCGACGGGGTTTGGAGCTGCCCCTGTGCGCCGGCAGGCGGGTCTGTCCGGTGCTGCTTTCGGTGCCGGGGCGGTAGAATCGAAGCCAGGTATGGCCAAAGCCGCTGCACAGACAGGGACTCGAGGACGGCTGACGCCAGCGCAGATGGAAGCGCGCGCACAGCAGCGGACCGAGGATGATGAACTGATCCGTGAGGCGCAGCGGGGCCAGCGTTCCGCCTTTGACACGCTGGTGCGACGGTATGACCAGAGCGTGCTTCGGCTGGCACTGCATCTGCTGGGCAATGAACAGGATGCGCAGGATGTGCACCAGGAGGCGTTCCTGAAGGCATACCGGCACCTGGGCAACTTCCGCTTCGAGTGCTCGTTTTACACGTGGCTCTACCGGATTGTGACGAACCTGTGCCTGGACCAGATGCGGCGGCGAAAGAGCCGGCGGGAAGATCCGGCGACAATGATGGATTCGTCCGGCGACGAGATTGATCTGATGGCCAACGTGCGGGATGAACGATCCATGGCGGACCCGGCGAAGGAGCTGGACCGGCAAGTGATGGCGCAGGGCATTGCAGCGGCACTGGAGAAGTTGACACCGCGCGAGCGAACGGTATTCGAGCTGAAGCACTACCAAGGTCTAAAGCTGCGAACCATCGGCGAGATGTTAAGCACGACCGAGGAGACTGCGAAGAACACGCTGTTCCGGGCGACCCGCAAGCTGCGGGCGAACCTGGCGGAGCTACGCGGTTAGTTGGACTGTTGAGAGATGCGAAAGCAGGAACAGAGAAGCAGCCCAGAAGGGAAGACAGAAGAGCGGAACAGAGAAGCAAGAGTGAAAAGGCAAGACAGAGAAGCGGGAACAGAAAAGCAGTGCCATGAGCTGTATCAGAGCGGTGAGCAAGATGACTTGCCGCCAAGAATGACGAACAAATATTTGAGGCTGGGTCGGAGTATCTACGATGAAATGTGAGATGGCGCAGGAACAGATCGTGTTGTGGACCTACGGGGAGCTTGAGGACGAGCTGTCGGTGGGGCTTGAGCGGCATCTCGCGGAGTGCCCAGCATGCCAGAGCGAGATGGTGGCAATGCAGGGGCTGGAGAATGGGATGGCGTTGCTGCCGGTCGAAGATCCCTCGCCGAACCTGCTGGCGCAGAGCCGAATGCGCCTCGACGAGGCGCTTGATCAGGAGAGCCCGCACGGATTTTTCACACGGC
Source organism: uncultured Acidobacteriaceae bacterium (assembly GCA_964242875.1). Lineage (GTDB taxonomy): Bacteria > Acidobacteriota > Terriglobia > Terriglobales > Acidobacteriaceae > Edaphobacter. The sequence goes on from CAXTCB010000088.1 coordinate 6,483, forward strand.
TGCGAGCGAACGCGTTCCGGTGGACAGGTTTTGTGCAGGGCGCGCCGGCGCTGGCGGTGCTGCTGGTGGGGGTTGGTTTTGTGGGAGGCGACTTCGCCTTGCGCTATCGGATCGCGCACCAGCCACCGCCAGTGGTGACGGTTTCGAACACAACGCAGGGCGCGATTGCGAATGTGAGCGGGATCGTGCAGACACCGAACTCCGAGTTGGTGCAGGTGAAGTACAACCGCGTGGTGCCTGAGGTGATGCAGGGGTCGCTTGATGATCCGCAGATCCGGCAGTTGCTGATGGTGGGAATGAAGGCGGGAACCACTGAAGGCGTACGGACGGATTCCGTGGCGCTTCTGGCGGGGGAGTGCCGGCAAGGGCACGAGTGTGAACGGACCGCGGACGGCAATGGCGTACGCAGCGCGCTTATGGTGAGTCTGCGTTATGACAAGGATGCGAGTGTGCGATTGAAGGCGCTGGGCGGCCTGGCGCGATACGTGGATAAGGACCAGCGGGTGCGGGACGCGGTGCTGGAGTCGCTGATGCACGATACGAATGCGTCGGTGCGCAAGCAGGCGATCTCGTTACTGGAGCCGGTGCAGACGGACTCGAGTGTGCGGCAGGTGCTGCGGACGGTGTCGACCCAGGATGAGAACCCGTACATCCGGACGGCGAGCTACCAGGCGCTGCAGGGCGCGGCCGACATTCAGTAGACGTGTTCGAGGCTGGCGCGCGGACGGAACAGAACAGGCGATCGGGATAAGGGAAGTAGCTATGAGACGTCAGGTTTTAGTAGCGGTGCTGGTGGTATCCGTCGCGGTCGGCGCGGCGACGCAGGTTTGGGCCTCCCCGGGACGGGCGAGTGCAAGGAGCGCGCAGGGATACCTCGGTGTAGATGTTCGAGACCTGACGGACGATGAGCTGAACGCCTTGAAGATGAAGGATGCGCGCGGCGCGGAGATCGTTCGACTGGATCATGACGGACCGGCATGCAAGGCAGGTGTTCGCGAGCATGATGTGGTGTTGCAGATGGATGGACGCGTCATTGACGGACAGGAGCAGTTCCGGCGTATGCTGCACGACGTCTCTGCAGGGCGGGTAGTGGTGCTGGTGGTTTTGCGGGATGGGCAGCAGCAGACGCTGCGAGCGACGATGGCGAATCGCGAAGACGTAGAACGGCAGGCTTGGGATCAGCACATCACGGTAGTTGATCCGGATGGGTCCACCCCGCAAGCGGATGGACCGGGGGGACAGGTTGGTGGAGCAAGCTTGGGATTTCTGCATGGAGGAACGAGCCCAAAGAGCCGCAGTTTTCTGGGAACGATGCTGGGAGCGCCCTACATCGGCGCCGTCGTGGAACCGGTGGGAGCACAATTAGGCGAGTTCTTCGGCGTGCCAAGCGGGGTGGGGCTGCTGGTAAAGAGTGTGGATCCGAACTCGCCGGCTGCGCTGGCCGGCATGCGCGCGGGAGACGTCGTGCTCAAGGCAAACCAGAGCTCGATGGCAACCGAGAATGACTGGACAAAGTCATTGCATGAGAGCAAGGGCCGGGAGATGCCGGTTCTGGTGCTGCGTGAGAAGAAGGAGCAGATGCTGATGTTGACCCCGGATGCGAAGCGGAAGGCGATGATGCGGATGCCGAACTCCGGCGGCACTGACGAGGAAGCCCGCTTGGCGGGAATGGACCTCCTGTAACGTTTCCTGTTACGAATACGAGATGCGACGGCTGATGCCGTCGCGTTTTGCATTTGGGCGCATATGTTGGGGGTTGTGGCGGGGAGGAGGATTTGCAGTTGGGCATGAGGGGTTCGGTGCGGGACGGGAGCGGCGGAGGGAGTTCATCGACGAAACAGAGGGCTACCCGTGACATAGAATGCGAGGCATGTTCACGCGACGAAGCGACGTGCGACGGGGTGCGATGGCGCTGGCCGCCTTGCTGATAACGGGTACGGGATATGGGCAAAGGCGCGGTGTGGACGCGACGAAGCCCCTGCCGGCGAGTGAGCCGCGGCCGAGTGCAGCGACGGTGGAGGGATGGCAGGCGCGGCGGTTCGGCATGTTTATCCACTTCGGCCTGTACTCGGAGCTGGGCGGGGCGTGGCAGGGCAAGAATATTGAAGAGGGGTACAGCGAGCAGATCATGGCGAATGCGCCGATCTCGCGGGACACATACGCGGCGCTGGCGAAGAGCTTTGATCCGGAGAAGTTTGACGCAGATGCGATTGTGGCGCTGGCGAAGGCGGCGGGGATGCGGTTTATCGTTGTGACGGCGAAGCACCATGACGGCTTTGCAATGTTTGGAACGAAGCAGAGCGACTTCAACATCGTGGACGCGACGCCGTACCACAGGGATGTAGTAAAGCTGCTGGCGGATGCGTGCAAGCGGAGCGGTTTGAAGTTTGGGGTGTACTACTCGACGATCGACTGGCATGCGCCGACGGGGAGCGCGTATATCGATGGCAACAGCAATCCAATCTCGGACGAGCACGCAGCGTTTAACGCGGCTCAGTTGAAGGAGCTGCTGAAAGGGTACGGACCGCTAAGCGAGATCTGGTTCGACATGGGCAAGCCGACGCCGGAGCAGAGCAAGCTGTTTGCGCAGACGGTGCACCAGATGCAGCCGGCGACGATGGTGTCGGGTCGGGTCTTCAACTACGAGGGCGACTTCACGGTGATGGGGGATAACGAGGTGCCGAAGTTTGCCATCGACGAGCCGTGGCAGACGCCGGCATCGATGTTCAACGAGACCTGGGGGTATCGATCCTGGCAGAAGCGCGGGGACGTTGCGGCGAAGGTGCAGGAGAAGGTGCTCGAACTGGTTACAGTTGTAAGCCGGGGTGGAAATTACATTCTGAACATCGGGCCGGAGGGGGATGGATCGGTGGTGCCGTTTGAGGCCGACGTGCTGCGCGGGATGGGGGCGTGGGTGAAGGCGGATGGGGAGGCGGTGTTTGGTAAGGGTGGTGCGCCGCCGGAAGCATCGCCGTTCCGCACGCTTGACTTTGGGTTTGCGACGATGGGGGCGGGCAAGCTGTACCTCTTTGTGAAGGATGTCCCGAAGGATGGCAGGCTGCGGCTGCCGGGGGTGGTGGAAGGAACGCGGTTTGGAGCGCCATATCTGCTGGGCGCGGACGGGATACGCGGAGGTGAGGTGGCGGTGGGAGCGGAGGGGGCGGTGGTGGAGACGGCCGGGCTGTTGCAAGGTGCCGGGTACATGCCGGTCGTTGTCGTGCCATTTACGGGGCCGATGGGAGTGCGACCGGCGGCGACGGTGAAGGCGGGGACGGATGGCAGCGTGGTGCTGGCGACGGCGGCGGCGGACCAGTTTTTGAACTTCAACGGGCGTGGGTACGAGGCAGCGGCAACAATCTACAAGCTGCGCTGGTATGCGGCGGCGGTTCCGGGGCGGTATCGAGCGGAGGTTCATTACGCGAAGGCGGCGAGTGGCGGGACGATGGTGTTACGGGTGGGTGGGGAGCGGCGCGACGTGACGCTCGAGACAGGCAAGGGCGATGGGATGTGGTCGAGCGAGGTGCAGGTGCTGCGAGGGCCGGCGGCGGTGGGGGCAGCGGAGAGCGTGGAACTGACGCCGAAGGACCCCTTTGTGAAGGGAACGGCGCTACCGGTGGTGGTTGAACGCGTGCGCCTGGTGCCGATGCGGTAACTTGACTCGTATACGGATCGTTGCGAGGCAAGGGCGATGATCTGCGAGGAGAGTGGATGCGAGTTGCGGGTTGCGGGACGGTGAGATCGCGGGTGGTGGGCGTGGCGGTGATGGGGCTGTGGGCCGCGCAGGTGTGGGCGCAGGCGGTGCCGGCGGCGGTCAAGATGGCCGAGCACGGGATCGATGCGGAGCGGATTCGGGCACATGTCCGGTTTTTGTCGGATGATCTGCTGGAGGGTCGTGGGCCGGGGCTGCGCGGGGCAGAGATTGCGGCGAAGTATATGGCGACGCAGTTTGCGCTCGATGGGCTGAAGCCGGGCGGGGATAAGGGGACATACCTACAGCAGGTGAAGTTTGTGGGCATGAAGGTCGCGCCGGGGAAGGCTAGCTATGCGTTTGAGCCCTCGGTAGGCGGAAAGCCCGGAGCGGCGATTCCGTTGGTCTATGGCGACGACTACACGGTGAGCGACCAGGCGCTGGGGGCGGTGG
>CAXTCB010000089.1:0-10460 GCA_964242875.1 uncultured Acidobacteriaceae bacterium
CCTCCTCGGCCCATATGCGGATCGGCATCGATCTCGGCGGAACAAAGATAGAAGGCGTGCTGCTGGACGCATCCGGTTCGGTCATCACGCGGCAGCGTATCGGCACTCCAAAAAACGACTACGAAGGCACCGTCAACGCCGTGATCGGTCTCGTCCATCATCTGGAGGCGGAAGGCGGCAACATCACAGCTTCAGTTGGCATGGGCATTCCCGGCAGCATCGTTGCCTCGACCGGGCTCGTCAAGAACGCTAACTCCACCTGGCTCAACGGCCGTCCACTTGAGCGCGATCTCAGCCGCACGCTGGGCCGACCCGTGCGCTGCGCCAACGATGCCAACTGCTTTGCCGTCTCGGAAGCGACCGATGGAGCCGCGGCTGGAGCCGACGTTGTCTTCGGCGTCATCGTCGGAACCGGCTGCGGCGGCGGCGTCGTCTTCCACGGCCGCCCGCATAACGGTCCGCACGGCCTCGCTGGCGAATGGGGACACAACCCGCTGCCCTGGCCGACCATCGACGAGAGTCCGGGGCCGCCCTGCTACTGCGGCAAGAATGGCTGCCTCGAGACCTGGATCTCCGGCACAGGTCTGATGCGCGACTTCTTCCACCACACGCAGCGTCCGCTTGATGGCCCGGCCATCGTCGCCGCCAGCGAAGCCGGAGACGAGCAGGCAGTCGCCGCCATGGATCGTCTGGAAAACCGTATGGCCCGCGCCCTTGCAACCATCGTCAACGTCCTCGACCCCGATGTCATCGTCCTGGGCGGCGGCCTCTCCAAGGTAGAGCGGCTCTATCGCAACCTGCCGTTGCTCATCCAGACCTACACCTTCGGGCCCGCGCCGGATGTCCGCATCGTCCGTCCGCTGCACGGGGATGCCAGCGGCGTTCGCGGGGCGGCCTGGCTGTGGGAGTAGACCTCACCCTGGTTTGCACGTCGGCTATCACCGGCAGCCGATGTCAGTTCAGAGATTCCAGTTGAGCTAGAAGATTTCAGGAGGCAAAGCATCTGATGTCCACACGATCGAAGCACACGCTCCTTCCCATAGCGCTCGGCGTAAGCCTTGCCGTTCTTTCCGTCAGCGGCTGCCACTCTCCATCCGACCCATCGCCGCAGAACTTCACCAAAGGCATCACCAAGTACCTGGCGGACCATCCCGATTGCCTGTACAAGACCGCTCTTCGCTTCCCTTACGAGACGTCGGACAAGACCGAGCTAAAGCAGTTGGATACCCTGGTCAGCAACAAGCTTCTGGAGAAGCAGACGGAACCGGCAATCCACGTGAGTCGCTACAGCGTGACAGACTACGGGCAGAAGTCCGCGCCGCGCTTCTGCTACGGCTTTCGCCATGTGACGGGCATCGCTGGCTATACCGCACCCGCAAAGGGCGCCAGCGGCTTCAACGAGTCAAAGGTGACTTACAACTACAGCCTTGTAGACACGCCGGTCTGGGCCAAATCAGCTGAGGTTCTGGAGGCCTATCCCGACGAGGCAAAGGCCATCTCCGGAGACCTGAGCACGACCATCACCCTTGCACAAACCGGCGTTGGCTGGCAGGTTCCCGACTAAGCCCTGTGCATCCCGCAAGCACGCTCCAACTTCAACCCAGAGCGGCAACACAGGAAATCAATCGTGTCCACGCGCTTCAAGTTCGCCGCATCTGCTTTCCTGGTCCTTGTGGCAACAATCATCAGTGGCTTTGCCTCTGACCGCCTGATTCTGAAGCTTGCAGAGGAACATCAGGCTGCTTCGCCACAACTTTCCATGGCCGCCGCGATGGGCGGCCTCTTCGCTGGAGGCTTGGTGGCCCTGCTTGCGGTACTGATCTTGGCACGCGCCGGATCGCCTCGGAGCTAGGCGGCGCGGCACGCGCCCTTTGCTACTCCTGCGGGAAGGTAACGATCATGGCCTTCGCACCCTCGTCGCCCGTGCTGATGTACTGTCGCCGGGTCCGCCCGTCAATCCAGCCGACGTCCCCATGCGTAAGCTGCTGCCGTTCCGTCGGCGTCGTCAGGCAGACCGAGCCTTCCAGAATGTAGACGAACTCAAATCCAGGAAAGATCTTCGGTGTGAACTCGCAGTTCTCCTCTCCCGGTCGAAACTCGGCCAGGCACGGGATCATGCGACTGTCTGGAACCAGCGAGCTCAGGCTCTCTGAGATGAAGCGGGAGCCATCTTTCAGGTGGCGCGTGAGCCGCACGCGGTCACTCTTCTTGAGCGCGCGAAAGCTTACGCTCTTGTCCTGCCGGAAGAAGTACGCCAGATCCTTCTCAAAGACGAGAGCGATCTTCGCAAGATTCCGAATCGTCGGAATCACGCGCCCAGTCTCCAGTTGCGAGAGAAAGCTTGCCGAAAGCCCGGTACGTTGTCCCAGCTCGACCAGGCCCATCGAACGTTTCAAACGCAGTCTGCGAATCCTGTCGCCAATGCCCTTGTCGTCGATCGTCTGTTCAACCTTTGAGGTTTCGACAACATCGATTTCGTTCTCATCCATCACTTGAACTGCCTTAGCCATTGGGAGACCTGTCCTTCAACAAGCACTATTTCTGCCGCGAACGTTCTGTGTGCAATCTCGGTCTATCTGTTCAGATGGCGAAAGTCTTTGTAGGGCTTCCTGAGATCGTTACCCGGAAGTAACTATTCCGGGGCGGCCGTACCATCCTCATTCTTCGCGCGCACAGGCCGGGCGCCAAAGATCGCCGTTCCCACCCGAACCGCGGTCGATCCTTCCTCGATGGCCACCCGAAAATCGTTTGACATGCCCATCGAGAGCTCGCGCAGGCTCGGAAACTTAGCCGTCAGACCATCACGAAGCTCGCGAAGCTGGCGAAAATACGGCCTCGCCGTCTCGCCATCCTCATCCCACGGCGGCACCGTCATAAGCCCACGAACCTCCAGACCCTCCAGGCCTGCAATCGCCTCCAGCAAAGACGGCAGCTCTGCCGGCGCGACGCCGTGTTTCGACTCCTCATGCGAGAGCTTCACCTCGACCAGAACCGGCAGCACCTTTCCCAGCGCAGTCGCTGCCGTCGCCAGTCGCTGTGCCGTCTTCAACTCGGCAATCGTGTCCACGGTGTCGAACAGCTCGGCCGCCTTCGCCGTCTTATTGTTCTGCAGCGGCCCGATCAGGTGGAACTCCGCACCCAGCAGGCCGCGCACCGCACCAGCCTTCGCCTGCAGCTCCTGCACGCGGTTCTCGCCAAAGATCCGCTGTCCGGCCTCATATGCCTCGAGCAACCGCTCCGCCGGATGTACCTTGCTGACCGCAATCAGCGTCACTTCGGCATCAGCACGCCCCGCCTGGCGGCACGCCTCGCTGATCTCCGCCCGCACCCTCGCCAGATTTTCTGCGATCGACATACCCCTCAGTCTACCGAGCGCGGGCCCATCGCCCCGCTATCGCCTTTACGCGATCAAACGGCCGGGCGCGAATCCGCCACCCAGCCGTTCCCGCACCAGCGGTGCCACCGCCGTTCCCAGGAGCTCCGTCGCGCTCATCAGCTCGGCATGCGTCAGCGTCGCCGCACTCATCTGGAAGTTCAGCCGCGCTACCCCGCCCAGCGCCTCATTGACCCGCGCGATCTTCTCCGTCACAGTCGCCGGATCTCCCACCATCAGCGCCCCCGTCGGCCCCAGCAGCGCGTCAAACTGCCGTCGCGTCACCGGCGGCCATCCCCGCTCCTTGCCGATCTCCGTAAATGCATGCGCGTACCCCGGAAAAAACGCATCCGCTGCCTCCTCGTTCGTCCTTGCCACGTAACCGAGCATATGCAGCCCTACCTTCAGACTCTCGGCCGCGTGTCCCGCCCGCTTGCCTGCCTCGCGATAGAGGTCGATCAGCGGCCGAAAACGATGCGGCTCTCCACCGATGATCGCCACCATCAGCGGCAGCCCCAGCATCCCAGCACGCGCAAACGACGCCGGCGTTCCACCCACTCCCAGCCACACCGGTAAGGGCGTCTGCAGCGGCCGCGGATACACACTCTGCCCCGTCAGCGGCGCCCGGTGCTTGCCCGACCAGTGCACCTCTGTCTGCTCTCGCAGCTGTAGCAGCAGCTCCAGCTTCTCCGCAAAGAGTGAGTCATAGTCCTTAAGCTCCAGACCAAACAGCGGGTACGCCTCGACGAACGATCCTCGCCCCGCCACGATCTCTGCCCGCCCATTCGACAGCAGGTCCAGCGTCGCAAACTCCTGAAACACCCGCACCGGATCCGCCGCGCTCAGCACCGTCACGGCGGAGCTCAGCCGAATCGTCTTTGTGCGAGCTGCTGCCGCCGCCAGAATCATCGTCGGCGCCTCATCCACAAACTCCGGCCGATGGTGCTCGCCCACACCAAACGCATCCAGCCCCACCTGATCCGCCAGCTCTATCTCCTCCAGCAGGTCCTGCAGCCGCTCCACCGCCGTCGGCGCCTTGCCCGTGCGCGGGTCCGGGTACACCGCCGCAAAACTATCGATCCCAATCTGCATACGACTCCCTTCGCCCTGGGCCACCGGGGCTTCTTCAATTAGTTCGATGTCGTACCTTCAGGTTGGATTCATCGCCCGACTCACCCCGGGCTGCAGCAATCGGCTTACTGCAGCCGCAGCGTCCCTGTCTGGCCCGTTTGCAGATCACGCACGCCCAGCCGAAGCATCGCCCCGGCTGTCACCCCGGCAATCGTCTGCCGCACCGGTATCCCGCTCTGCAGCACTGCCTGATAATCAGCGGGCTCGAGCCCCAGCTTGAGCACGGCCTTCTTCTCCGTCGACGCTCCTCCCGCACTCGCCGGAACCGTCTCCAGCAGCACCAGCAGCGTCGCATGCCGCAGCCCATCCGCTCCGTCCGCAAAGGTCACGCTCGCCGGATCGATCGCAATCTCGACCGTCGTCTCGCCTCCGGGCGCACGAGGCTTCAACACATTCGCCCGCAGCAGAATGCCGCTCTTCGGCAGCGACCCATGCTGTACCTGGGCGCTCAGCCCCGGTGTGCCCGGCGCCTCCGGATGCGCCGCTTCCGTCGCGAAGTAGCCCTGCCGATACGCAAGATGGTAGCCATGTCCGCGCACCGCAACCGCAAGGTGCCGGTACGCCCCATCCCACTTGCGATTCTCCGGCAGGTAATCCAGCCGGTAGGAGTGATCGCCTTCGTCCACGCTACGCTCCACTGCCGCTGCGAGGTCGTTCGTGTTGTAGAACGCCCGGCCGCCCGTCAGCGTCGCCAGATGCTCCATCGAGACCTGCAAATCGTACTGCCGGCTCACCTGCCCTTCAATCGTCCGTAGTCCGCTGCGTCCGCTGGGGTCAGCCTCCGCCTCGCCCGAAACCTCCGCACCCGCTGCTGTCGACGTCATCCCCCGTGTACTCACCGGGTAGATCGCAATCCCGGATCCCGCCAGGGCCGCCGTGTTGTCCCGCACACCAGGAAGCTCCAGCGTTCGCGGCAGAGAGGTGACCGCGTCGCTCTGCAGCGAGGGTCCAATCGCCACCGGAAAGCTGCCCGCAAGCCAGATCAGGTTCTTTCGCCCCGGGTACCCCGCAGTTGCCTCGGTCAACTCGGCCAGAGCCTCTTGCGTGTCGCCCGCGCGCTCCTGGAAGTCGTTCACCGCCTCCCGCACCGGCGCGTTCGTCCCCGGCGCCGGGGATCGACCCATCGCTGTCTGCGCGCGCACCGTCTGGTCGGCCGCCATCTCGCGCGCGCTCTCGTCGCGAACCAGATTCGCCGGCTTCGCCGCCATCCGGCTCATCGCCGCAATCAGCTCCGCCTTGTTTGCCGTCACGTTCTGCACCACCTGCAGGCTGCTGCCCAGCGTAAACAGACCACATCGACTCCCCGCCGGCATCCGCTCGAAGAACCGCAGCAACTCCTTGCGAGCAAACAGCTGCTCCTGCGTCGGCGTATTCAGCAGGTCAAGCAGAATCAGCGTGACCGCTCCACCGCGCGCCGCCTCCGGCATGTTTGAGAACTGATAGTTCTTTGCCCCCGTGTCTGTGACTCCCTGGTTCGTGACCGGCACCCCGGTCTGGTCCGCGAACGCCGCAATGTGCTGCTCGCGGCCATTCTCCTTCACCACAAAATCCTTCGCCGTCAGCCCCGTGACGATGTGCCCACTCGCATCCTGCACCACCACATCCACCGAGACCAGCCGCGTCGTCACCCGGATCGCCGGCGCCCCCGCCTGCGCCGTGCCGGCAACCGGGACGCCCCACAGAAGAAGGGCAAAAGCAGAATGGAGCCGGCCCCGGCTCAGGTGCGGCAGCAGACGCATCAATTCAGTTCTCCTCGAGTGCAACAGCGCGTCCATCCTACGCTGCGGTCGTACTGCCATGCACCCCCCGTTCGGGCCCTCGAAACGACATGGTTCGCCGAAGTATTTCTCGCGGCGATCGGCCATTCCGCGCATGCGCACCGGGCCCCCGATCGCCAGATCTTCACCGGATGTTAAACGACGCGAAACATCGCGAGCTCCGCCTCCCTCTACTGTCGTTCTATCCCGCTGGAACGAACGCGCAAGGCACCGGATTCCATTGGTTCACGGCCGGCGCCCTGTGCGTAGCAGAGCGATCGACATGCGCGGTCTCTCTGGGCCCGGCCGTCGCTCAGGTTGACGCACACACATCGTGCCTGCCCGGCTTCAGCGGAGATCTCTCGATCGTGCACATCGATGTGCGACGCGAGGCAAAGCAACACTTCCAGGAGGAATCAGTGAACCAGACCGTTATCGCAGCAGGACTCATCACGCTCGCTCTGCTCGGCACAGAAGGTGCCGGCGCACAAGGGACGCAAGCTCCCATTTCACAACAGGCGTCCTCGTCCGCCCCGGCCACCACTCCAGGGTCCTTGGCGGATCCCGCATCGCCGCAAACCACCGATCCCGCACAGAAGCTTGCCACCACGGAGTCCGTCACCGTCACCGCGCCCGGTGCCACCCGTGACGAGCAGTCCATCGACTCCAGGCTTCTGCTCGAGTCCACCCCCGGCACCAGCCCCATCGCCGCCCTCGCCCATCTGCCCAGCGTCAGCATCACCGCGGCGGACCCCTATGGCTCCTACGAGTGGGCGCTCCGCATCTCCGTCCGCGGCTTCAACCAGAACCAGCTCGGCTTCACCCTCGACGACGTGCCGCTCGGCGACATGTCCTACGGCAACCTCAACGGCCTGCACATCAGCCGCGCGCTCATTGACGAGAACCTGGGCAAAGCCACCCTCTCGCAGGGAACCGGCGCACTCGAAACCGCCTCGACCAGCAACCTCGGTGGCGCCGTCCAGTTCTTTTCGAACGATCCACTCGACAAACGCGGCTTCCAGGCCCAGCAATCCTTCGGCAGCTTCGCCGGCTCGCGCACCTTCGCCCGCTACGATAGCGGCCTGCTCTCCACCCACACCAAGCTCTTCATCGACGGCGTCTATCAGACCTCCGACAAATGGCGCGGCTTCGGTCCCATCCGTCAGAGCTACTTCCAATTCAACACCAAGTTCCAGCAGTTCGTCGGCACCAAGGGCCTCCTCACCGTCTACGCCGACTTCTCCAATCGGCAGGAGGTCGACTACCAGGACGAGAACAAGCTCTGGGTGCACCAGTTCGGTTACAAAACTGACAACTTCGGCGACTGGAACACCGCCCTGCAGGCAGCCAATGCCTACAACGCGCAGGGTGGCGGCGGCAAAGTCTTCTCTGGTATCTCGACGGCCTTCCCCGGTTCGATCCCGTCCATCCAGCCTAAGGGCTTCGGCGATCTCTCAAACGACCCCGAAGACGTCGGCTACTACGCTGCCGGCGGTCTGCGCAAAGACTTCCTCGGCTATGTGAAGTACAACACCTCCCTCACCAGCCATCTCACCTCGAAGACCACCCTCTACGGCCATCACGACAACGGCGCTGGTCTCTGGTACACGCCCTACCAGGCCACCATTGATCCCTCTACCTTGACCGCCGTCTCGCCCATCTCCGAGCGCACGTCCGAGTACCGCATCGCGCGTGGTGGCTTCATTACCTCGCTCTCCTACGAAACCGACCGCAACACGCTTGAAGGCGGCGTCTGGTTTGAGAAGGAGAGCTTCGACCTCGCCCGCCGCTTCTATGGCACCACACTCCAGGGACCGACCTTCTCTATCTACGATCAACCCAAAAACCCCTTCTACACCCAGTGGGCCTACAACTTCCCCACGAACCTCTTTCAGGTCCATCTGCAGGATCAGTTCAAGCTCACGCCCTCCCTCACCCTCGCTGCCGGCTTCAAGACGAGCGAGACCTTTACTACCGGCAATCTGGTCGGCTTCAATCAGGGCCTGAACCTCGCCCCTACTACCACCGCCGCCACCTACGCGCAGGGCAGCCTCACCTCCGGCAAGCCCTTCCTGCCGCAGATCGGCGTCAACTGGAAGTTCGGGAAGGGCAATGAGATCTTCGCTGACGTCGCCGAGAACGTGCGCGCCTTTCAGGCCGGCGGCAACGGCTTCGGCACCTCGCCCTGGGGAACCAGTCAGGCCGGCTTCAACGCCCTCACCAACAACCTGAAATCCGAGAGCTCCTGGAGCGAAGAAGGCGGCTTCCGCCATACGGACAATCATCTCGACGGGCAGGTCAACTACTTTCACGTCAACTTCTCCAACCGTCTGCTCGCCATCCAGCAAGGCCCCGGCATCGCCGGTGCCGCGTCCCTGCTCTCAAACGTCGGCGGCGTCACCACCAACGGCGTCGATGGCGCCATCACCTACCGCCTCACTAATGGCTGGTCGCTCTACAACGCGCTCACCTTCTCGAAGTCGACCTACGACTCCAACTACAACGTCACCGGTTCAAGCGGTGTGCCGACAACGATCCTCACCGGTGGCAAGATCACCGTCGACTCCCCCGAGTTCCTCTACAAGACCGAGCTCGCCTACACCCACAAGGGCTTCGACGGTCACATCGGCGCTGACTACATGGGCAGGCGCTACTTCACCTACACCAACGACAACAGCGTCGACGGCCGCTTCCTCGCCGACTTTGGCACCAGCTACCACGTCGATGAGGTCGGTCCCTTCGATCAGCTCAAGCTGCAGTTCAACATGTACAACCTCGTCAGCGCGAAGTACTGGGCCACCATCGGCACCAACGGCTTCATCGCCAGCGACCCCACTTCGATTAGCAACAACACGCTCCAGCCCGGCGCGCCACGCACCATCACCGGCACCTTCTCGGTCCGCTTCTAACGTAGAAGTGCGCTTCTAACGCAGCAGTCTGCTCCCATGGCCAGTCGCTTCGCGCGACTGGCCTCTTTTATTGACCCTGGCTTGTGGGCCGCCTCAGGCGATAGAACGGATGCAGCAGTCCCGTCGGTGGCCACAGGTGCATCCGTTCGAACTCGAATCCGAGCGCTGTCAACAGCCGCTTGGACGCAGCGTTCTCCGGATGGTGGCCAGCGACAATCTCTTCGGCTCCGGCCTTCTCAAACCCATACCGCAGCATCGCTTTGCCAGCCTCTTCGCCCAAACGCCTGCCCCACACGGCACGGTGCAGATACACGCCCGCCATCAGGCACGCCGGGCCGCCCGCCGGCCACGGCGTCAGCCCAGCACAACCAGCCGGCTCGCCCGTTTCAAGCAGAAAGATCGGCCAGTACTGTACCCCTGCCTCTCTCTGTGTCTGCTGCTCGCGCCGGAGCCTCTCGCTCACGGCCTCCGTCGTGAGCGGACCGCCCAGCAGGCTCATCACCGCAGCGTCACTCCATAGCCGCATTGCCAGCGGAAGATCCTCCTCCGTCCAGCACCGAAAGCCCAACCGCTCCGTCCTCAGAAAGTAGCTCATGACGGCCAGCCTATCGCCTGCTCGTACCTGTCACACTCCGCTTTCCGGATCAAACTGCATGGCCTTCCCTCGCGTCTGTACTTCCTGAACGCCGCGGAGGAAACCGCATTCCCGACGGAAGAGCCCTCCTCTAAACGCAGCTACGATAGACTCCATGCTTCGCACTCCCAGTCGCCGCACGCTTCTACGCAACGCAGCCGCCGTTGTCTCGGCCGCCCCCTTCCTTCCTCTGTTGCGCCTCTATGCGCAGAGCGCGCCTGAGAGTTCTATCGTCACCGCTCCTGTCGGCACCTTTCACGGTGCCAACGAGCAGGGTGTCCGCGTCTTCCGCGGCATTCCCTTCGCCGAGCCGCCTGTCGGCAAGCTACGCTTCCGTCCGCCCGTCGCACTCAAGTCTTCTTCCGGCGTGCACGACGCGACGAAGTTCGCCGCCGAAGCCATGCAGAAGGCAGAGGCCGGGGTCTCCCGCAGCGAAGATTGCCTCTACCTCAACATTTGGGCACCCGCCGGCAAAGGTCCCTATCCCGTTTTTGTCTGGATCCACGGCGGCGGCTTCACAGGCGGCAACTCCTTTGCTCCTATCTTCGATGGAGCCGGGTTCGCGCAAGCTGGCATCGTCGTCGTCACGCTCGCCTATCGTCTCGGCGTCTTCGGCTTCATGGATCTCGAGCCGCTGCTCGGTGCGAGCTACGCCG
>CAXTCB010000090.1:0-10436 GCA_964242875.1 uncultured Acidobacteriaceae bacterium
GGGCTCGCAGAGAAGCAGGGCAAGACCCTCGGCCAAAGCCAGGATGACTGGGTCGCCGTGCCCATCGGCGCGTACCAGAAGACCTACGGCACCGCGAAGACCCTCACCATCTACACCAAGGGCGGCAGCGGCAGCGGCATGGCGGCGGCTGAAGACGAAGCCCGCGTCATCATGCGGTCGCAGCGGCACGACGCTCCCGGCCAGCCGGACAGCTTCACCCTGGAGACCTCAGACACCCTCGTCGGCCTGTGGAAGCAGATCAGCGGATCGTTCGCCGCCGTCGCGGTGGCCATTGCCGCCATCTCGCTGGTGGTCGGCGGCATCGTCATCATGAACATCATGCTGGTCTCGGTGACAGAGCGGACTCGCGAGATCGGCGTCCGCAAGGCGCTCGGCGCCAAACGCCAGGACATCCTGTTGCAGTTCCTGTTGGAATCCGCGACCATGGCCCTTCTGGGTGGCGTCATCGGGGTCATCGGCGGAGTCGTCGTCGCCCAGGCCATCACCGTCCTGCTCAGCTTCCCCTCCAGCATCGCTCTGTGGAGTGTCTTCGCCGGCCTGTTCGTCGCGTTATCCACCGGCATCTTCTTCGGCGTCTACCCCGCGCGCAAAGCTGCCGCACTCGACCCCATCGTCGCGCTTCGATCAGACTTCTAGCAAGGATCTGTATGAACCCTGAAACGGAGCCGCGCCCATGACCATCAGTGACCAGAAAGAATCCGTCCGCATGGCGCTTGATACCCTGCGCACCAACAAGCTGCGTTCCGGACTTACGGTGCTGGGAATCGTGATCGGCGTCATGACTGTCATCGTCATCTCCTCGGTCATCAACGGTCTCAACTCAAACATCTCCGGCCTGGTCTCGTCGCTCGGCACCAACGTCATCTGGATCTTTCGCTTTCCCGTAATTGGCGTCCGTCCCACGACCGAAATGCTTACGCGCAAGCAGCTCACTTATGACGACGCCGAGGCCATCAAGGCGCTGCCCCACATCGTCGATGTTGTGCCATCGCTCCGCTATCAGAACTTCCAGTTCAACGCCGGCTCCGTGGTCGTCAAGTACGGCAAGCAGAAGTCCGAGGACGTCTCTCTCGAGGGCGTGACCGCTTCCAATACCAGCGTCTACGACTTCGCCCTGACACAGGGCCGCTACTTCAACCACGGCGATGAACTTCGGGCCGACAACGTCGCCGTGCTCGGTCATGACACCGCTGAGGATCTCTTCGGCCAGGACAATGCCATCGGCAAGGAGATCTCCGTCAGCGGCCGATCTTTCATCGTGGTCGGTGTACAGGACAAGGAAAAAACTGCATTCGGCGGCGGCAAGAACCCTGATGACAACATGGTTCACATGCCCATCACCACCTTCCACAAGTTGCACCCGGAGATCCTGGATTACTGGATCTCCGCCAAGTTCGACGACCAGAAAAACAAAGCCGTCGCCGAAGACGAGATCCGTGAGCTGCTCCGTCGACGCCGCAAGGTGCACAACGACCAGGACGATAACTTTGCCATCTTCGGCTCAGACTCGATCACGCGCCTGTGGACGCAGATCACCGGCTCGCTCTTCCTGCTCATGTTCGGTCTCTCGGCGGTGGGCCTGATGGTGGGCGGAGTCGGCGTGATGAACATCATGCTCGTCTCAGTAACGGAGCGCACCCGCGAAATCGGCGTCCGCAAGGCGATCGGCGCCACCCGCCAGACCATCCTGCTGCAGTTCACGCTGGAGGCGGTCGTGCTCTGCGCGGTCGGCGGCGCCATCGGCATCCTGCTTGGCTCCGCTGGCGCCCTGGGTCTCACGTTCCTCATCTCCTCGCAGGTCTCGGCCCTGTGGGTGCTCTTCGCCTTCTTCAGCTCCTGCGCGATCGGCCTCGTCTTCGGCATCTATCCGGCGTGGAAGGCCGCCAGCCTCAATCCCATTGAGGCGCTGCGCTATGAGTAGCGCGCCCGGAGCCGTCTCCGATCCGGGGCAGGCAACGTCCCGCTCGCCGGTGCACTTCGCCGCGGGCCGCTGCACAGCCGCCATCCTGTTTTCTGTCTTCGGCGCTCTTTGGCTCGCGCTCGCCCTGTATGCCTTTGGCCTGTTTCACTGGCCCGCCGCCTTGCTGCTGGTTGCCGTCGTCGCACTCACGGTTGTTCTTGCCCGTAGGCTGCGCACTCACATGAGGGATGCTGTCGCCCGCGAGCCACCGCACCCGCGACAGAAGCAGAATGACCGCATCTTTGGCTGGATCAACGCGGCCCAGGGCCTCGCCATCTTTCTCCTCTTCGCCACGCTTCCTCGCCTTGGCTATCAGGAGTTCGCCGTGGCCGCCGCCGTCATCGTTGTCGGCCTGCATTTCCTGGTCATGCCTCCGCTCTATCGCTCGCGATCCAATCTGGTCCTCGGCATCGCGATGACGATCTGGGGAGCGCTCTCCATGCTTCTCTTCGGCGGTGACCGCATGATCGCCTTTGCCGCGCTCGGTGCCGGTATCCTGCTCTGGTCGATGACCATGTGGGCGCTGCACACGGCCAGCACCATCACTCGCCGCCTCGGTCGTCAGGCATAACTCGAGCAGCCGCATCGCCTCCCACCGCCCACTACACTAGCCTCATGTCCCACGCGATCGAACTGCTGCTGGCGCTCACCACCCTCAGCGGTCTCATCTACACAGCGCTCGCGCTCTGGGCGGCTCGCAGCTTTATACGCGCGCTCAGCCGCCGACAGCCATCGCCGGCAGATCGCGCCGTCTCCCTGCTCAAACCGCTCAAAGGTGCCGACGACGAGCTCTTCGCCGCGCTCGAGTCGCACTGTCTGCAGCAGTACCCCGGCCCATGGGAGATCCTGTGCGCTGTCAGCTCGCCCGACGATCCGGCCGCGCGCGTCGTCGCCGATCTGCAGGCCGCCTACCCGCACGTCGCGCTTCACCTCATCGTCTGCCCGGAGCGCCTCGGCACCTCCGGCAAGGTCTCGAACCTGGTGCAGACGCTCCGATCCGCGCGGTACGATCATCTGCTCATCAACGACTCGGATATCCACGTCGGCCCGCAGTATCTCGCGCACATCATGGCCGGCTTCAGCGCGGCACCGCCTACCCCGAAGCAAGCCGTGCAGCCGGTCGGCATGGTCACCGCCCCGTACCTTGGCCACGCCCACGCTGGCGCTCGCGGCCGCATCCCTGTCTGGTCGAAGCTGGAATCGCTGGGAATCGCCACCGAGTTCCTCCCTGGCGTGCTCACCGCGCGCATGCTCGAAGGCGGCATTCACTTCGGGCTCGGTTCGACACTGGCGATGCGTCGCGACGCGCTTGTCGCCGCCGGTGGTCTTGAGCCTCTGCTTGAAGTCCTGGCCGACGACTACGAGCTCGGTGCCCGCATCAGTCGCGCCGGCTTCCGCGTCGAGCTTTCGTCCGAGGTCGTCGCGACCTCCGTTCCGCCGTACACGGTACAGGGCTTCTTCGATCACCAGCTGCGCTGGTCCCGCTCCACACGCGACTCGCGCCGGCTCGGCTACCTCGGTCTCGGCATCACCTTTGTCGTCCCCTGGGCGCTCGCTACCTGCCTCGCCAGTGGCTTCGCGCTTTGGTCGATCGCCCTGCTCTCACTGGCGCTCCTTGCCCGCATCGCCCTCGCGCTCTCTGTCGGCGTCGGTATCCTCGGCGATGGTCAGGTCCTGCGCGATCTCTGGCTGCTCCCCCTGCGCGATCTCTGCGGCCTCTTCTTCTGGCTGTGGAGCTATGCCGGCGACACCGTCCTGTGGCGAGGCGAACGCTTCGTCCTGGAGAACGGCAAACTTCACAGGGCGTGAAAGAAGTCTTCTGTCTCCGTCTTGTCTCCTGCCGTTTGCCTTGTTCGTTTGCTTCGCCGTTTCCTTTGTCCCGACCTGCTTTGCCTTCCTGTGCTTCGCCCTTTCTGCTTCGGCCTTTGCTTACTCATTCGCCTGATTACTCAGAATCTCCTTGCCGCCTTTTTCCGCAATCAGAAAGGCCGGGCCGCCCAGCTGCTTCGGCACCTTGTCCGGCTCGGTCCACAGGAACACACGTCGACGTCCTGTCCAGAGCAGGGGCAGCGTGATGTCCGTCTCAAAGATCGGCGGTGCATCGCGGAAGAAGGAGCCGTACCAGAGGTTCGAGCTGCGCCCGTTCAGAATATGGATCTCGTTCTGTTGCAAATAGAACCCCAGCGTGCTTCCGCTCTCGTACTCTCCATTGATCATCAGGATGTCGCGTGGCTTCAGCAGCGGGGCAACTGCCCGCGCCAGCGGCTCGGACGACAGCACCGGCGCAAACGTCTGCAGGCCCCGGTGAGCGGCCAGCAGGAATCCCATCGCACCGGCGGCCATCCACGCGTTGCCGACCGCCGGCCGGTACTCCCGACGCGCCCACCATCCGCCCAGCGCACCGAAAAACATCGCCATTGCTGTCATGAGGAGCGGCGTGCGGAACGCGCCCATCGCCTTCGCGTTCAGGTCCAGAAAATGTCCAAACGAGAGCGCGTACTCTCCCGGATTCTGTCGCAGCAGCGATGCCAGGTCAACGCTCGGTCCGGGCTCCCGCGCCTGCATGGCAAAGAAGCCACACACCAGCGCCACCAGCGATCCAACCGCCAGCACCACGACCGAGACTCGCTGCCCTGTGCGCACCAGTCGGCCCGGCACCCGGAACGCCTCGGCCTCGATGGCCTCCTCCTCGAACCACGCTGCCAGCAGCAGGATCAGCCCGGGCAGCGCGGGCAGGCAGTAGTACTCCTGCCGTGTCGAGAAGCTGAAAAACAGCATCACCACTGCGGCCCACACGCCGAGCAGCAGCCGCGTCGTGCCCCGAGCATCAAGCGTCCGCTGACGTACCGCATCCCACCACGGCACCGCCCGCAGCGCACTCCACAGGTACGCGCTCCATGGCATCAGCCACACCAGCACCAGCCCGTAGAAAAGCCACAGTGGCACCGTGTCGTAGTCCCGTGGCACCCGCAGATTCAGGTATCGCAGCACGTGCTCATTCATGAAGTAAAACCACGTCCATCCATGCACGTTGCCGTCCGTCGGCAGCGGCACACTCCAGTGCCCGCTCGCAAAGGCAAGGCCGCCCGGATGACCCTCCGTCGGGTTCGCCTCACCCGCCATCAGGTGCCAGGGCGCCGCCAGCAGCAGAAACACACCCGCGCTTGAAGCCGGGTAAAGCTGCCGCACCGCCGTCGCCGTTCCGCGCCAGCCATCCGTCAGCAACAGGTGCACCAGCACGATCGCGACCGGGAATACCACGCCGATCAATCCCTTGGTCAACACATTCAGCGCGCAGCACGCGGCAAATCCCCAGCACAGCAGCGGACTCGGCGCCGGTCGCTCGAGGTTCAACCAGTAGCAGTAAATCGCCAGCGTGATCCACAGGCAGACCATCGCGTCCGGAATCGTAATGCGCGTAAAGATGAAGATCCCGAAGCTCGACAACGTGATCAGGCCCGCCGTCAGCCCCGCCCGCGTGCTGCCGAACGCCCGTCGCGCAAAGCTCTCCATCGTCATGGCCAGCAACAGCACCGTCAGGGCTAGCGGCATCCGTGCCGCGCCGGCGTTCACGCCAAAGACTTTGAAGCTCGAGGCCATGCTCCAGTACAGCAGCGGCGCCTTCTCCAGGTAGCGAATCCCGTTAGCGTAGAGCGTCACCCAATCCTTCCGCACGACCATCTCGCGCGCTACCTCCGCATGCACGGAGTCCGCATCGTCGAGCAGCGGCGGTGCCAGCAGCGTAAAGCTCGCGTACAGCATCACCCACACCGCCGCCAGCACCACGCGACTGCGGGCGAGGGCAGAAAGAGGCTTCACTTCGGCAGCAGGGGCAACGGTCATCACATCTCGCAGACGCGCCGACTTGCATGATGTGCGAAAGCGTCTGTCAGAACTCTACCGAATCCTGTTCCGGGTTCATCCGCCTGAGTCGCAATCGCCCATGCCCGGTATCATGGAAGAAGAGCATTTCTTGCCGCGCATGAGCCCGCAGAGCCTATCTCCGATCACCGCCGGTCCCCCCGCAGAGCTCCTCTTTGGCGACTGGTATCCTGCGTTGCGCTCCAGTACCTTGCTCCGCGGCAAGACCCGAACCGCGCTTCTGCTCGGCATCCCCCTTTTACTCGGCCGCAAGAACGATGGCACTGTCTTCGCCATGCGCGATCTCTGCCCGCACCGCGGCATCCCGCTCTCCGCCGGCTGGTTCAACGGCGAAACCGTGCAGTGCAAGTACCACGGCTGGCGCTTCGAGCCATGCACCGGTCAGTGCACCGAGATCCCCTCGCTCACCAGCGCCGACTCGCTCGACCCTACCCGCATTTACGCGAGCTCCTTCCCCTGTGAAGACCGCGACGGCTACGCCTGGGTCTACGTGCCGGCGGCGGGCGAGGGCCGCATCACCAAAGCTCTGCCGCCCGTCCCCGAGCTGCCGAAGTTCTCAACCAGGTTCCGCACCGCGCATCTCACCGCGGACCTGCCCTGCAACGTCGATCACGGCATCATCGGCCTCATGGATCCCGCGCACGGGCCGTTCGTCCACCAGGCCTGGTGGTGGCGCTCGCAGGCCTCCATCCACGAAAAGACCAAGCACTTCGAGCCCATCCCGGAGGGCTTCCGCATGTCCGCCCACGCCCCCAGCAAAAACTCCGCACCCTACAAACTGCTTGGCGTCTACGGCGAAACCATCACCACCACCATCGACTTCGTTCTGCCCAACCGTCGCTTCGAAACCATCCGCGCCGGAGCGGGCGAGGACGCCAAGTGGTTCTCGTCGCTCACCACTGTCACGCCCGTGACCCCGTCCACCTGCCGCATCGATGTCGCCGCCGCCTGGAACATCTTCTACAGCGTCCCGTTTGTAACCAGCATCGCTACCTTCTTCGGCGCGCGCTTCGTCCGTCAGGATCAGCAGACCATGATCGAGCAGGCCAAGGGCCTCCGTTATCACCCGTCCCTCATGCTCATCGACGACGCCGACAAGCCCGCCAAGTGGTACTTCGCCCTTAAGCAGGCGCGGCTTAAGGGTACCGGCGAGCACCCCCTCCCCGGCCCCGTCACCCTGCGCTGGCGCAGCTAGAATCTTCTATCCGCGTGCCGCCGCATCCACCGCAGCCGTCATCTTGGCTCGCGTCGTGTCCAGCACCCGGCCATGACCTGGTGCGACACGCGCGATGGGCAGCTCCAGCAGCCGCGCTACACTCGCCACCGCGGTCGGTTTGTGCCACGTTGCCATCGTCGGAAACGGAAAGAACCACGGAGCATTGGCCGCCGTTCGCAGCTCTCCGCCCACCGTCACCAGCGCATCGCCGGCCAGGAGCGTGCCATCGCGCTCATCGAGGAAGCTGAAGTGTCCCGGCGTATGCCCCGGCGTCGCCAGGCAGCGCAGCGATCCATACAACTCGCCTTCCGTAACAAAGGCCGCCGGCACTGTCCGGACCTCCTGCAGCATGCCCTGGATCTTCGTCTGCGGCTCACCCGGATCGAGCGATTTATCCTTCCGCAGCAGGCGTGCATCGCGGGCCGAGATCGCCAGCGTCAGCCCCGGTTGCTGCGCCACCAGCGCATCCACCGCGCCAACGTGGTCGCTATGCCCGTGCGTCAGCAGAATGCGCTTGATCGGCGCACCGGCCTTGGCCGCCGCGTTGAAGATGTCTTTCGCACCGCCAGGCAGGCCGGCATCGACCAGCGTATATCCATCGTCCTCCCGGACCAGGTAGCAGTTCACCAGACCGAAGCGTGTCAACTGCAGCAGGTTCGCCGTGCTCTGCGTTACTGTCATCGTCTCTCCTTCAGCCTTTGCCTAAAGAACTCCTGCTGCCGCCGGTTCTACCACCAGATCATCCAGGGAGATGTTTAACGCCTGCCCGAGCTTGCGAAAACCCGCGCGCCACTCTTCATTCCACAGGTCCGGCGTCCCGCGCTGCAGCAGATCGTTCCAGATATTCTGCGCCTGCCATAAGTTCACCTCAAATGGCATCACCCGCAGGCACTCCGCAATCGATCGCGCCGAATTGATCGCCGTCTCGGGCGGCAACTCGCCCTCAACCGCGAGCTCCAGCCGCGACATCGCCTTCTTCATGCGCAACCCCGCCACATAGCTCAGCTGCGTCGAATCAAGCGTCACCTGGTCAGACTGCACCAGCTCCAGCAACGCCAGAACCTGACCCCCATCAAACTCCTCTGCCTCAAGCGCCCGCCGCAGGTTCGCATTCAGCGCATAGCCTGCCGCCAGAGCCAGCGCCGGCGGCGCCGCCATCCCGGACTCCGTCAGGAAGTGCAGCAGCGACGCATGATCCTCGTAGATCTTATGCAGCGACTCCTCCATCTCTGAGAGCGTCTGGTCCAGAATCGTCCGCAGAATCCGGTGCTGCTCATCGGTGAAGAGGGAGGTGAGCGAATACGCCGTTCCTCCGAAGTACCGATCGATGAGCCGGATCACCTCTGGCAGATTTGCCTTGCGGATCGCGTGCCCGACCTCGTCCGAGAAGGTGTGAAACGCCTTCAGCTGCTCCTCGTCGCCGCTGTCGCAGCGCTTCACCGCGGCGGAAAGATTCTGGTCGCCCAGGTGCAACACGGCATAGGCAATCTCCTCGCACTCCTCGGTGATGCGCGAGTCCAGCCGTGCCCGTCCGATCGCCAGCCGGCCCCGGCCAGACGCCAGCAGCTCGTGCTCGGTCCGCGTCACGTTGTAGCAGAACAGCGCACCCTCCTCCGGATAGTTGCGGAAGATCGAGCTGATCGCATAGTGCGCGCCCACCTGCTCAAGCCCCAGCCGCATGGAGGTCGCAAACTTCCGGTACACCTCCGCCCCGTCTCGCACCTCCGGCAGATTGCTGCGCGCCTGCGCCAGCAACGTCACAAACTCCGGCTCGATGGCCTCCCCCTCAGCCCCAAACAGCCGCTTCGCCAGCTGCACCACACGGCCCGCATACGCGATGATCTGCACCGTCTCGATGCCCGAGATCTCGTCGAAGAACCAGCCGCAGGAGGTATACATCAGCTGTGCGTGCCGCTGCAGCTCCATCAGCTCCCACACCGTCGTCCGCTCCTCCTGCGAAAGCGTGCGCGTGGCGTGCTCCTCGAGAAACCGATCCTCACTCATCGGTGACCGATCCAGGATGACGCGCACGTAGCCGTCGCGCGCCGCCCACAGATCCTTGAGCAGGCCTTTTGCAAGCGTCTCCGCGAGGGGCGCCGTTCCGTCCCGCAACAGGTCCAGCGCCTGCCGCAGCGGGCCGCGCCACGCCTGGTTCCATCCTGCCTTGCCGCCGTTGCAGCCGCAGTCAGAGCGCCACCGTTCGACGCCGTGCGCGCAGCTCCAGCTGGTGTCATCCACCACCTCCGCCTCCCACCGTGGCGGAAATTTGTCCAGAAACTCGCCATAGTTCGTCAGCTGCGCCCGCTCGCCCTCCTCGATCCAGTGCATGGCATAGCTCAGCGCCATCTCGCCATGCTTGTGGTGGTGGCCGTAGCTCTCGCCATCGGTCGCCACGTGCGAGAGCATCGCCGGTTCGCCATCCTCAGGTTGTGCCGGCAAGGCATTCAGCAGTCGCTGCGCAAACGTCTCTCCGCGATTCAGCAGACCCTCAAACGCAATCGCCCGCGAGGTCGGTCCGTCATAGAAGAACACCGCGATGCTCATGCCATTCGGCAACGGCACCCGGTAGGGCCGCGTCGTGTTCACCGTTGCGTTCGGCGTCTCGATCCAGGGCGTGTCCTCGATCTCCCGCTGGCTCACGGTCGCGCCCGACGCCTCGACCGCGATCGCCGATTCGACCGTCCGCCGCACGTGCCGGCACTGGTGCGGCGCCAGGATCGTAAACTTCACGCCCTCTTCCGCCATCAGCTCCAGCACCCGCGTATTCACTGCCGTCTCCGCCAGCCACATGCCCTCGGGCTTACGCGCAAACCGCTGCTCGAAGTCCACCATCCCCCAGCGGATCTGCGTCCGCGCATCCCGCTCATTCGCCAGCGGCATGATGATGTGGTTGTAGACCTGCGCCACCGCCGAGCCATGCCCGCTGTACCGCTCCGCACTCGCCACATCGGCGTCCAGAATCATGCGATAGGTGCGCTGCGCCTTGTCCTCCAGCCAGCTCAGCAACGTCGGCCCGAAGTTGAAGCTCACCCGCGCATAGTTGTTCATGATGCGGATGATCTCGTTCTCGGTATTCGTGATCCGCGAGGCCCCGTTCGGCGCATAGCACTCGCTCGTAATCCGCTCGTTCCAGTCGTGATACGGCGCGGCGGACTCCTGCAGCTCCACCGTCTCCAGCCACGGGTTCTCCCGCGGCGGCTGGTAAAAATGCCCATGCACACACACGTAACGGCTAGCGGTCGTCGTTGCATTGAGCTCCGCTGTGCTGCGGTTCTTGGGGATCAGTCGAGTCTTTGGCATCTGCTTAATGCTATCGGATGTCTGTGTACCGCAACATGAGCCCGCAGCGCAGTGGCG
>CAXTCB010000091.1:0-1414 GCA_964242875.1 uncultured Acidobacteriaceae bacterium
TCGACGACGTCTACGACGCCCGCCGCGTCGCCGAGCAGCTCGGCATCCCCTACTATCTCGTCAACCAGCAGCAGCGCTTCGAGACCGATGTCATCCAGCCCTTCGTCGCCGAGTACCTCGCCGGCCGCACCCCCATCCCTTGCACGCTTTGCAACAACCACCTCAAGTTCGACCAGCTCCTCACCACCGCCCGCGGCATCGGCGCCACCCACATCGCCACCGGCCACTACGCCCGCAACCGCTTCGATAACACCGCCGGCCGCTGGATCCTCTCGCGCCCCGCCGATCGCTCAAAAGATCAGACCTACTTCCTCTTCGGCCTCACGCAGGACCAGCTTGCCCACACCCTCTTCCCGCTTGGCGAGATGCAAAAGCCCGTCGTCCGCGAGCTCGCCTCCACTGCCGGCCTGGCCGTGGCTGCGAAGCCAGATTCGCAGGAGATCTGCTTCATCCCCGGCGGTGACTACTCCGCCTTCCTCCGCGCCTACCTCGACGAGCAGGAGCGCGAGATGCCCGATACCGCCGGCGAGCTTGTCTCCACCTCCGGCGAGGTCCTCGGCTCACACACCGGCATTCACAACTTCACCGTCGGTCAGCGCAAAGGACTCGGCGTCTCCAGTCCTAATCCGCTCTACGTCCTCAACATCGATCCCGCCACCAACCGTGTCACCGCCGGAGCGGATACCGATCTGCTGTCCCGTGACCTTCTCGCAGATCGCATCAATTGGATCGCCGTCCCAGAGCTCACCGCCCCCATGCGCGTTCAGGTAAAAATCCGCCACCGTCACGAGCCCGCCGCTGCTACGCTCACACCCGAACCTGGTGGCTTCGCTCGTGCCCTCTTCGACGAGCCGCAGCGCGCCATTACTCCGGGCCAGTCTGCCGTCTTCTACAACGGTGACGACGTCGTGGGCGGCGGCTGGATTACCTCGCCCAACCTTTAGGTCAAAAGTGCACGCGCGACGCAAACGAGGCACGCTCGATCCAGCAACCTCGTCCTAAAAAGGAAGAGGGCGGCTGCACGTCGCAGTCGCCCTCACCACTACGAATCACAGTCTTAATTGTTCCGCTTGAAGGAGCTCTCTTCACGAGCCGGCACTGCCCCGCCTCGCCCTGCCGTGACGCTTTCGGAAGGCGAGCTGACGATCTCTTCCCCGGCTTCAACCACGGATCGTCCCGCCTCCGCCAAAGGACCCCGAAGATCCACTGCTCTGCTCGCGTACTCGTCGGAGGCAGGATCATTCACATGACTCGCCCTCGCGGCGTCGTTCGCAACCTGAGCCTCCCAGCCATCCACATGCCGCGCCGCCCGCTTCACCTCACTCTTTGCAGAAGGCGGAGCCGGCCGGGTGAGAACATCCCATCCAGCCTTGATCCCGGCAACCAAACCCGCAGCTTCACGGAACGGCACACG
>CAXTCB010000091.1:1514-10384 GCA_964242875.1 uncultured Acidobacteriaceae bacterium
CCCATCCAGCCTTGATCCCGGCAACCAAACCCGCAGCTTCACGGAACGGCACACGAACGCCTCGCTCCACCGAACTCACTACATTGGAAGTCGTATTCAGCGTGGAGCTCACCATCCCATTTACCCGGTCTGCCTGAGCCTTCGCCTTTGCCGTGACATCTGAAAGTGTCGAGTCCAGATCCGTCACCTGTGCTCGAACCGTGTGGCTGATCTCGACCGCGTCATCAGCAATCGACTTCACCTTAGGCGTCATGTCGCGAATAAAGTCATTCGTACTTGCCACGACGGGTCGTGTCTTCTCCACCACAGTTGCCTTGATCGATTCAACCGCCTTCAGCACATCCCGCTTCAGCTTCAAGGCATAGATTGCCGCTGCACCGAGACCCGCAATTAGCAGAAGAAAGAAGAGGGCAATGATCCCCACGAAGATCACCAGCAGCGTCTCCCGATCAACGGAACCGGGACTCTGCGCCTGGAACGCTAGGAGAGAAAAGTGCAGACCAATCATGACTATCGCCTCAAAAGAACATGCAGGATTAACGTGCACATGGGATCCGTTCGGCCATTTCAGGCCATTCACCCGGATCCCACGCGCGCACGTGTCAAACTTGTTACGCGCTTCTCCTCGCTGGATTGAGGAGAGCACTGCTTCGCTTAGCTTTTGCTGGTAACGTCGGCGTATGTGTCCTTACCAGCATCCACCGCTGCGCTGATCTTCTCCTGCTGATCGGCCAGGGCATCCTTGCCCTTTTCGACATACTGCGACCACTGCGTGCGTCCTTTTTCGTAGTACTCCCGGCCGCGATCGACATAGTCGTTTGCCTGCTGCTTGCCCTGAGTCGCCAGGTCGGCTGCTTTATCACGACCCTGCTGAGCCAGAGCCGCCGCCTTGTCCTTGGCCTCAAGTGAAGCCGAAAGCAGATCATCCCGTGTGTCTCTCCCCGACTTGGGGGCATACAGGACACCCACCAGGGCGCCAACACCGAGACCCGCGAGAAACCATCCAAAACCGCTTACACCGCTTTCGTTATCCGACATCACAGTCCTCCTTATTCCTTCAGTCTCTTCGTCAATAAGTAAGTCGCCTTGCCGATCTCCCGCTGAGCTGACTCAAACAACAACCAGCATCGATCGAAACGCGAAAACACCGGAACGCAAGCTACAGCCGGCAACATGCAGTATATCGTTGCGCGCAGCGAACCAGGGTCCTCTGCGCATCCTTCCAGTGGATGCCGCGCTTGTTCTCGGGGTTGCGCCCGGTCAGCCTCGACGCAAAAATCTTCCACCCGCCTGCAGTCGGCTTACCGGATCGCCTCACACATGGGTGCTGGCCTAAGATGAAGATCGGGAGCCACCACGGGATTTCGTCTGCCGTCCGCAACCTGGCACCGCCTCTGTCGTCTATCTCTGCAGGAGCTCGAATCTCATGAAACAGCCTCGCTTACTCTCCTCCGTCGCCATCCCCCTGCTCTTCCTGTCTCTCCTTGCCGGTTGCAGAAAATCAGCCCCGGTCACCGACGACACCCTCACCTCCGCTGTGCAGACCCGCCTCTCCGGTGACGCCGCCATCTCGAACGAGCCCATCCAGAGCTCCGTGCAGAACGGCATCGCTACCCTCAACGGCAGCGTCTCCAGTGAGGCCGCGCGCGCCCTCGCCGCCAACGACGCAGCCCAGGTCACCGGCATCAGGACCGTGGTCAACAATCTGTCCGTGCAAACGGCCGCCGCCGCTCTCCCTCCCGCTGCCGCTCTTCCTCCCGCAGCCGTCCCCGTCGCTCCGCCACCCATCATCGACTCTCGCCCCGAGATCCGGCGCAGCAAGCCGTCGCCCTCTTCGAAGCGGCGCAACCCACCGGCTTCCCTGCCTGACAACACTCAGACCGCCTCCGTCGATCCTCCACCCTCTGCGATCCCCGCTCCGCCGCCTCCACCACCCGCTGCTCCACCCGCGCCCGTCGTGCGCAACGTCACGGTTCCCGCCGGCAGCATCCTGCCCGTCCGCATCACGCAAACCCTCGATAGCGCCACCACGCAGCAGGGTCAGAGCTTCTCCGGCACCATCGCCTCCGACGTCGTCATCGAAGGCGTTACCGTTCTTCGCCAGGGAGCCGCCGTCACCGGAACCGTCACCGCCGTGCAGGAAGCCGCGCACTTCAAGGGCAACTCTCTTCTCTCAATTCAACTCACCAATCTCACCCGCCGCGGCGACCAGATCGCCCTCACCACCGATCCCTACAGCACGGAAGGCAAGGGCCGCGGCAAGAACACTGCGCTCAAAACCGGCGGTGGCGCCGCAGTTGGGGCCGTCCTCGGCGGCATCTTCGGCGGCGGCAAGGGCGCCGCGATCGGCGCCGGCGCCGGTGGCGGCCTCGGCGCTGGAGCCAACGCCATCACTCGTGGCGAACAGGTCCAGATCGCCGCGGAATCCCTCATCCGCTTCCGCCTCGCCAGCCCCATTACCGTGCGCGTCTCCGGTGCAGACGCCAGCAGTGTCAACACCAGTCCTCCGTCCTCCGACTCCGGTCGCCGTCCACTCAACTAGTGCATCGCCCGCTCGTCTCAGGCATCCTAAAAACGCAAGCCTGGAAAGCAACGCAAGCCGGAAGTGATCTGTCTCACTCTTGGCTTGCGTCTTGATGGACCGTTCTCCCCGTGTCACCAACACCTCCCTTGCATCGGCAAAGGCACGCCCCGGACTCCGGCAGACTTCCATCTCAAACGCAAGCGCAGCCAGACTTCCCAGGGGTTCATCGTGACGCAGGCTTCGCTACCGCCGACCGCTTTTCTTACCTTCACCCTGCACGCTCATCTGCCCTACGTGGTCAACCACGGTACCTGGCCACATGGCATGGAGTGGCTTCACGAAGCCGCCGCCGAGACCTATCTTCCTCTGCTTCGCGTCCTCCGCAACCTTGAGCGCGACCACGTCCCCTTCCACTGCAACCTCAATCTCTCCCCCGTCCTTCTCGAGCAGCTCGCGCACCCCGTCTTCATCGCGGAGTTCTCAAAATATCTCGCGCGTAAAATCGTCGCGGCCCAGGAAGACGAGGCCTTCTTCGTGCAGTCCGGCGAAACCCACTACGCCGATCTCGCTCGCTTCTGGCGGGGCTTCTTCCAGGAGGCGCTTGATGACTTCAACGCGCTCGATGGCAGCATCGTCAGCGGCTTTCGCCACTTCAACGACATCGGCTTCATCAGCATCATCACCTGCTGCGCTACCCACGGCTATCTCCCGCTGCTCGGAACGGACGAAAGTGTCCGCGCGCAGGTGCGCCTCGCCGTCAGCACCCACATGCGTCACTTCGGCAGCGCTCCAGGCGGGATCTGGTCACCAGAGTGTGGCTATCGGCCGGCCGGCGAGTGGACCTGCCCTGTCCCCGATGCCAACGGCTCCCCTGCACCTGCTCCCTTCGACCGCATCGGCGTCGAACAGGCCTTCTCTGAGTCCGGCCTGCGCTTCTTCTTCGTCGATACCCATCTTGTCCAGGGCTCCCGCCGCTTCGCGGGCGTCTACGAGTTGCGCGACGACCACGCCCCTGTCTCCGCCCCCTCGGACGCTCCTGCATCGGGCAAAGATCACTCGCTCTACCAGCCCTACCTCGTCGATGGACCCTACCTCTCAACCAGCCCAGGGGATGCGCCGATCGCCATCTTCCCGCGCGATCCGCGCACCGGTCTTCAGGTCTGGTCCGGTGACTCCGGATACCCCGGCGACGCCTGCTATCTCGACTTCCATAAAAAGCGTTGGCCCGGTGGTCATCGTTACTGGCGCGTCAGCGGCCCCCATGTCGACATGAACGACAAGGAGCCATATCGCCCCGCGGAAGCCCTCGCCCGCGTTCAGGCACACGCGGATCACTTCACCCATCTCGTCCATCAAACCCTGTCTGCCGTCGTTCCTACCGGCCACCCACCCATCCTCTGTGCTCCGTTTGACGCCGAGCTCTTCGGCCATTGGTGGTTTGAGGGTCCGCACTGGCTCGAGGCCGTGGCCCGCAATCTGCACGACCTTCGCTCCGTCCTCGGCATCGACCTCATCAGCGCCACCGACTATCTCGACCAGTTCCCCGCCTCCGAGCTCCTCTCCATGCCCGCCGGCTCCTGGGGCTCTGCTGGCAACAATCAGGTCTGGCTCAACGGCGAAACCGGCTGGACCTGGTCACACATCTATCCCGCCGAGCGTTACGTTCGTGAGCTCGTTACCGGCGCAAACTGGCGAGCCTCCGCCACCGGCACTGCAATCGCCCAGCAGCTCTGCCGCGAGCTCCTTCTGCTCGAGTCCTCCGACTGGCAGTTCCTCATCACCACCGGCGCCGCCCGCGACTACGCCGAAGCTCGCTTTCTCACCCACGTCGATCAATTCAACGAGATTCGCGGCTTCTGGCAGACCTTCGCCACCACCGGTGCCCTTGAGCCCGGGCAGCAGGCCCGCCTCTCCGAAATCAATACCCGTGACGGAATCTTTCCCGACCTCGATCCCTCCCTCTGGGCCGAAGGTGCCCACGCCGCCTCCACCAGCTAGCGCCGCGTCCGCTTGTCGCGGACCCCGGCTCGCGTTCAGGGTGCAGTCCACGATCCGCCGCGACCGGACATGCTCCTAAAGTCGGCCGACGAACAATCGATTTGCGCTCAACCCCCGGGAGTGAAGCCACACAGCAAGAAGTTCTTTCCGCCACACCCCATCCCGCCCCACCACCGTCATCTCATCCCTAGATGCCACCCGCCACCCTGCCGCTCACGCCCGTCCGCGTTCACACCTCCGCCGGCATCGGTTCCGCACGGGCGCTTCGCCTCCTTCATCTCTGGCACCTTCTCTCCCTGGACGCCCCCACGGTGGCCGTCCTTTGGACCGCCTTTGTTGCGCGTGCCACGGCCATCCCTCTTCCCGCCACCAGCCTGGTCTCCATGTTCCTTATGGTCTGGACCCTCTACGCCGCTGATCGTCTGCTCGACGCGCAGCCGCTCCACACCCAGCCCACCACCACTGCCGATCTCGAACATCGACATCTCTTCCACCACCGCTATCGGCGTACCTTCCTCGTCGCCCTCTGCCTCACCATCGCCTTTCTTGCCGCGCTGATCCCACAGCTTCCGCCCGCCGCGCTCCATCTCTTCCTCATCCTCGGAACCCTCCTCGCCGGCTACTTCATCCTCATTCACGCCACCTCCGGCGCGCATCGCCTGCCAAAAGAGCTCGCCGTTGGCCTCTTCTTCTCCGCCGCGGTCTTCATCCCCACCCTTGCACGTCAAAAGGCGGCACCGCCGGCTCCGATCGCCCTCCCCTCCCTCGCCGCGCTTCTCTCGCAGGCTGCAGCCGATCCTCGGACTCCGCTTGCCCCGCTTGCTCTTCTCTTCGCTGCGCTCTGCTGCCTCAACTGCCTCTGCATCTATGCCTGGGAGCACCCCGCCTCGCCGGCCGCCTCGCCTCATGTCCTCACCGCCATGGCCAGTCGCCATCGTCGCCTCCTCGCCGCCATCCTTCTGCTCGCCTCTACCGCAGGTCTGCTCGCCAGCGCCTGTCTCCTCATTCCGGCGGCCATCGCCGTATCCGCGCTGGCTTTGCTTCTGCTCGACTCCCGGCGTCACCGCCTCTCTCCCCTCACCCTCCGCGCCGCCGCTGACCTCGCCCTCACCTCGCCCCTCCTCTTTCTTCCCTGGCTTCTCCATCGCTGATGTCCTCCGCGCCCAGCTTCGACCGCATCGCCCGTCCCTACCGTCTCCTCGAAACCCTCACCCTCGGCAGCGCCCTCGTCCGCACTCGATCCACCTTCCTGCCAGCCCTCACCGACCGCCGCAACGCGCTCATCCTTGGCGACGGAGATGGCCGCTTTCTCGCCGCTCTGCTGCACAGCAATCCCCACCTCCACGCCACCGCCATCGACTCCAGCCGCGCCATGCTGGCTCTCCTCACCCGTCGCTGCGCCTTTGCCGCCCATCGCCTTGCCACGCATCACGCTGATGCCCTCGCCTCTCTCGCCGCACCTCCCCAGGCCACCTTTGACCTCGTCACCACGCACTTCTTCCTCGACTGCTTCTCCGAAGCGGATCTCGCCCACCTCGTCCCCGCAGTCCGCGCTCGCCTCTCTCCCGGCGCTCTCTGGGTCCTCTCCGACTTCCGCGTCCCGCCCTCCGGGCCAATCCGCCCGGTCGCCCGCCTTCTCGTACGTTCCCTCTACCTTGCCTTCCGCCTGCTCACCGGTCTCCGCCCCACTCACCTGCCAGACCATGCCGCCGTCCTCCGCCGCTCCGGTCTCCTCCCGCTTCGTGTTCACCACACCTTCGGCGGCCTCCTCACCGCCGAGCTCTGGCATCTCCCGGCCGGCCCACCCATACGCAATCCCCGGTAAACTTGACCTCTATGAACCTGTTCATCCTTCGCCACGCCAGTGCGGGCGTAAAACGCAGCAATCCCGTCCTTGACCTCAAACGCCCGCTCGACCGCGACGGCAAACAGCACTGCCTGCGCCTTGCTCACGTCCTCAGCGCCACCAAGATCCAGTTCGACCTCATCATCTCGAGCCCGCTCAAACGCGCCCTCCAGACCGCCTCGCTCGTCGGCACCGAAATGGGATACGAGAACCAGATCCTGCTCTCAAACGCCCTCGCCCCGACCGCCGCCTTCCCTGACTTCCAGAAGCTCCTGCACGAAGCCGAGCCGCATGAAAACGTCCTGGTCGTCGGCCATAGCCCTAACCTCGTCAACTTCCTTGGCGGCCTCCTCGTTCCGAACAGCGCCCGTGCCGTCGCCCAGGTTCGCCTGCGCAAAGGCGCGATCGCCCGCCTTTCACTCGCCCGCGGCCCCGCCACCCTGCAGAGCCTGCTCGAACCCCGCCTCGTCCGCGCCCTCTACGCCACCTCCGTCAAGAGCTCGCGCCGAAAGACCTCCCGCAAACCCTCCCGCAAGCCGCCAAAGAAGTAGCCCGCGCAGCAGCCACCCAAGCGCCTCAGGTCCTCGCCTGGCGATCGCAACGCAGTCTCCCATCCCGGCTTCTACAGCACCTCGGTAAAGAGCTCCCGCCGCAGCACCTCGCGAAAATACCCCGCCTCCCGCTTCAGCGCCCACGCCTCCAGCTCCGCGCCCGCGCGGCTCGGCCCCAGCTCCAGAACCACCCGCTTCGGGTACACCACCACCCCCAGCTTCAGCGTCGCCGTCGCCCGGTCACGATTCAGCGCCGCCGCTAGCCGCAGCAGCACTACTGCCTTTGGGATATGCATCTGCTCCGTCGCCGGCAGCGCCCGCATCACCCGGTCCGCCGCCTCCGGCCGCGACTTGCCCCCATACCGCGCAATCGCGCTTACCACCAGGCGCTGCTCCGGCGAGAAGCCAAAGATCTCCGAGTTCGCAACGACGTATTGCGTGTGCCGGTAGTGGCCCTGATGGTTCATAAACTTGCCCACATCCTGCAGCATCGCCGCCGTCTCCAGCCACAGCTCGTACTCCGGCGGCAGCCCATGCACCGCCTGCATGGCCTTGAACAGCTGCTGCGCATGCGCCCGCACCGGCTCCGCCTGCTTCAGGTCCACCCCGTACCGCCGGCAAACCTCCAGCACCCCCGCCCATCGCTCGTCCTCGAGCGCCTTGTGCGCCGGCGCCCGCTGGTCCGTCTCCGCCAGCATCTGTGCCAGCATCCCGTCCCGCAGCCCCAGCGGCGAGTAGCGAAATCCACCCAGCCCCAGCCGCTCCAGCAAACTCGCATACACCAGCGCGCCGCCCACAATAATCTCCGACCGCTTCGGCCCGATCCCCGGCACCGCCTCCCGCTCTGCGTTCCGCATCGTCACCAGCGTGTCCGCCAGCCGCCGCACATCCTCGGTCGAGGCCTCATCCGGCTTCAACCGCACAAACGTCGTTCCCGCACCTGCCGCCTTACCCTTCCCCGCTACCTTCAGCGACTTCCGTTCCGGCAGCGTCCCCGCCGCAATCGCCACGCTCGCCTCCGCCAGCGCCGCCGCCGTTCCGCTCGTCGCAATCACCGTCGACACTCGCGGCCGCCCCAGCTTCTTCTCCCCCAGCGCCAGCTCGCGATCAATGAACTGCTTCAAGCGGCCAACGTCTTCCTTGCTCGGCGGATCACTCTCCATAAACCCCTGCAGCCGCACCGCCCCCAGCGGCAGGCTCACCATCGCCTGCACCCGTCCCTTGTCGGACACCGTCACCTCGCAGCTGCCGCCGCCCAGATCGATCAGCAGACACCGTCCCCGCGCACCCTGCTCCGTCTGCACCACCCCCAGGTGAATCAGCCGCCCCTCCTCCAACCCGGAGATCACCTCCACATCCCATCCCGTCTCGCTCTTCACCCACTCCACAAACGCCGGTGCATTTCGCGCATCGCGCATCGCACTCGTTGCCACCACTCGCACCCGGTCCACCACGTGCGTCTGCACCGCCTTGTGGAACCGCCGCAGCGCCTTGATCGTCCGCTCCATCGCCTCCGGACTCAACACCCCGGTCTGGAACACGCTCTCGCCCAGCCGGTTCACCTCCCGGTCCTCATAAAGCGTCTTCAGCCCATGATCCTCAATGCACGCAATCTTCAACCGGCACGAGTTCGACCCAAGATCAACCACTGCAAACGTTGGCATCCGTCCTTCATCCTCGCTTTTCTTGCCTGAACTGAAATGGGGGCGCACGCATCA
This sequence comes from uncultured Acidobacteriaceae bacterium, assembly GCA_964242875.1. GTDB lineage: Bacteria > Acidobacteriota > Terriglobia > Terriglobales > Acidobacteriaceae > Edaphobacter. The sequence continues at coordinate 10,152 of CAXTCB010000091.1, forward strand.
CACCCAACACCTGCACCATACACGCCACTGCTGTCCGCCTCGAAAAAGGCGAGACGGCACACCTCCTGAGCCCGTTCCTCCCGTGTTCTCCCTCCGTCCTTTCCTCACCTCGCACTTCTGTCCGGCTCCCCACCCCTTGCCCTACTCCCTACTTCCTACTCCCTGCTCCCTGCTCCATCTCCCTCCCCGCACGGTATCCTGAGCAACAGACCAGATCATGGCCCATCTCGCCA
>CAXTCB010000092.1:0-10366 GCA_964242875.1 uncultured Acidobacteriaceae bacterium
ATCCCACTGTTCCTGTCGAAGAGACCCTCGGCGCCCTCAAGGATCTGCAAACCCAGGGCAAGATCCGCCACATCGGCCTCTCCGAGGTGACGCCTGAAGAGATCGAACGGGCCCAAAAGGTCGCCACCATCGTGAGCGTGCAGAACAAGTACAACCTCACCGAGCGCAAGAGTGAGCGCACGCTTGCATTCTGCGAGCAGCATGGCATCGCCTTTCTCCCCTGGTACCCGCTCGCAGCCGGCAAGCTGGCACATGCGGGCTCCGGCCCTCAGGAGTTCGCCGCGGAACACGGTCTTACGCTCAACCAGCTTTCTCTCGCATGGCTGCTGCAGCGCTCTCCCGTCATGCTGCCTATTCCTGGAACCAGCTCCATGGAGCACCTTGAAGAAAACGTCGCCGGAGCGAAACGAACCCTCTCCGAAGAAGCTTGGGACGCCTTTGATCTCGTCCTTGACACCCAGTCGAGTTAGCCTCTGCCGTTCCTGCCACCCGCCCGCTCTGCGGGTAGCCGGCCTCCACTGCTATCCTTACCGTCGACAGAGATCCACGACGCAGCACTCACCAGGGAGATCACCGCAGCAATGATTGACATGAAGGGCAAAGTCGCCGTCGTCTTCGGCCTCGCCAACAAGCGCAGCATCGCCTACGCCATCGCCCAGAAGTTGGCCGAGGCCGGTGCCACCCTGGTCCTTGGCTATCAGTCCGAGCGCCTGCAGCGCGAGGCCGAGCAGCTCCTCGAGGACCTCGGCCAAACCGGCATCGGCCGCGCCTTCCCCTGCGACGTCTCCCACGACGACCAGATCGACGCCATCTTCGCGCAGATCCAAGAACACTTCGGCAAAATCGATACCCTCGTCCACTCCGTTGCGTTTGCGCCAGCCGACGAGATCAAGAACGACTTCCTTCTCACCAGCCGCGATGGCTTCCGCATCGCACACGATGTCAGCGTCTACTCGCTCATTGCCCTTGCACGTGGCGCCGCACCGCTCATGACCGAAGGCGGCTCCATCCTCACCCTCACCTACTACGGCGCCGACAAGGTCTTCCCCAACTACAACGTCATGGGCGTCGCCAAGGCCGCCCTCGAAGCCACCGTCCGCTATCTCGCCGCCTCCCTCGGACCAAAGAACATTCGCGTCAACGCCATCTCCGCCGGCCCGATCAAGACACTCGCGGCCCGCGGCATCGGAGACTTCTCGAAGATCCTCGACGCCGTCACCAGCCGCGCTCCGCTCCATCGCAACGTGGAGCAGAATGAGGTCGGCAACACTGCGCTCTTTCTCGCCAGCCCTCTTGCCAGCGGCATCACCGGCGAAATTACCTTTGTGGATTGCGGTTTCAACATCACAGGCATCTAGCGGATCTCTCATCCTCCACCACGCAGAGGGACGCAGCAGATGAGAGAGCTTCTCTCAAGAGAGACAGCCTTCCAGTGACCGTTCTCGGGCATATCGCGGAGCTCTGGCGCTACCCCGTAAAGAGCATGCAAGGCGAACGGTGTAAGTCGCTCGTCGTCGACGCTACCGGGATTGACGGTGATCGGCGTCTTGCCCTTGAAGGCGACGATGCTCCGATCGGCAAGCCCCTCCTCCGATCCATCGATCGAACAGCGATGCTCCGATCGGCTGCAAGCCTGGACAGCGAAGGCAAGGTAACTGTGCGTACAGCGGCCGGCCCCGCCCTCAGTGCAACCGATGAGACTCTGACCGAGCACCTCACCCTCGCCGAATCGACGCGAGCTCTGCGGCTCATCACGAGCGAGCGGCCCTTAACGGACGTGCGTCCGATCGCGGTGCACTCGCTCGGCACAGAGCGAGCCTTGGCCGAAGCGCTGGGCAGCTTTGATGGCCGCCGCCTCCGCTCCAATCTCATCCTGCGGCTCGTCGACGATCAGCCGTTCGCGGAAGACGCGCTCTCCGGCATGGTGCTGCAGCTTGGCGGCAGCGCGCAGATCTCCATGCTCGAACGAATCCCGCGCTGTCGCATGGTATCGCTTGATCCCGAGACGGCCGAAGCGGACGCAACTATTCTCCGCTGGCTGGCCAGCAAGCGAGAGGGCCGCGCCGGCATCTACGCGCGGACACTGGTGCCCGGTACTATCTCGGTCGGAGATCCGGTGCGCCTCATCCAGCAGCTACGGTCGCCGAAACACGACGCCGCCCTTCATCACGAAGCGCACCCGGCTCGTGGCACTGATGTCTGATAGCGGATCGCCCTCCACGGCAATGATGTCAGCGAGCAATCCCGCCTTCAGCTCACCGACCTTCCCCTCCCACCCCAGCAACTTCGCTCCGTTCAGCAGATCTGCGCGCAGCACCTCCGCGGCAGGCATGCCGAACTGTGCCATCAGCTCCAGCTCCCGAGCCTGCGTTCCATGCGGAAATGGCCCCACGTCACTGCCCACGGCAAACGGCACACCAGCTGCCATCTGCTTCTTAAACTCGCGCGCATGCAGCTCGATGAGGGCGTGCTCCGCGTCACGTCCGACCGCGGTCGTCGCCGTCTGCTCAAAGTACTCCTGGATGGCAAACGTCGGCACCGCTGGAATTCCCTTCGCCTTCATCACGGCCATCGTCGCCTCGCTCAGCACATCGGCATGGTCCACGCTTGCCACACCCGCGTCCACGGCAAACCCCGTCCCCGGCTCGCCCTCCGCATGCACCGCCACCCCATGCCCGGGCTTGCCCAGGCTGTATCGCGCCGCCTCTGCCACTGCCGCGCGCATCTGCTCCGCCGTGTACTGAAAGGGCACCGCCAACCCGCCATCCGCCCCGCGTTCCGCCCTGCCCGTCTCGTACACCTTGGTAAAATCCGCGCCGTCCTTTCGCTGCTGTCGTATGGTCGCGACCAGCTCCTCCGCCGTGTTCGCGTAATCCGCATTACCTGAGAGCTTCTGCGCCGGGTTGTAACCGAGCGCATCCTCATGCCCGCCCAGGATGCTGATGGCATTCCCGCACACCCGCATACGTGGTCCGGGGATCATGCCGGCATCGATCGCATTGCGCACGGCAGTATCAGCCGAGCCCGCTCCTTCGGTCCCCATATCACGCTCTGCCGTAAAGCCCGCTTGCAAGTCCGCGCGCGCCGCCTCCGCCGCCAGCAGCACCCGCTGCGGCACACTCTCCTGCACGGTCTGCAGATCTTCCGCGCCAGGATGAAGAAACAGATGCACATGGGCGTCAATCAATCCCGGCATGAGCGTTTGATCGCCAAGGTCGATCTCCTGCGCGAGCGCCGGTCGCGACACATGCATTCCCGCTTCTACAATGTGATCGCCCTCAACCAGGATCTCCGCCGGAGCGATGATCTTTCCCGCACGGACATCGAGCAGGCGGGCCGCATGCAGCACGACGACCTGTTTCGCTTCGGCCAGCTGTGCCGTAGACGCCCGCGAGGTCACAAGCGTCAACGCGCACCAGGCTACGAGTGAAAACTTTGCAGACTGCAAACATTGGGTCATCGTGCAAGCAGCATACAACGTCGCTTTCGCGCCTCAGCCGGCCTTCTCCGTCAGCTCCGCCCAGCGCGCGTACAGACGATCACTCTCTTCCTGCGCCGCCTCCATCTCCGCCAGAGCAGCCGTGAGCTTCGGAGCATCAGTTGCAGCTGCGGGATCATCGACAGCGTCGCGCGCCTTCTCCAGCCGCACATCGGCCGCCTCGACCGCAGCTTCAATGCCGTCGAACTCACGGGCTTCAAGGTACGAGAGCTTCTTCTTCGAGGCACTCGCAGACGAGCTCTTCTTCGCCGCCGCCGGCTCCGCAACGCCCTCGTCGCGGCCCGGCTTGATGCCTCTCCACTGCTCCCATTGCGAGTAGTCGGCGAAGGCCTCGGACCGCCCTGTGCCATCCAGTCCCAGCACCACGGTCGACACGCGATCGAGCATGTAGCGATCGTGCGTCACCAGAATCAGAGCGCCCGCGTACTCGAGCAGACTCTCCTCCAGGATCTCCAGCGTCGGAATATCGAGGTCGTTCGTTGGCTCATCCAGCAGCAGCACGTCCGCCGGCTCGAGCATCAGCCTCGCAATCAACACGCGGGCGCGCTCGCCGCCGCTCAGCCGCTCGACCGGCTGGTTCAGCTGTTCTCCCGTGAAGAGAAACTTCGCTGCATAACTCGCCACATGCACCACGCGGCCGCCATACACCACCGAGTCTGAGTCCGGCGCCAACGCGCGCCGCAGCGTCATCGACTCCGGCAGCTCGCGCATCTGGCTGAAGTACACCATCCGCAGCGCGCCGGCCCGCTTGACCACGCCGGAACTGGCCTCGAGTTCACCCGTGATCAGCCGCAGCAGGGTCGTCTTTCCTGATCCATTCGGCCCCACCAGGCCGACCCGCGTTCCATTCGCGACGGTAAAGCTCAGCCCGCGCACAATCTCGCGGCCACCCAGTTCTACCGATACCTCGTCGAGCTCCACCAGCCGCTTGGTCTGCCGGTCCGTCGCCGAGAACTCAATGCCCGCACTCGCCGTTCGCGTTCGCTGATCCACATCCTTCAATTGGCTGATCAGTCCGTGCGCGTTGTCGATCCGCGCCTTCGCCTTGGTCGCCCGCGCCTTCGGCCCGCGCCGCAGCCACTCCACCTCGGTCTTCACACGATTGCGCAGCGCGTCCTGCATCTTCGACTGCGACTCCATGTACGCCTCGCGGCCCTCCAGAAACTTGGAATAGGTTCCGCGCACGCGCAGCATGCCATCCGCATACACGCGGCTCAACTCCACAATCTCGGTCGCCACCTCTTCCAGAAAATACCGGTCATGGCTCACCATCACGCATGCAAACGGCGCCGTCCGCAGCATCCCCTCCAGCCACTCGATGCCCTCCAGGTCCAGATGATTGGTCGGCTCGTCGAGCAGCAGCACATCCGGCGCCGTCACAATCGCCTCTGCAATCGCCAGCCGCTTCTTCCATCCGCCACTCAGCGACGCGGCCATCGCATCGAGCGCCGCAAAGCCAATGCGTCCGCTGGTCTCACGCAGCCGCCCCTCGTGCTCGGCCTCAGCAATCTTCGCCGCATCGAGCGCCGCGATCAGCACATCCCGCACACTCACGCCGTCGGCAAAGCTGGACTCCTGCCGCACATACCCGACGCGCGCGCGCTTGCGCATCGCCACCTCGCCCGTATCGCCGTCCTGCTCACCGGCCAAACACGCCAGCAGCGTTGACTTCCCCGCACCATTCGGCCCGATGAGTCCAATCCGCTCCCCTTCCGAAACCGTAAGGGAGATGTCTTTGAAGAGGGGCGTGGCGCCAAAAGCCTTCGTCAGGCCCTGAGCATTTAAAATCGGAGGCATACCCCATTCTAATTGCCCTGCGCTCGAGCCTCTGGCCGCCTACTTGGTCAGCAGTGGAAGCGACTGAATGTTATACGAGTGCAGATGGTACGCGCCCCCCAGACTTCTCCACACGATCGTCTCCCTCGCGTGCTCATCCCCTGAGAAGTTGGTCTCGAACTGCGCCGTCAGAAAGCTCCCGGAGGGATTGAATGTGATGTTTGTCGTCAGCTGGGACGCGCGGTTCACCTGGCCAAGTTTGCGGTTGATCGCCGCAAACAGAGCCTCTGAGTCCACCCGCGCAGTCTCGGCTCGGTAAACAGCATCAGCATCGCCATAAATACCGTCCCAGTCCTTCTGATTCATTCGTGCGTGGAGTGCAGCTGCCAGCACGCCAGCCTGGCTTCTCGCACGAAGAAAGGCTCTTGCGGCGAAAAGAACCACAAGCCCAACCAGAAAAACGGCAACCCCGACCAGGAGGATCGAACGCCTGGAGCGCCCGTCAAGCCCCTTGGCGATCCCTTCAGAAGAGACTGCATTCCGCGAGTACGGCGGCGGCGGAACTTGGGTTGTCGTCTCTGCTGGAACGGCACACATCGTGGAAATCCTCACCGCGGCTCATCCTACCAAACCCCACATCACCCATTCGCTACTCCAGGTCAAAATCGCGCAGCGGTTTGCCTGTGTTCGGACTCTCCTTTGCCTTCTTCACCGCTTCGGCAAACTTCTTACTCAGCAAATCATCCTTGTTCTTCTGCGCCTCGACACTCTGCGCAAAGATCGAGTCCCGCCGCGCATCCTGCTCGCGCAACGCCCGCGCCGCGTCGCCGAAGTCCTCAAACGTCTTCTTGCGCGCCACCGGCGTGTGCGAGATCACGGACCGCGTCACCGGATCCACCTTGATCATCGCTCCGCACTCCGGACACATCACCTCAAACGGCGCATCGCTCATTCCCATATCGAGACCCTCACAGCCCTATTGTAAGAGCGCCTCGCAACGGAAGTCCTGCTCTAGAGCCGCACCACAGCGTGACCGCCGCACATTCCCCGTGCCGCGTCCAGCAGCCGCTCGATCAGCCGCTCGTATCGCGCCACATACCACACACCCGCGACCACACGCTCCTGCGGATGGCCGCCGGGAAAAACATTCAGCGTAATCGCAGCCGCATGCTTCCGCAGGCTCTCCTCTTTCTCAAGCTCCGCCCGAGCGGCCAGCCGCCGCAGCCGGCTCATCTGGTATCGCATCTTCGACCCCGACACCGCAGCCGACCGGCCCAGACTCCCATCCATGCCGCCCAGATAGTCCACCAGCGACTCGATCTCCGTCTCCATCGCATTTCCGGCAGCCGCCAGGCGGCGCTTGAGTTCAATCGGCATCGCCCGCGCACCCAGCCGCAGCGCAAGATCCTCAGCCGAGCTGAGAGCATCCGGCAACTGCACCTCATCCTTATCCATCACCGTCGCAATCGCCGGTTCGAGCAGTGTCGCCGTCAAGCGCGGCAGCACTGGCGTAACCGCGCCGAGCACGCGCTCGTACACCACCGCGCTCTGCGCCCAGTACGCAATCTCTGCCGGTCCCCCGACATACGCGGCAACCGGCAAAATCGTATCCTGGAACACCGGCCGCAGTAACGCATTCGGACTGATCCGCTCCGGCTCTGCATCAAGCATTCCGAGCAGCTCCGCCGTCGTATAGCTCTCTCGGCCAGCCTTCCAGCCCTCACCCGATCGCCGCAACGAGATCCGCTGCTTCGCCCCGTCCACCTCGCTGATCAGAAACAGCAGACTCATCCCATCAGCAACCTTCACCTGTGCATGGAATCCCGCCTCTTGGAGTGCCGCACTCCGCGCCACAAGCTCTTCTTCGAGCGAAGCAGCGTTCTCGATCGCGTACCGTAGGGTCGTCTCACCCAGCGCATGACACTCCCTGGAGGATCCATCCATGACGATGAGCCCCTGCTCCGCAAACAGATGCGACAGCAAACGACCAAAGGCCGCTCCCAGCGTCTCTCCCGGGGCATAGCACGCGCGCAGCACCTCGGCCACGGGCGCCCATCCCAGCAACTCCTCCGCCTGCGCCAGCACGGCCTCCATCTCGGCTCCAAGCACCACCCCACCCACAGGTGCGCCGCCGCTCTTCATGCCTGCGTGCAATGTCCTAACAGAGGTCTTCGTCAGCAGCGAAACCTGGTCCACCTCCGCCAGATCGTGATCCTCGGTAGCCAGCCAGAACACCGGCACATGCGCTTCACCCGTCCTCGCCGTCGCCTCCTGCGCCCGCACAATCGCCGTCGCTGCTTTTTCGAGCACCAGCAACGGACCGCCCAGCAGGCCAACCTGTTGCCCCGTCACCACCGCTCGCGCGCCTGCCCGCAGTCGCTCAATGTGTGCGAAGGTCGGGGCGCCGGCATGGAAACCGCGAGCCTGTGTCGCAAGCTCGGTAGCCAGGCGCTCTCGATCCACACCTCCGCTTGTCGGCTGCCGCATCCATGCGCCCGAAAAGGCGCCCCCGTCCAGCCCCGCGCCGTACCACGCCGCCGCCTTCTGGTCTCCGGCAGCTCCGCTCAATCCCAGGTACGCCTGGTACAGCGCCGAAACATGCGGCAGCACGGTGATCGGGTAACACTCAGCGCTTGCAGCCAACGTCATCGTAAACCCATCCCATTCCTTCACCAGAGATCATCCAGACAAGCCTCGCGCTGCAGCCGGAGACATCACCGGGCAGCCTTCGTTCCATAGCCCGCAGCCATCACGTACGCAGTTGGATGCCTTCCGCAAACGGCACGATGCAGAGCTTGTCAGTCTGTGGCTGATGGTACCGTAGCCGCATGGCCCCCTCTGTGAAGAAGCAGCCGTCTGCCAACAGCCAAGTCGCGAACCTCTCTCCCGTCACCAGGCGCCTGAATACCGGCGCCGCCGAGCCGTCCACCTCGGCCGAGCGGCCCGTCGCTTCAGAGGAGGAACAGCCGGCCCCGGCGGTCCGCAAGCGGCGCAACGCCGGCAAACCAGAGCTCATCGACTCCAAACTCTCCTACAAGGGCCACGTCTTCTCGGTCTACACAGACACCCTGATCGAGCCCGGCGACAACAAGGCTCGCCAGAAAGACGTCATCCGCCACAACGGATCCGTCGTGATCCTCGCCGTCGACGAGACGAAAAACCGTAGCCTCGGTACCGGCCCGAAGAACCCCGCCGTCATCCTCATCCGCCAGTACCGCCACGCCGCCGGTCAGTTCCTGCTGGAGCTTCCTGCCGGCCGTATCGAGCCCAACGAGCGCCCGCTCGCCGCCGCCAAACGCGAGATGATCGAAGAGACCGGCATCCGCGCCAAACGCTGGACCATGCTCACCAAATACTTCGCCAGCCCCGGCTTCCTCGGCGAGTGGATGCAGATCTATCTCGCGCAGGATCTCGAATACGGCGCCGCCAAACCCGAAGAGGACGAGCATATCGAGCTCCTTCCCACGCCGCTCTCCCATCTCATGCAGCTCATCGCCAATCGCAAGATTCACGACGGCAAAACCCTCATCGGCGTCTCGCTCTTTGCCCAGGGGCGTCGCGCCGGAACCCTCTAGACCCATGCCATATCAAGGCTCCGTCAAATGGTTCAACACGGCCAGGGGCTTCGGCTTCCTTGGCCGCCCAGACGGCCCCGATGTCTTCATCCACTACCAGTCCATCGTGACCGACGGCTACAAAACTCTGCGCGATGGAGACGTGGTCGAGTTCGACATCATCGAGACAGACCGCGGCCCCAAAGCCGCCAACGTCCTCCTCCTCCGCAAAGCCCTCTAGCTGTCACTCTGAACGAAACACCCCCACTCTCGTGGTCCTTCTGAGCGACGCGACCCGCCTTTGTTGTCCTTCGAAGCGAAGTCCCCGCCTTTATCGTCATTCTGAGCGAAGCGAAGAACCCCCGTATTCCGTCCTTCCCCGTGGAGCGAAGCGACTCACACAAGCACCGCGACACCCCACTATGCGACCATGACCACCATGTCCGCACACCCCCTGGCCGCTCGCCTCGCCGCCGCCCTCATCGCGGCCGTCGCCTGGACCGGTCTCGCACTGCAGCTTGTCGAGCTCCTTCCACAAAACGGCCTCGCAGCCTCCCTGGGCATCATGCTCGGCTTCTTCACCATCACCACCAACCTGCTGGTGGCGCTTCTCTTCTCCGCCCTCGCCCTCGGTCTCCTCGTCTCCTCCCGCCTGGTCGCCTTCACCATGCTCTCCATCGTGCTCGTCGGCGTCGTCAACGCCGTCCTGCTCTGGGGCCTGCTTGAGCTCTCGGGCGGCTCCGCTCTTGTTGATCGCCTGCTCCACGTCATCACGCCTCTCGCCACCCTTCTCTTCTGGATCGCCTTCACTCCCAAGGGCCATCTCTCCTGGCGCGATCCCCTGCTCTGGGCCGTCTATCCTTTGCTCTACCTTGCCTACGCCCTCGCCCGCGGCCTCGTGACAGGTCGTTTCCCCTATCCGTTCCTCAACGTCACCGTCCTTGGCTGGTCCCGCGTCAGCCTCACCGCCGTCCTCATCGCCCTCGCCTTCCTGGGCGCCGGCTTCGCCACCGTATGGGCAGACCACCGCCTCGCCGCACGCACACCGGTTGCCCCGGTCCGCATCTGATCGTCAAAGACACGCCCATGGACAACATCACCATCGCCCGCCTGCTTGACGAGACCGCCGCCCTCATGGAGATCGACGGCCAGGACCCCTTCCGCATCCGCTCGTATCGCCGCGCCGCAGAGGCCGTCGAGCAGCAGACCACTCAGCTCGCCACCCTCACCGCGCCTGACGTCGACCCCAAGGAGCTCCTCGCCATCCCGGGCATCGGCAAAGCTATGGCCCAGAACATCCGCGATCTCGTCGCCACCGGCACCCTGCCGCTGCGCGCTGAGCTCCTCACCCGCTATCGGCCGACGATGCTCGAACTTCTCAGGCTGCCGGGAATGGGCCCGAAGACCGTCGCCCTGCTCTGGTCTGCGCTCGAGATCGCCGACGTCGACAAACTTGAAGCCGCCGCAAAGGCCGGCCACCTTCTCAAAATGCCCCGCATGGGCCAGAAGTTCACCGACAAGCTCCTCAAAGGCATCG
>CAXTCB010000093.1:0-10356 GCA_964242875.1 uncultured Acidobacteriaceae bacterium
CGATCAGAAAGCGTACTTCAGCTCGAACTGGATGTGACGCTCGGTGGAGCGGGTGGAGGTGATCTGGCCGAAGGCGGTACCGTCGGTCATCTTGTTGTCTGGATTGCCGTAGCTTGCGATATTGAGCGCGTTGAAGAAGTCGGCCCGGAAGTCCACGCGATTCTCGTGAAAGACGGTAAACGACTTCTGCGCGGCGAAATCCAAGTTGAGGAAGCCCGGGGCACGCAGGGTTCCAGGACGAGTGTTGCCGAAGCCGCTCAAAGGCTGCGGAGCATAGGCGCAGGTGCCGTTGTCTGCAGGATTGCCAGACGCGTCGAGACTGCAGGGTTGCGCGATGCTCGGGTCAGTTCCAAACCAGTGATCAACCGAGCGGCCGCGAATGACAGCTGGATGCAAGGTCTGCGGACGAGCTGCGCCGGTGTAGCCGAACACAGTGTTGGAGTAGTTTGCCGGAGAGACAATGGTGACGGGTAAGCCTGAGTAAGTCACGTTCGATCCCGACACCCGCCATCCGCCGAGGAGTTCATCGAGCAGGAAGTTGGTGTTGGCACCGTACCGCTTTCCACGACCGAAGGGAACGGTGTAGGTGCCGGCTACGCTCAGGGCGTGGCGGATGTCCGAACCTGCCGGACCCCACTCGCTCGCGAGATCGTAGGCGTTCTGCTGATAGTAGGTTTGTGCTGTGTTGCTGGTGCCGTAGTATCCGATGTCATCAGTGAGTGACTTGGAGTACGTGTAGTTTGCGGTGAGTTCCAGGCCCGCGGTTAGGCGCTGACGATAGACCGCCTGAAGCGAGTTATAGCTAGAGGCGGAGTCTGACGCTGTAACTTTGACGACACCGCCTTGACCAACGACGTTGACGTACGGAGCGACGACACCGGGGGCGGTGAGCTGATTGGCGTACACCGGATCGGTAAGGTGATGACCGGTCTCACCCACATAGCTTGCGGTGATGGTTGAGCTGTTGGTCAGCTGGTACTCCGTTCCGACGGTGAACTCCTGGATGGAGGCAGGACGGAGATTCTTGCGCCAGGCGTAGAAGGTGGTTGTCGGGACGATGTTGGTGGGGAAGCCGTTGCTGGTGAGAACGGGACTGCCGGGTGAGTAGGATGCGCCAGAGCCGGTGGGGATGCTGGCGATGGTGTCGAAGTCGTTATGAAAGGGTGGATTCTGGGTCAGGCGAAGATTGGCGCCCGTACCTTCTAGGTAGTTGGTGATGCCGTACCCGCCGCGTATGACAAGGCGCGTCTTGGCCTGGTAGGCGAAGCCGATACGCGGCATGAAGTTGGTGTAGACGCCATCGTAGAGGGCGCGGCTGTTGCCATTCTGGCCGGCGAACTGGATGGCCTGAGCGGAAGGGAGGCCCGGGGTCAGGTTGAGGTTGGCTTCTTTGTTGTTGACCTCGTAGATGGGCTGCGAATACTCCCAGCGGAGACCGAGGTTGAGGGTGAGCTTGTCGGTGACCTTCCAGTCATCCTGAGCATAGAACGCATCGCGATACTGACGCTGCCCGGTCCGACCGACGACCTGTCCGACGGATGCCTCATACGCGTTGTTGGTGAGGAAGTCAGAGAAGGGATAGACGACCTTGCTGCCGACGGGAGCGGTGAACTGTCCGGTGTAGTTGAAGGTTCCGAGCTCGCCGTTGTTGCCGGGATAGAAGCTGTTCTGCTGATAACGAGTCACCTGAGCACCGAACTTCAGCAGGTGCTTACTCCGCTGCCATGTGAGATCGTCGGCGTACTCAAAGACGTTGTCGATGAAGACCTCAGGGGTGGGATTCACGCCGAAGTTGCTGGCGATACCATCCGGCGTGATCCCGTTTCCATTGTCATCTTTGTCGAAGCGCTGCAGGCTGAAGCCGGCAGTCTGCTGTGCCTGACTGGGAATGCCGACGATGGAGTTTCCATTGTCGCCAAAGACGCCACTGGGATCGATCGAGACACCGCTGTTAAAGCGGATCCTGGAGTACGAACCGCGCGCAAGATTGACGATCGCGGGCGTGATGGCGTGGGTCCAGTTGACGGTGAACAGGTGGTCGGGGTAGTCGGAGCCGATAGGGAACTGCACGGCGACCGGAACGGAGCTTTGTGCATCCTGCGCGATGCCCTGGGTATATCTACCCGAGATGATGTCGGACTGATGGAAATGCCAGTCGACCTTGACGTCGCCCTGATCATTACGCTGGTATTTCTTAATGGGACCGACGTAGTTGCCGGAGATGCCCAGTGGATCCGAGGTCGCGTGATTGGGAAGGGGATAGAGTTCGGGATGCGCGAAGAGATACTTCGCGACTGGATTCAGGATCGGCACTTGATTGTTGGCGTAGGCGACCTGACCGCCGGCGTTGGCAGAGTTGTAGAGCTGCAGGGGCTGTCCAGCGACTCCGGGAGCGGCACCAACGCCGGTGGTGAGCAATGCGCTGAGATCCCCGGTGCGAAAGGCGGCGGGGACGACGCTGTAAGGTTGAAGACCACCGGTATGCTCACGGTAGGCCTGATAGTCAGCGAAGAAGAAGAGTTTGTTCTTGAGGATTGGACCACCAATGGTCCCACCAAAGATGGTCTGGGTGAACGGGTTGATCGGGGTGATCGGCGAGGTGTGCTTGTTCGACCAGGAGTTAGCGTCGAGCTGATAGTTCTCCAGAAAGCCGAAGACGCTGCCGTGAAAGCTGTTGGTACCGCTCTTCATTACCATGACAACATCGCCGCCGTTAACGTTGCCGAACTCTGCGTTCGCATTGGAGGAGATAACGCGTACCTGGTCGAGAGCGTCAGGGCTGGGATTGTAGCCGATGGTGTTGTTAAGGTTTTCGTTGATCTCCTGGCCATCGAGGAGATAGTTGTTCGATTGCTGTCGATTGCCGTTCACGTTGGGGCTGTTATCCGCGCTGGTTGCACGCTCGGTGGAATTCTGCCCGCCATAGGCACCGTAGTTGGTGGAGATCGCCCCCGGGGTAAAGACGGTGAGCTGGGAAAAGTCGCGGCCGTTGAGCGGGAGGCTGTTGATGGTGTTCTGGGTGAAAGTCTCGCCGGTGGTGGCGTTTTCGGTCTGCAGGATGGGCTGCAGCTGATCGGTGACTTCGACCGTAGTGTTGGATCCGCCGACGGCAAGTGGCACGTCGATTTTGGCGGTCTGATCGATTTCAAGCGAGAAAGGGCCGAAGCTGGCGTTTGAGAAGCCGGGCGCTTCGACGGAGAGCTTGTACTGGCCGATCTGCAGGTTCCGCTGTGAATAGACGCCGGCCTGGTCGCTGGTGGTGACCGTAGCGACGTTGGTGGCAGTGTTGGTGATGGTGATCTTCGCGTTGGGAACAATGGCTCCCGAGGCGTCGGTTACGGTGCCTCGGACGGCTCCTGTTACCGTCTGCGCAAAGGCGGGAGGGTGGATCGCGATACAAGCAGCGGGTGCCAGGACGAGTGAGGTCCATAGGGAGAGTCGTTTCAAGTGGCCTCCAAACAACACGAGTAGATAGGCACAGAGCCGCCACTGCGAAGCAGAATCGCTTGCAGTGTTGAGCAAAAAAGTGAGAGTAGGCCGCTGTGTTTCGATCACTGTATCGGTGACGTCGGGTAAACACAACATGAAAATGTCTTGGAGCCAGAACGCAAGCGGCTGCTTGCCTTACACGGGTCGCGTGATTCAGGTGGTACACCGCCCCCATAACGAGCGCGACACCGGGATGATTCATAGGCCGCTGTCGTTTCAGACGCCGCTCAGTAGCGAGGAACTGAGGGGTCGATCGAGCGGGACCACTGATCGATGCCGCCTGCGAGCGACTGCACCTGTTCGATGCCTTGTTGACGCAGCCACATGGTCACATTGAGGGATCGGGCACCGTGATGGCAAAGGACGACAGTGGGCCGGTCGGGGTCAAGCTCCTGCAGGCGCGAGGGAATGTCTCCCATAGGGATCTGGGTCGCTCCGGGGATTGCGGCAATTTCCACCTCCCAGGGCTCCCGGACGTCCAGCAGCAGGGGGGCACCGGGCTGATGCCGTTGTGCGGCGTAGGCGTCAACAGAGATCTCAGGCGGAAGGGCGTCAGGCATGGACCTAGGATACGGCTAATCGCGCCGGTTTACAGGCGGAGGTTACCGGTGTGCTCACATCTGACCGTGAAATCGGTCGTACACTAAGGAGTCCCCGTACCTATCGAGCCACAGACGGATCACTGCGGGCCTGGCGCGTTATTGAAGAGATGGGAGTGAAACTTGGAGAAGGTACTGATTGTCGAAGACGAGGTGCATGCTCGAACGGGGCTGATGGAGCTGGTAGAGAGCTGGGGATACCGTACCGAAGGGGCGGCTAATGGCCTGGAGGGGCTGGAGAAGGTGCAGCAATGGAATCCCTCGATCGTGGTAACCGATTTGAAGATGCCGCGCATGGACGGGATGGAGATGCTTGGTCGGCTTGGAGAACTTCCACAGCGGGTGGCTGTGGTGATGCTGACTGCGCAAGGGTCGATTGAGAGCGCGGTCGAGGCCATGCGGATGGGTGCCTTTGACTATCTTCCGAAGCCGGTCGATCCAGTGCGTCTGCGGGCGATCCTCGAAAGCGTAAGCCGCCAGATGGGAGCGGTGGCGGCGGCCGAGGTGGAGGTCACAAGTCGGGGATCGCGCGAGAGTGGAAGTCTGGGTCCGCTGGTCGGTTCATCACCGCAGATGCGGGCGATCTACAAGCTGATCGAGCGGGTGGCGCCGTCGAACGTGTCTGTGCTGGTTACGGGCGAGAGCGGTACAGGCAAGGAACTGGTGGCGCGCAGCCTGCACGAGCTGAGCGGCCGGCGTAACAAGCCCTTCGTTGCGGTGAACTGTGCGGCGATTCCTGAAACCCTGATTGAAAGCGAGATCTTCGGTCACGAAAAAGGAGCCTTCACTGGCGCGCTTGAACGACGCGCGGGATGTTTCGAGCTGGCGGAAGAGGGAACGCTGCTGCTGGACGAGATCGGCGAGATGCCAGCGGCGACGCAGGCCAAGCTGCTGCGGGTGCTGGAAGATCGGAAGTTGCGGCGCCTGGGATCCAAAGCGGAGACACCGGTGGACGTGCGTGTGATTGCCGCGACGAACAAAGATCCGGAGCGCGCTGTAGCGGAAGGTGAGCTGCGCGGAGATCTGTATTACCGGCTAAATGTTTTTGCGATCCAGATGCCGCCCCTGCGAGATCACCTGCAGGATGTGGGCGCAATTGCGGAGCGAATGGTTGCTGATATGAATGAACGGCACGGCTGCGCGATCTCCGGTATCGATCCAGCGCTCCTGGAGCGATTGAAGACGTATACCTGGCCAGGAAATGTCCGCGAATTGCGGAATACGATTGAGCGAGCCACGATTATGGCTGGGCGCGGTCGCCTCAGCGTCGATCATCTGCCCCCACACTTCGGCGAACCGGGATTTGCGCCGGCGGCGACACGTCAGCGCGTACCCGCAACCCAGATCAGTCCGCCGCTTGACCCGGCCATCGAAGCGGAGCGTTTCCGCCGCGAAGAGAACACGGTTCGCGTGGAGGTTGGGACGACGGTGGACGAGGCCGAGCGCCAGCTTATTCTGAAGACGCTCTTGTCGACGCATAATAACAAGACGCGCGCGGCCGAGATCCTGGGAATTAGTTCCAAGACGTTGCAGAACAAGTTGAAGGAGTACTCGAGCGCGACGGCGGCACACGGAACGGAGTAGCACAGCGTGAGGCTCAAGACCAAGTTGGTGCTCGCGGCAACGGCGCTGACGTCGGCGATCGTGCTGGTGCTGTCGACCATGTTTCTTGGTGAGCTGTTGCGGCAGCGAATCGAGCAGACCGCATCCAGTAACGAGGTTTTGGCTCACGAGGTTTTGCTTATGACCCGGCAGACCGTCGAGAGCGGGTTGCGGGATCATCCGCCCACAGAGCCAGGGGAGGATCCCTTTGCGGACGCTGTGGCGGATGCGCTGCGTATTCAAGGACCTCTAATGGATGTGATGCAGGCGATCGTGCGTTACTCGCCCACGGTTCAGGATGTCAGCGTGACTGACGCGCAGGGACGCATCCTGGTGAGTACGGATCCGGACTCGGTTGATCTCGTGATGCCGCCTCGATTTGACCTCATGCGGATTCGCGATGAGAGTATCTATGGCCAGACACGAGAGGTGTTTGGCAAGCCGAGGGTGCTGGACCTGACGGAGCCGCTCGACCGCAATGGACAGCCATTTCTCGTTGTCCATGTGGGCGTGCGCTCAAGCTTTGTTCGAGCGTCGTACGAGCCGTGGCTACGGGCAGCGTTGCTGTTTGCGCTGCTTGCAGCGGCCGGTGCCATGGTCGCGGCCGGGATCCTGGCGAGTGCGGCGTTGCGGCCGATCGAACTGATCAATGAACGGCTGGCAACGCTGGCCGGAGACGAAAACCAGTTGCCGGAGCAGAGCGAAGTGTCCAGCGAGCCACGGGATGCTGTAGTGCGGATGACCCAGACCATCGACCGGCTGGATGCACAGATGCGGTCTACGGAGGCCGGTTATACAACGCTGCGCGCAAATGTGAACCAGATGCTTGAAACGCTGCGTGATGGCGTGCTGCTTTTTGGTGAAGACGGCCGCGCCGCGATGGTCTCAGGCGCGGCTACCTACTTTCTAAACCGAACAGAGATGGGAATGGTGGGGCGAACGCTTGAGGAGATCTTTGTTCGTGGAACCATGTTGGGCGACGCGGTGCTGTGGGCCTATCGCGGGAGTGACGCACAGGTGATCGACCGCGTGTCCCTTGAAGACGGAAGAATCGTTCAGTTTTCGCTTGAACATATCGGCGCCGGCACGGGTCGAACTATGGGGACACTGGTGCGACTGCGGGATATGGAGTCCGCGGCGCAACTCGAGAAGGAGCTCGAGGTTTCCCGCCGGCTTGCGGCAGTTGGGAGGCTGACAGCCGGGGTCGGGCACGAAGTGAAGAATCCGATTAATGCGATGGTGGTGCATCTGGAGTTGCTGAAGTCCAAGCTGGCTGTAATGGACAGAGCTGCCTCAGCCGGGGCCCAGCGGCACGTCGACATTCTGGTGGGGGAGATGCAGCGTCTGGATCGCGTGGTGGAGACCCTGGCGGACTTCTCACGCCCGATGGAGCTGCACCTGACCGAACGCAGCATTCTGGATGTCATTGAAGCCGTGGTTGAACTGACGGAAGCAGAGATGGACGAAAACGGGGTGCGGATCCTTATTGACGCTCCCCGCGACCCGCTGCTGGTACGTATCGATGGGGAACTGATTCGGCAGGCACTGCTGAATCTGGTCTTGAACGGCATGCAATCCATGCCGGAGGGCGGCATTCTGCGTCTGGCCAGTTACCGGGACAAGAGTGATGTTGTCGTAGAGGTTACGGACGCAGGAGACGGTATCGCGGAAGACATTCTTCCGCGTATCTTCGATCTGTACTTCACTACCAAGGCGAAAGGCAGCGGCATCGGGCTGGCAATGACGTATCGGATCGTGCAAATGCATGGCGGATCCATGGATGTGAGCTCGACGACGGCTGAGCAAGCGGCGGTGGCCGGTTCCAGGAAAGGAACGGTCTTCTCCGTGCGGCTTCCGACCTCTGCCGCCCTTGACGTTCGGAAACGCGCCAGTTCGATGAACCAAGATCGACGGCCCGCGGGAGAGAGTGTTTGACGCGGCCAGCCACGATCGAAAGAAAGAGGAAGTTCCTCGCGGACCTGTACAGACGGCAGTGTTCGTTAGGATACTTCATTGTCTTTGTAACGGCAGGCCTGACCGGATGTCACCACCGCAGGGCGCAGCCGGTGCTGTTGCCTCCGCAGACACCCGTGGCGCTGGTCCCGGTGCCCGAACCGGATGCCCCGCTGGTGGAGACACAGACGCCGAAGCTGCCAGCCGTGCCGATAGCGCAATCGGATGGTAAACCCAAGAAGGTCAAAAAGCGGACACCGAAGGCTGCGGCAACGGCACAGTCGCAGCCGGCAGCAGCCAATCCCTCGACACCGAACAAAAAACCCGTCGAGAAAGCCGCTGAAAAACCCGCTGAGAAGCCTGCGGAGGCGGCGAGTGCATCAGCGCCAGCAAAATCGGACGCTGTCGCTGGTATCGGAGCGCTGACGGTGGGCGGTGAGCAGAGCCCGCGGGCGCTGCAGGAGGCGACGGAGCTTCTGGCAGCCAATGAGCGCAGGCTGGTAGCCCTCAGCGGGAATGCCACAAAGGCGCAAGTCGATCTGGTGGGAAAGGTACGAAACTTCCAGAAGGACGCTCAGGTCGCGCTAACGTCCGGAGACGCCGAAGGCGCGAAGACACTGGCGACAAAGGGCAAACTGCTGCTAGATGATCTTGACAAGGGCGACGCGAAGTAGGACCGGGAGCGAAGGCTAGACCTCCGCTCCGTGGCACTTCTTGAACTTCTTACCGGACCCACAGGGACACAGGTCGTTACGACCGACTTTGTCGCCGGCCAGATGCGAACCGTTTCCGTTGCTGGAGCCGTTCGACCCTGCCATGCGCGCCTGCTCGAGTTCGCGTTGTTTCTTTTTCTCGAACTCGCGCTCAAGCGCATCGATGGTGGTTGAGGGCGCCTTGGAGAGTCGTGGTGCGGCACGCTGCTGCAAGGGCGGCAACGCAGAAGGATTTCCCGGAGTGTTTGGCGGAGAGACCGGCATGGTCGGCTCGCTGCCACTCGAAAGCAGATCAGCAAGAGCGGGGTCGGGAACGGGCGGATGCTGCAGCGATGCGAGCTGAGACTGATCCAACTGCGCCTGTGCGAGCTGATCGGGGCTCTCGATGGGCTGACCGTCCGGCCCGATGATCTGCATGCGGAAGAGATGCCGCGAGGTATCTTCCTGAAACTGCATCATCATCGTCTCGAAGATCTCAAAGGATTCCTTCTTATAGGCCACCAACGGATCCTGCTGAGCATAGCCGCGCAGGCCGATCCCTTCCTTCAGGTGATCCATGGAGAGGAGGTGATCCTTCCAGAGACCGTCGAGGACCGAGAGCATCACGATGCGCTCGTGATACCGCATGCCGGCCGATCCGAGAATCTGCTCCTTGATGTTGTATCTCTGCTGCAGCTTGTTGAAGATCGCGTCGCCGAGATCGTGACGGCTCAGGTCGTGAACATCGACCTCAGTCTCGAGATGGGCGCCGAACTGCTCGTAGAGCGCAAGGAAGAGCTCGTCCGTCTTCCAATTCTCAACGTGCGCCTTTTCAGGCACGTACTTGTCGAGCAGGTTCGAGAGGATCGTCGAGAGATAGTCTTCGGTGACCAGCGCTTTCTGATCGGTACCTTCCATGAGCTGGCGGCGCAGGCCGTAGACGGCCTCACGCTGCTTGTTCATGACATCGTCGTACTCGAGAACGTGCTTGCGGGACTCGAAGTTCTGGCTTTCGACGGCCTTCTGGGCGGCTTCGATGCGGCGGGAGATCATGCCGCTCTCGATAGGGACGCCTTCTTCCATGCCGAGGCGCTGGAGCAGAGTGGAGACCCACTCGCGGGCGAAGATGCGCATGAGGTCATCTTCGAGCGAGAGATAGAAGCGGCTGGCGCCGGGGTCGCCCTGGCGGCCGGCGCGGCCGCGAAGCTGGTTGTCGACGCGGCGGGACTCGTGACGCTCGGTGCCGAGGATGTGCAGACCGCCGGCGGTGATGACGGCCTCGTGCTCGGACTTGGCGGAACCTTCGTGAGCGGCGGTAGCGGCGTCCCATTGAGCCTGCGTTGTTTCGAACTCCTGGCCGGAGTAGTAGAAGCGAACCATGCCGGGGCCGGCGACGGGCGAGATTTCACCTTGTGCGGCAGAGACGGCGCGGGCCTGCGACTTGCGGACGAGCTCCTGGCGGGCCATAAAGTCGGAGTTGCCGCCGAGCAGGATGTCGGTGCCGCGGCCGGCCATGTTGGTAGCGATGGTGACCATGCCGAGGCGGCCGGCCTGGGCGACGATCTCGGCCTCCTTCTCGTGGAACTTGGCGTTGAGGACGACGTGACGGACGCCCTTGCGCTTGAGGATCTCGGAGAGGAGCTCGGACTTTTCGATGGAGGTGGTGCCGACCAGGACAGGCTGCTTGAGGTCATGCAGGCGGGCGATCTCATCAGCAACGGCGAAGTATTTCTCCTTCGCGGTGCGGAAGACGACGTCCTGGTTTTCAAGCCGCAGCATCTTGCGGTTGGTCGGGATGACGACGATGTCGAGCTTGTAGATCTTATCGAACTCCGCGGCTTCGGTTTCGGCCGTGCCAGTCATGCCGGAGAGCTTCTTGTACATGCGGAAGTAGTTCTGAAAGGTGATGGTGGCAAGAGTCTGATCTTCCTTGCGGATGGCGACGCCTTCTTTAGCCTCGACCGCCTGGTGAAGGCCATCTGACCAGCGGCGACCGGGCATGAGACGACCGGTGAACTCGT
>CAXTCB010000094.1:0-10316 GCA_964242875.1 uncultured Acidobacteriaceae bacterium
AGCGATCCCGTCGCAATCAGAATCTTGATCTCACCCGCCTTCAACTTCTGCTCGGCCTCCAGCCGCAGCGATCGCGACAGCGACCCATGGTGCGCCCCCACATGCTCCGGCCCAAGTCGCTCGGCCAATTCAAAGCTGATCTTCTCCACCAACCGCCGCGTATTCACAAATACCAGCGTCGATCGGTGCGCCTCCGTCATCGTCGCCAGCTTGTCAAACATCTCCGTCCACATGCTCGTCGCCGTCAGCGACCCAAGCTCTTCGCTCGGCACCTCAATCGCGAGATCAAGCGTCCTCCGCTGACCAACCTGCACAACCTCCGCCGCCGGCCGCCGCGCGCCTGCTCCCGTCAAGAACTCCGCCACCAGCGAGATTGGATTCTGCGTCGCTGAAAGCCCTATACGCTGTGGCGCAGTTGTCATTCCCGTCAGGCATGCGCCCGGCGAGAGCGGGTTCTCCCCGCAAACCAGTGCTTCCAGCCGCTCAAGCGACAGGGCCAGATGCGTCCCCCGCTTATTTCCAGCCACCGCATGAATCTCATCCACAATCACGGTTCGCACCCGTCGCAGATTCTCACGCGGCTTTGCCGCCGTCAGCATGATGTAAAGACTTTCAGGTGTCGTCACCAGAATGTGCGGCGGGTGCCGCAGCATCGCCGCGCGCTCCTTCTGCAGCGTGTCTCCCGTTCGCACGGCTGTACGTATCTCCGTCGAAAAATACCCACGCTCAAGCGCCAGTTGTTGAATCTCACGCAGCGGCTCATCCAGATTCTTCTGCACGTCATTGGAGAGAGCCTTGAGCGGCGACACATACACGACCTGCGTGCACGGCATCAGCGAACCGTCTATCGCCTGCCGCAGGAGTGAATCAATCGCAACCAGGAACGCCGCGAGCGTTTTGCCTGAGCCGGTAGGCGCAGAGATCAACGTCGTGCAGCCTGCAACGATCTTTGGCCAGCCAGCATCCTGCGGCTCCGTTGGCGAACCAAATCGCCGCAGAAACCACTCCGCGGTTACAGGGTGCGCCCATGTGAGCGATGCGGGGATCTCCAGCGATGCAGACAGGCAAGCCATGGGACATTCTAGCGCGCAGCTTCGTGTTCCCTTCGCCTCGATGCGGTTCGTCCTAGGCTCCGCCCTTGATATCGCTGACCCGCCTCCCGGTGACATTCGGTATCACGTTGCTCCTTGGGCCGCTCACCGTACCCGTTACACGGACCGCCGATGCTTGTCCCGCGGCCTGGGCTGCCGGGGACAGGTTTGCAAACAGGTCCATCTGGTGTCCCGAAAGAAAGCGCAGCTCGATCCAGCGAAAAAGGTAATCCATAATCGACAGCGCATACGGAATCTGGTCGTTCGCTGTTGCCCCCGAGGGCTCAAAGCGAGTCTCCGCAAACTGCTCCGCCAGCACACGCACCGGCACACCATGCTGGAGCGCCAGAGACACCGCTGCCGCAAACGAATCCAGCAGCCCTGCAACAGCCGAGCCCTCTTTCGTCATACGAAGGAAGATCTCCCCTGGGCTGCCGTTCGGATACAGCCCCACAGTGATGTAGCCCTCATGCCCGGCGATCGTGAACATATGCGTGACAGACGCCCGCTCAGCGGGCAGGCGATGCCGCATCGCGCGTGGTGGCTCCGTAGCGTCATACGCTTCGCCGTTCTCGCGTGCCTTGCCCTGGATGAGCTTGAGTTGTTCTTCGAGCTCAGAGATCCGGTGCAACTGCGTCTCAACCAGGACGGTATGTCCGCGATCCATCGCTGCACGTTCCGCCTCAGCCAACGTCACACCCTGCAACGGTTGCTCCCCTTCATTCTTCGAAGAGGTTTCATGTTCCGCAAAGCGGGAACTTCGCTCGGAGTTAATCCATGACGCGTTCATCGAAGATGGCACAAAGCGTATCGGCTTGATGCTCGTCTCGGGAGCAACAACAGCTTCTGTAAAGCTTTCCTCTTTCACTAAAGTTCGACCTCACTCTCGGCCAGTGTCACTCTGTTCCTACTGAAATATACGGGCTCTGTGATCCCTCGATTACCGCGCCGGTAAAGAGAGTCAACCCCACTCGCTCTGCATCCCGCACAAAAGACGCCATCAAAAACACACATCCCGGCGAGCTCCCTGTGGATGGCGCACGAGAGGCCGCTTAGTGGCGTGTGAGGTGTAGACATGGAAAGCTCAGCCTTGTGCATTGCCAGCAACACCAACACCGCTCCTGTGCTGATGCAGGTACGTTGCTCCGCGGGTGTTAGATGTGTGACCGGAAACCTGGGGCAGGACGAAAGCGCACCGCGCGGGACATCAGCCAGGAGCCGCAACAACACAGACACCCTGAGCTGCACTCTGTCCGCCTCCAACCTTGACCTGCTCTCATGCGAAAGGAAGAGACGGGAACAGAGAGACTGGTGTGCCTTGCATCGCACGCACTTCATCTCCGGCAACAACGTCTCCGTCTTTGCTCGGCGACGCTCTCTCGCACACTTGAAAAAAACCGTCACGCTCACACGTTTTTTCTTGACACTGAAATGACGCGAATCTATACCTTCGTTAGCTGTGAGGGAACATCTCTCAGTGTCGTGTCAAGTCGCTAGGGAGAATAGGCAACGACGACGATGGCAGCACAGTCAAACCAGCAGATTAGCCGCTACAGGAAGTAAAGATCGCGGCGAAGCTGGAAGGCAAAAGGCAACAGAAAAGGGGGGCGCTTCGGCGTCCCCCTTCCTGCGTTCAGAGCCTTCTCTCGCGAACTGTCTCCGCACTCTGCGATGATTAAAGACAGCTATGAAGCATCCTGATGTCTGCATTGCAGGAGCCGGCATCATCGGCCTGACTCTCGCACTCGCGCTCACTCGCCGCAGGCTTTCCGTCTGCGTCCTCAGCATCGCTGATCCCATGACGGAGGCTTCCACCGCTGCGGCGGGCATGCTCGCCGTCGATGATCCGGCGAATCCTCCCGCACTCCATGCGCTCGCACAGTTCAGCCGCGGCCTCTATCCCGCGTTGCTCGCTTCCTTGCAGGGCGCATCCGCTCCGTCCGTCGACTTCCAAACACATCGCACGCTGCAGGCCATCTCTCCGACCCATCCCGCTTGGGAATCCACGGCGTCACCGCTGCATGCGCTGCTCCCCACTGCAAAGTCTGACGTCCCTCGCTTCCTCACGCTGGAAGAAGAAAGCCTCGACCCGCGCGAACTCGCTCCGGCTCTGATCGCTGCCGTTCTTGACGCCCAAGTGCAGATGCATACAGGAACACCCGTTCTCTCCCTCTCTGAGACGGAAAGCTCAGTCCTCGTAAGAACGGCAACGGGCACGCTCGAGACGGATCACTTCGTGGACTGCACCGGAGCCTGGTCCCTGTCCTCCGCGCAGATTCCCTCTCTGCGAGTCGTTCCACGCAAAGGCCAGATGCTCACGGTGCCGACGCCTGCCGCGCTTGCACCAGGCATCGTCGTCCGCTCGCATGAGATTTACCTGGTGCCGCGGATCCATGGGCCCAGCGCCGGTCACACGCTCATCGGCGCGACTGTGGAGAACGTTGGCTTTGATCGATCGATTGATCCACGCCAGCTCGCGCGTCTGCTGCAACAGGCGGCGGCGCTCCTGCCAGTGCTCCACGACGCCCGCATCGTCACAAGCTGGTCTGGCCTGCGTCCGGCCACCGACGATCTTCTGCCTGCCATCGGCCTTCTCCCCGGCTCCAATCGTCTCTCCATCGCCTCCGGTCACTTCCGCAACGGCATCCTGCTCGCTCCCGGAACTGCGGAGCTGCTCGCGCGCCAGATCAGCGGGGAAGCGCCTTCTCCCCTGCTCACGGCCTTCGCTCCGGACCGCTTCGCGACGAACACCACAAACCTCACGTCACCTTGAGGCGCGCTCTAACGAAGCATCTACATAGACGCAAAATCGATATTCGCGCATAGGGTGTGACAACGGTTTCTTCGCTGCGCTATAACCCTAGAGTCGGGTGATCCCACACTGGACCAGGAGATGTATCAACAATGGCCACTAGCGTTGCACCAAAAGGTCTCGAAGGCATTGTCGCTACCAGCTCCTCAATCTGCTACATCGATGGGGATGCCGGCGTTCTCTCCTATCGTGGCATCGACATTCACGAACTCGCCGAGCACTCCAACTTTGAGGAGACATCTTTCCTTCTCTGGTTCGGGAAGCTCCCTACGGCCGAAGAGTTGAAGGCCTTCTCCGCCAGTCTGGTTAATGGCCGCATTCTCGACGGGAAGATTATCGACTTGCTGCGCAGTGTTCCTGCCTCCGCCACGCCCATGGAAGTCCTGCGCACGGCGGTGTCGCTGCTGTCCATCTACGACGCCGATGAGAAAGAGGTCACGCACGATGCGAATGTTCGCAAGGCCTTCCGCCTGACCTCGCAGATCGCCATGATCGTTGCTCTGTTCGACCGCATCCGCAAAGGAAAAGAGTTGGTCGAGGCGGATCCGGACCTTTCGCATGCGGCAAACTTTCTCTGGATGCTGAACGGCGAAAAGCCGTCCGAGACCGCGACCCGCGCCTTCGATGTGGCTCTCATCCTGCATGCTGATCACGAGCTGAACGCCAGCACCTTCGCCGCACGCGTGATCGCCGCAACTCTGGCCGACATGCACTCCGCGATCACCGGTGCCATCGGCGCCCTCAAGGGCCCGCTCCATGGCGGTGCGAATGAAGCCACCATGCGCCTGCTCTACGCCATCGATGCTGTCGGCGAAGACCCGGTGGAACACGTCAAGCAGATGTTTGCTGAGAAGAAAAAGATCTCCGGCTTCGGACATCGCGTCTACCACACCGAAGATCCACGAGCGACGCACCTGCGCCGCATGTCAGAAGATCTAGGCCGCTCCGCCGGCTTCACCAAGTGGTTCGATATGTCCCAGAAGATTGAGGGCTTTGTTAAACAGGAAAAGAAGCTCAACGCGAACGTCGACTTCTACTCCGCATCCACCTACACCACGCTTGGCATCGACATCGATCTCTTTACCCCCATCTTTGCCATCAGCCGCATCTCTGGCTGGGCCGCGCATGTGATTGAGCAGCATGACGACAACCGGCTCATTCGCCCACGTGCAGACTATGTCGGTCCGGCTTATCCATCACCCTACGTGCCCGTAACCCAGCGCTGACCGCACCGCCGGGGCCTCCTTCGCGGAGCCCCCGGAAGCATCGCGGCTGCAGCGCGCCTTACTTCTGGCTTGCCGGCGGAACGATGCCGTTCATCCGCAGGTACTCCACCATCTGCCCGTAGTGGTCATACGCATGCGCCACGCCAAAGGCTTCGCCTGTCACGCGTGTCTGATGCCCATCCACCTCGACCGGCTCAAAGGCATTCGCCGTCGTCAGCATTCCCGCTGCTTTGTGTGCGAACACAAACGACTTCTCGAGCGCGGCGACAAGCTCCTCCTTGGTCTTCAACTGACTGATCGCCTTCACGTCAACGTCCGGCTTCATCCCGCTTGAGGCACCGAAGAAGTAGTAGTTCGCCGCAGCCACATGCGCGACCTCGGAAGCGAACGTTCGTACCCCGTCGAACTTTGCTCCCGGCATCGCCGTCGAACTTGGCGCGAAGCTGTACTTCTCCGCTGGCATCGCCTTCGCGGCCGGCACAACATCACCTTCCAGGATGCCGATCAGCGTGTCCACTGCCTTTGCCGGTTCTACCTTCGCCTCCTGCGCCTGCAGGCCGATCACGCTGCCCATCGCCAGACACATCGCTGCTATCACTCGCTTCATCTGTTTGTCTCCTGTCTTCCAGCCCGAAGCCTACCAGAACCTTCTTGCCTGCACCAAAGGCGCGCGACATCCATCTAATCTCTGATCATGCCGGACTCGATCTACATGGACGCGAACGCCACGACGCCTCTGCTGCCCGAGGTCGTCGCGGCCATGTCACCGTTCTGGACGGAACACTTCGCGAACCCCAGCTCCGTGCATCAGCCGGGCCAGCGCGCCCGCGCCGCTGTTGAACACGCTCGTGAGCAGGTCGCCGCTCTCCTTTCCTGCCGTCCGTCCGAGATCATCTTCACCTCCGGTGGCACGGAATCAAACAACCTCGCGCTCTTCGGCGCACTGGATGCGAACGCCGGCCGGCGTCCTCACCTGATTACCTCCGCCATCGAACACGATGCCGTGCTGCGCGCTGCGGACGCTCTTGCCAAACGCGGCGAGGTCGACGTGACCGTCCTTCCCTGCACCGCCTCCGGCCGTGTCGATCCGGTTTCCCTGCAGGCAGCGCTCACCCCGCACACACAGCTCGTGAGCGTCATGCTCGCGAACAACGAGACGGGCGTCCTCCAGCCCATTCAGGAGCTCGCCGCAATCGCTCACGCGGCTGGCGCCCTGTTTCACACCGATGCGGTTCAGGCTGCTGGCAAACTTCCCCTCGCGGTAGACGATCTCGGCTGCGATCTGCTCACGATCTCAGGCCACAAGCTCTATGGCCCAAAGGGCACAGGCGTCCTTTATCTTCGTCGCAAAACCACCCTTGCCCCTCTCCACTTCGGCGGCCCGCAGGAGCGCCAGCGCCGTGCCGGTACCGAGAACGTGGCCGGACTTGTCGGCCTCGGTGAGGCCGCGGAACTCGCGCGGGCATGGCTTGCAACCGACGCCGCGGCCCAGCTTGCCCACCTGCGCGATCACCTGGAGCAGACTATCCTCGCCGCCGTTCCCGGCAGCGGCATCAACGGCGCCCGTGAGCCCCGCTCCCCCAACACCACTAACCTGTTTTTCGACGGCATCGTCGCCGAAGACCTGATGATCGCGCTCGACCTCCAAGGTCTCGCCGTCAGTGCCGGGTCCGCCTGCCAGTCCGGAGCGCTGGAGCCCTCTCACGTCCTTCGTGCCATGGGCCTCTCTGAGGAGCGCGCCCGCGCAACCATTCGCCTGTCCCTCACCCGTATGGTCACTCCGGCCCAAATCGACACTGCATCCGCACTGCTCATCGAGACCGTTCAGCGTCTGCGGCAGCTTGCTCCACGCCAGCAATCGCGACTATAGGTACCAGGGAATATTCACGACGACGATACGCTGATTTCCCTTGAGCAGCAGCAGCAGCTTCAGCACCTGCACGCGCTGATTGTGCAGCGCATTCTCCCACCAGTGCTGCACCACCATCTCCGGCAAAATCACGGCGATCTTCCGTCCCGGGTGGCTTCGTTCCAGCTTCAGAATGTAGTCCATCAGCGGCGAGATGATGAAGCGGAAGGTCGAAGGGATCGTGATCAGCTCCGGAATCGTCACGCCCGCGTTGCGGATGGGGGTTGCCACCATCTGCTCCCAGATGTCTTCGAGCCCGGAGTCCGCTGCCTCCAGATCGTCCGAGTGGATGTGCACCACTTTGATCTCTTTCGAAATGAGCAGCCCGAAGCGCATCGCCTTCTCGGTAATCGCATCCCATCGCGCCATCGGAATCACAACCAGGGGCTGCTCCAGGTTGGTCATCTTCATGGGCCGCGGTTCTGCCATCTCTGCGTTCACCCGCGTGTAGTGCTTCTTCACACTCATCATGATCAGAATCAGGAATGGAACCAGCAGCGCCGTGACCCACGCACCCGAGGTGAACTTCGCCACCAGCACAACCACCAGCGTGATCCCGGTCGCGACTGCGCCAACTCCATTCACGATCATGTGCCACACCCGGCCGCCATGCTCCTTGTCCTGCTTGCGCCAGTGCATCACCATGCCCGCCTGCGACAGGGTGAACGCCATGAATGCCCCAATGGCGTACAGCGGAATCAAACGATCCGTAACGCCTCTGAACAGAATCAGGATGATGCCCGTAAATCCCGTCAGCGCGTAAATGCCGTGCGAAAACAACAGCCGACGTCCGCGCAGGATAAACACGTGCGGTAGAAAATCATGCAGGGCGATCGCCCGCGTCAGCCGCGGGAAATCCGCAAAGGCTGTGTTCGCACTCAGCGCCAGTGCGAGCAGAACGCTGCCCATCGTCAGGTAATAGAACCAGCCCCTGCCGAAGACCGCCGTAACCAGAAGGCTGAGCAGGCTTTGATACCCGGCCGCCTCAGGCAGCATCGGCATCACCTGGTAGGTCTTCGCCAGGTAGGCAATGCCGAACAGCAGCACCATCAGAATGCCGATGATGATCGTCAGCGTTCGCTGCGCGTTCTTCGCCCGTGGCTCCCCAAACGCCATCACGCCGTTGGACACTGCCTCCACGCCCGTCATCGCCGCGCAGCCGCTCGCAAATGCCTTCAGCAGCAGCCAGATGCCAATGGTCCCCACCGTCGCCGGAAGAGCGGGCGGCATCGCGTGCACAGCAACCGGGTGACCGCCGGTCTCAATGGTTTTGTAGAACCCAACCCCGATCAGCGCGAGCAGTGTACCCACGAAAAGAAAGGTAGGCAGAATGAACGCCGCGCCCGTGTCCTTCACGCCACGCATGTTGATCAGAGCCAGAATGACAAGGATAACCAGGCAGATCTCGAGCGTATACGGCTGAAGGTTCGGCGCAGCGGAGGTCAACGCCGTCACGCCAGCCGATATGCCCACTGCCGCCGTCAGGATGTAGTCGATCATCAACGCCGCAGCCGCCAGCAGCCCAGCCTTCTCGCCCAGGTTCTCGCTCGCCACCGTGTAGGATCCGCCGCCGCTCGGGTAGGCCGCAATCGTCTGGCGATAGCTGAAATACACGATCGTCAGCAGCACCAGGATCGCGCTGATAATCCTCCAGCCATACTCGACACTTCCGATACCCAAAGGAATCAGCAGCGTTAGCGCAGCTTCTGGACCGTACGCGGCACTGGTAAGCCCATCCAGGCCGAAGATCGGAATACCCGCAGCAACACCAATGTGCTCTGCTCGTTCTTCGCTTGTTGCGAGCGGCCTGCCTAAAAGAAGATCATAAAAAGACATAACGGTTCTGATAGTACTGCCATCCGCCCGCGGCTCCGCATAAGCGTTCGGCAAAGAGACCCACCGTATACTTGTGGCAGAAAAGTATTCCATGAGCCTTCAGGAGACACATGTCTGCATCCACCCTCTTCGACGTTCCGCTGACGCGCATCTCAGGCGAACCGGCGACCCTTCAGGAGTTCCGCGGCAAGGTCCTTCTCATCGTCAACGTCGCCTCCCAGTGCGGATTGACCGGGCAATATGAAGGTCTGGAGAAGCTGTACAACACCTATAAGCACTGCGGCTTTTCAATCCTTGGCTTCCCCGCCAACGACTTCGCCGGCCAGGAGCCAGGATCGAACCAGGAGATCGCCAAATTCTGCACCTCCACCTATGGCGCCTCCTTTCCCATGTTTGAAAAGCTCACCGCGACGGGTCCAGAAAAGCACGAGCTCTACCAGTTCCTCACCAACGCCCAACCAGTCGCGCAGATCAACGATCCCGGCTTCCGCGCTAATCTGAACGGCTTCCTCTCCAGATCCGGGGCGAAAACCAATCCCCTTCCCGATCTGCTGTGGAACTTCGAGAAGTTCCTCGTTGATCGTTACGGCCGAGTCGTCGCCCGCTTCGCGCCAGACATGCTCCCCGACGATCCGCGCGTCATCCGCGCAATCGAGGCCGCTCTGCCACCCCTGCAGGGCGAGACACCCGCGCACAGCTAACCCCTGCAGCATAGCCCCGCGGCAACTAAGCCTGACCCGCGCTGTCCGTCGCAGCGCCTCCACCCGTTATCTCCAGCCCATTCAAGAGGTCTCTTCCCGCTATGACTCTCTGCCTTCGCCGAAGCCTGCTTCCCGCATCCCTCCTTCTACTCAGTTCCCTGCCCGCCCTTTCGCAAAAAGTCCCGATTCAGATCGCCGCCGATCTCAGCGATGGCCCCCGCAAGCTCTACCATGCAGAGATTGATCTGCCCGTGAAGCCCGGCCCGCTCACCCTCACCACGCCCAAGTGGATCCCCGGCAATCACCGCCCCACCGGTCCCGTCGATGACATCACCGGCGTCGTCTTCACCGCGGAGGGCAAGCCGCTCCCCTGGCGCCGCGACGATGTCGACCTCTACCAGTTTCACCTCACCATTCCGAAGGGCGTCACCACACTCCACGCTCATCTTGATTGCATCGTCACGGAGCGCATCTCGGCGAAGATGGCCGTCCTCGAGTGGGAGAAGCTGCTGCTCTACCCCGCCAACACCCCCGTCAAAGACATCGCCATTCAGCCCTCCGTCAAGGTCCCCACAGGCTGGGGCATCGGCACGGCCCTTACCCCGATCGACAGCTACGACGCACAGCATCCCACCGGCGGCACCACAAAGTACGCCGCCACCACCGTCGAGCAGCTTGAGGACTCCCCCATCATCACCGGCGAGTACTTCCACGAGTTCCCGCTCGCTCCCGAGATCAAGC
>CAXTCB010000095.1:0-9783 GCA_964242875.1 uncultured Acidobacteriaceae bacterium
CCTCATCTCCGACTGCGCCCGCCTCGTCGGCGAAGCAATCAAGCAGCAGAAGGCCAGTGGCACGCCCGAAGCCGAGACCTGGTTCGACATCTCCACCCTCAAGGAGCCCTTCCGCGTCGAAGGCAAAAAGACCATGGGCTACGAGCTCGTCGAGCAGCTCGGCTGGCAGTATCCGGATGCCGTCTTTTATCCCACCGGTGGCGGTGTCGGCTTGATCGGCATGTGGAAGGCCTTCGACGAGATGGAGGAGATCGGCTGGATCGAGAAGGGCGCGAAGCGACCGAAGATGTACGCGCTCCAGTCCTCTGGCTGCGCCCCCATCGCCAGGGCCTTCGACGAACACAAGCCGGAGAGCGAGTTTTTTGAACACGCCGACACCTTCGCCTCCGGCCTCCGCGTACCCAAACCATATGGAGACACGATCATCCTCGACATCCTAGAGCGCTCCGGCGGCAAAGCCATCGCGAGCACCGACGAAGTCATCCTCGGAAGCATCCTCGACTGGGCGAAGCACGAAGGCCTCTTCCTCTCTCCAGAAGGCGCCGCTGCCACAGCCGCCTACGATCAGCTCCTCGCCAGTGGCGAGCTCAAGCCGAACGATAAGGTCGTCCTCTTCAACACTGGCGCGGGCCTTAAGTACACCGATATGACGGCAGACGCCATGCATTTGAAGCGGCCTGGAAGCGGACCGAAGCTGCCCACCAGCCTGCCAGTCGGCGGCATCATCACACCTGTCTGAGTCCTCGTCTCCGCCTCGAGGACCTTGGAGCCCCATGCACCTCCGCAAAGAGCTCCGACCCATGCTTCACATCGCCCTGCCGCTCGTCACCGCCGAACTTGGCTGGATGATGATGGGGCTGGTCGACACGGTCATGGTCGGCCGCCTGCCCAATGCAGCCATTGCCATGAGCTCGGTCGCGCTCGCGCAGATCTTCTACAACACCCTGGCCTTCGGGCTCGGCGGCATCCTGCTCAGCCTGGATGCGGTCATCGCGCAGGCTCATGGTGCAGGTCATCTGGACGAAGCCAACCGCTGGCTCTGGAACGGCCTGCTGCTCGCCTCGGCGATCTCGCTTCTGCTCACGGGTATCTTCCTGCTCGCCCCGCAGGGCATGCTCCACATGCGCACCTCGCCGGAGGTCATCGCCGGCGCCATCGCCACGCTCAAAGCCCTCACCATCGGGATCTTTCCGCTTCTGCTCTACTTCACCCTGCGTCGTTATCTGCAGGCCTTCAACCATGTGCGCCTCATCGCCGCGACACTCGTCACCGCGAACCTGGTCAACCTGCTCTTCGACTGGCTGCTCATCTACGGCCACCACATTTCGCTGCATCCCGGCGGAATGAATCTCTCCTTCGCCTGGGCCGGACTGGGCGTTAGAGGCTCTGGTCTCGCAACCTCGTTCGCTCGCATCTACATGGCGCTGCTTCTGCTCGTCTCGCTCTGGGCTGTCGACCGCCGCAGAAACTATGGTCTTCGTCGCCTCTCGCTGCGGCCAGAGCGGCAGCTGCTGCGGCGTCTGCTCTCCCTCGGTCTGCCAGCTGGCGCTACCCTGCTTGTCGAGATCTCTATCTTCGCCGTGGTCACGTTTCTGATCGGCACACTCGGCCCTCTTCCGCTCGCCGGGCATGAGGTCGCGCTGAACGTCGTCTCCTTCACCTTCATGGTGCCGCTCGGTCTCTCGGCCGCCGCAAGTGTGCGCGTCGGTCAGGCCATCGGCCGCGGAGCGAAGGAAGAAGCGCGCGCTGCCGGTTGGTCCGCCATGCTGCTGGGCTGTGCGTTCATGCTCTGCACCTCGGTGCTGTACACGCTGTTCCCCCACGCCATTGCACGCCTCTTCACGCCAGACGCCGCCGTCATCGCCGCTACGGTTCCGATCTTCACCATTGCTGCTGTTTTTCAGCTCTGCGACGGTCTGCAGGTCACCGCGCTCGGCGCTTTGCGCGGCGCCGGCGACACTCGCTCCGGTCTGGTCACGCATCTCTGCTGCTATTGGCTGCTTGGTCTGCCGCTCGGCATCTATCTCGGCTTCACCCGCAAGCTGGGCGCGCGCGGTCTATGGATGGGTCTGTGTGCCGCCCTGATCGTCGCCGGGATGGTGCTGCTCTGGCGCTGGCGCATGGTCAGTCACCGGCTGCCAGACCCGCCCGCCCCGGAAGCCGCGCTCTAGATCGGTTCGCCTGCTTGCAACGCTTCGTCGATCGGCAGCGATGGACGCCCCTGCTGCGAGCGCGTCGTGAGCGTAATGGCCGCGAGCAGGATCATCGCGCCGCCAATCCACGCTGTCGGCCCCAGCCGGTCCCCCAGCACAAAGATGCCGAGCAGGCTGCCCATCAGTGGCTCGATGTTCAACAGCACACCCGCCTGCGATGCCGGTACCTGCGTCATGCCCCAGTTCCACAACAGGGTCGTTGTCGCTGTACAGAGCACACCACTTGCCGCCAGCGCACCCCATGCCTTCGCGGAGACGTGAGCGATCGGCGGCAGGCCATGGCTGATCAGAACCCAGGGAATCAGCATCGCCGTACCGCAGGCGATGCCGTACGCCGTCACGGTGAGATGGCTGTGCCCGCGCATCAGCCGCTTATTAAAGAGCACCCAGAAGAGCGCAATCAAACATGAAAGCACCACCAGCAGGTCCCCCTCGAGCGAGGCGCCGCCCGCCGCGTGCGATCTCCCGCTGAGTGCGATCAGGGCCGCTCCCATCGTTGATACCGCCATGGCGACCCAGCCGATCGCATCCAGTCGCTCGTGGGCAAAGAGTGTGGCGCCCACCGCCAGCACCACGGGCATCGTGCCGATCATCAGCGCCGCGTGGCTCACCGTCGTCATGGACAAGCCATAGAACTGCACCAGGAACTGCAGCGGCACACCCAGAAATGAGGCCACCGCCAGCAGGCCCCACTCGCGCCGATTGAACCCAGGACGATGCAGAAGCAGCAGAGGCACCAGCGGAATCATCGCGAACAGAAATCGATACAGCACCATGAACGCCGACGACATCTCCGCCAGCGCAATCTTGCCAAAGAAAAAGCCCCCGCCCCAGAAGCAGCTCGCCAGCGCACATGCCGCGAAGCCCCATCCCCGCCGCTGCGTGTTCTCACCCATCTCTCCACTCTCGCACAGCAGGGCAGGGAAGAAGGGAACAGGGCATCGAGCCAGGCGAGATCACAGAGCAGATATCCTGCTCGCGACGATTCCAAAATCAGCCTGTTCCCTGAGCCCTCTTCCCTAAGCCCTGCTCCCTGCCGTTACCAGACGCGACAGCTGTTCACCGGCACCATCGTCGTGCCCTTCTTGCAGCCAAACGCATCGGCAAAGCCAGGCTGGTTCACAATCGCACCGTCCGCGCGGAAGTGATCCGGTGAGTGCGGATCCTGCAGCACCTGCGAGCGGATGCTCTCTGGCCGTGAGTTCTCACACCAGTTCTGCGCAAACGCAATGTAGAACCGCTGCGGCGCCGTATAGCCGTCTGTCGTCGTCGCGAGGTTCACTCCGCTCTGCTTTGCCCGCTCAAGGTATGCCATATACGCCAGCACCAGGCCGCCATTGTCCGCGGTGTTCTCGCCCAGCGTCAGCTGGCCGTTCACCTTTACATCGTCGATCGCCGTGAAGCTCCCATACTCCTTCACCAGGCAGTCGGTGCGCGCCTCGAAGTTCTTTGTGTCCTCCGGAGTCCACCAGTCGCTCAGGTTTCCCTTTGCGTCAAACTTCTTTCCCTCATCATCGAAGCCATGCGTCAGCTCGTGCCCGATCACTGCGCCAATGTGCCCGTAGTTCACGGCGTCATCCTGTTTCGGGTCATAGAACGCCGGCTGCAGGATCCCCGCAGGGAAGTTGATGTCGTTCATACTCGGGTCGTAGTAGGCGTTGACCGTCGGTGGCGTCATGCCCCATTCCCCACGATCTACCGGCTTGCCGATCTTGTTCAATTGCCGATCGTTTTCAAAGGCACTTGCGCGCTCCTGGTTGCCCAGCGCATCCTCCGGCTCTACGCTCAGCGCACTGTAGTCGCGCCACTTTTCCGGATAGCCAATCTTGTTCGCAACCGCCGTCAACTTCTCCTTGGCCCGGACCTTGGTCGGCGCGCTCATCCACGTCAGCGCGTCGATATCGACATCCATTGCATGCTCGATGTCGTTGACCATCTGCAGCATCTTGGCCTTGCTGTCACCCGCGAAGTACTGCTCGACGTAGACCTTGCCCAGTGCTTCGCCGAGAGCGTCGTTGACCGCGTTCGAGCAACGCTTCCATCGCGCCGGCTTCTCTGGCACACCTTTCAGCTGATGGCTGTAGAACTCGAAGTTTTCATCGTCAAAACGCGTAGGCAGCCGGCTGCTGAACGTCGTCAGCGCGTGGTAGCGCATGTACGCCTTCAACACCCGCATATCCGTATCGCGAACCGCCAGGATCAGGGCGGGGATGAACTGCGGCGTCGAATCATTGAGCTCGGTGACGGAAGGCGAGTGCACGGCCGCCTCAAACTGACCGAAGTTCACGCCCGGCAGCTTGCTCTCAAAGGTCGCAATCGGCTCCAGGTGGTACGTCTTTTCCGGATCCCGCAGGTCGGTCACGCCCAGCGACGCCTGCGCCAGCCGCGTCTCAAACGCCATGATCGCGTCGGCGTCCTTTTGCGCCTGGTCCGGCGCACTCCCTGCAAGCGTCAGCATCTTCGACACGTGCGCCACGTACTGCTTGCGAATCTCCGCATCCTTTGCGCCTGTTCGCAGGTAGTAATCCTTCTCCGGCAGTCCCAGTCCGGCCTGCACGACAAACGCGATCTGCTTGCTCGCATCCTTATAGTCCTGCTGCTCGCCGTACCCGAAGAACACATCCACGCCGACCCGCTGCAGATCGCCGATCACCTTCAACAGATCACGCTTCGCCAGCAGTCCGTTGCCCAGGCCGTCGATCTCGCCAAGCAGTGGCTGCAGCGGCGCCACACCCTTGTCGTCAATCGCCTTCACGTCCATGCAGGCCTGGTAATAGTCGCCGATCTTCTGCGCATCCGGAGAGCGCGAAGCGCCACCGGTCGCAGCCTTTTCCAGGAGCCCTCGCAGGGACTGGGTGTTCACGTTCTCGAGCGCATAGAACTGATCCACCCCACCCTGATCGCCTGGAATCGGATGATTCGCTGCAAACTTGCCGCAGGCGAACTTGTAGAAGTCCGAACACGGATCCGCCGCCTTGTCGATGGAGGTCAGGTCAAACGCATCGATCGGTTTGTAAACCTCCGGCACGCTGGTCGG
Organism: uncultured Acidobacteriaceae bacterium; assembly: GCA_964242875.1. Classification (GTDB taxonomy): domain Bacteria; phylum Acidobacteriota; class Terriglobia; order Terriglobales; family Acidobacteriaceae; genus Edaphobacter. Next base: position 5,251 of record CAXTCB010000095.1, read on the forward strand.
CCCCGCCGCGACCTTGCCACCGTTTCCCTGCGCCACTCCACCCGCTCCGCCCATCAGCAAGCCCAACGCCGCCGCACCCGCCGCTCGCTTCGTCCAGACAGCCGCCCCTGCTGTCGCTCGTCTTTTCAGTCCCATTGCTGCTCTCTCCTTGCCCTCTCTCCATCCTACGAAACTGTTCCCGCTTCGGTTCGGTCCTAACCTCTTTCGTTACCACCGCGTCCAAACCCCCGTAGCCCAGGCTTTGCTCTCGTTCCCGCACCTATGCCAGAGTAGAGGGAGGGCCGATACCTGATGCCACGATCCGCCACCAGCCTCGTCTCCCCTCGGCTCCGTTGCGCCTCACTCCTGCTTGCGCTCGCGGCCTCCTCCGCCATGTGCCTGGCGCGCAACGCTCCGCCTATCCTCCGCGTTCCGCTCGAGCCCCTGGATTTCCAAGCATTGCCGGAACAGGTGCTCAACTCTGGCGCCTCCATCCTGACGCTGCACTACGTCGACGCGAAGCATCTGCTGCTCACCTTCAATCGTCGCCGCCTTATGGCGCGCATTCCCGGCGATCCCGAGACCGACGTCGATCGCAACATCGACGCTGTCCTGCTGGAGGTGCCGTCCGGCAAGGTCCTCGCCCGCACCGCCTGGCGTCTGCACGATCCCGGCCAGTACCTTTGGAGCCTCGGCAGCGGTGCGTTCATGCTTCGTCAGCGCGACACGCTCACGCTCTTCCAGCCGCTCCTCGGCCTCGCTGCGGGAGACGCCTTCGCGCAGCAGCCCTTCGTCAAAAGCAATCGGCCCATCGGTTCTGTCCTGGTCTCGCCCACGGGCGATCTGCTCACGCTTGAAACCCTCGACCGCTCTCCCTACCTTCCCCGCGCCCGTAAGCCCAGCCCCGGCACCTCGGCCTATGCAGCAGCTGCCGCCGCCGCGGCAGCCGCAGGCGATTCCGCCGCCGAGGACGAGCCCTCGAGCCTGGTCCAGATTGACTTCTTCCGCCTGCATCGCGAGCCGCGAGACCATCCGCGGGAGACCATCACCCTCGCCAAAGCCGGCACCGTCGCCTCCCAGCGCATGGTCCTCCTGCCCATCGACTCCGACGGCTACCTTTCTGTTCTCGACGAAGGCAACGCCCATTGGGCCTTCGACTTCAACCTGCATCAAGGCAAGGTCACAGAGCTCTCGCCCTTCGACTCCTCCTGTCATCCCATCCCGTTTCTGGTCAGTCGCAGTGAGTTTGTCGCCTTCGGCTGCCGCGGCGGCAAGGATCCTCGCGAGCTCGGCGGCTTCAACCTGCGCGGCGAAGAGATGTGGGAGCAGACCTTTACCGATAGCTTCACCGCCCCGTCGTTCTCCTTCGCGCCCGCAGCCGGCCGCTTCGCGCTCAGCCGCCTCACCACCAGCTCGCCAGTCGATCCCGGGCAGGAGATCCTCGCCGGCTTCCAGGCGCAGATCGTCACCGTCTATCAAACGGAAAGCGGCCGCCAGATCTTCTCCATGAACACCAATCCCATCCTGCGGGCGTCCGAGAACTTTGCGCTCTCACCCACCGGCGAGGAGATCGCCGTCGTCAACAATGGCGCGATCGAGATCTATGGGCTGCCTCCTTTAAACGGCAAAGACCGCGCCGGCATCCACCTTGCGGAAACACTGGAGCCGGAGCGTTCGGACGATCCCATCCGCATGGGCGGGAAGTCAAACGCCTCCAGTTCGCGGCGGCCGCTCTCTCCCTCGTCAGGCCAGTCTTCTCCGGCCGTTGCCACGAAAGCGCCGGCAGCAGAGATCGTGCCCACCACCACCGCACCCTCACAGACGCCGGCCGGCGAGCCGGATGCCGTGCCCGTTGCGCAGAAAGCCCCCGCTCCCTCCGCCACGCAGACACAGCTAGGAGACGCACCGGCCGAGACAGAAGGGCATCGCAAGCCGCCTACCCTCTACGCTCCGGGCGAGACCCCCGAGTCGCCGGCTACGGCCGGTAAGTCGAAATAACCCTCGTTCCATAAGGAAGGGCCACGACTCTGGAGTCGTGGCCCTTCCGATCTTTTCTAAGCCTGCTCTAGGCAGCCTTCGCCGTGGAAAGCGCCTTCACGCGCGCGTTCAGGCGGCTCTTGTAGCGGCTCGCGGTGTTCTTGTGCAGAACACCCTTCTGCACGCTCTTGTCCAGCACGGAAGCAGTCTCGCGGAAGTGCGTCATTGCTTCCTGGTGGTCGCCCTTCAGAATCGCCTCTCGCAGCAGGCGCAGCGTTCCACGCAGCTTGGAGCGGTTCGAACGATTGACTGCGGTCTTGACTTCGGTCTGCCGTGCGCGCTTCAACGACGAAACATGATTTGCCATTCTTCAACTCTCTCTGATCCCGGAAGGGTTCGCGCCCGAAGCGCGCTAATGTCTAGCGGAAGGAACCGAGGCCGTCCAGCACCTCAATCAAGCCTCGTCTCTTCAGGATCTCCCTGATCAAGGCGCACCTTCGCAACAGTCTTTTAGTCTAAGAGATCCCGCGCCTTCGGTCAATTGGAATCCCTTGCTTCGGCCCCTCAAACTCTTCACACATTAGCCCTTGACGCGCCTTTCTCCTCCGTCTAGTCTTCACCCATCTTCGGCCTACGATTGGCACCTCTCGCCATCCCGGTTGCCTCACCCGCACCGCTCTCCTGCGGTTCGAAGAGATCGAGTCTCCCCCAATCCCGCTCTGCTCCGTTCCCCAACCTCATGCATCAAAAACCCACGTCAGCACTGACGGAGGACAGCCAAACCCTTGATTAAATCTGTCATCACGATCGGCTCCGGCATTGAACCTCTCTACGGCACCCGCGATGAGAACCTCCGGCTGCTTGAAGACAGCCTTCACGTCACCATCGACCTCCGCTCGGATGGCATTCACGTCTCAGGTGAGCCCCTCGAGGTCGGACGTGTCCAGCAGATCTTTTCTGACTTCGAGACCCTCCGCAAAGCCGGGCACAACCTGCACAACGGAGAGCTCCACAGCCTGCTCAAGCTCGTCGTCGCCGATCCCGCCGCTACCCTGCGCTCGCTCGTCGACTCCGGTAAGCAGCGCTCCGCCGGCGTCAAGCGCATGGTGCAGCCGCGCAGCCCCAACCAGCGCAAGTATGTCGAAGCCATCGAGTCCTCCGACATGACCTTCGGCCTCGGCCCCGCCGGCACCGGCAAGACCTATCTCGCCGTTGCCATGGCCGTCTCCGCCCTGATGGCCAAGAAGGTCTCCCGCATCATCCTCGTTCGGCCAGCCGTTGAAGCCGGCGAGCGCCTCGGTTTTCTTCCCGGATCGCTCCAGGAAAAGGTGGACCCCTACCTCCGCCCGCTCTACGACGCTCTCTACGATCTCCTCGATCAGGAAAAGGTCGACAAACTCCTCGAGCGCAACGTGATTGAGGTCGCCCCGCTCGCCTTCATGCGCGGACGCACACTGTCTGACGCCTTCATCATCATGGACGAGGCCCAGAACACCACCATCGAGCAGATGAAGATGTTCGTCACCCGCCTCGGCAACAACTCAAAGGCCGTCATCACCGGTGACCTCACCCAGACCGATCTTCCCAACCCGAAGAAATCCGGTCTGCTTGACGCCTTGCGCGTCCTCGATGGCGTCGAAGGCATTCACTTCTGCCACTTCGAAGATGTCGACGTCGTCCGTCATCACCTTGTCCAGCGCATCGTTCGTGCGTATGACAACTATGGCCGCGCGCACCAGCAGGAGCTCTCGTTGCTCGTAGAAGCTCCTCTCAGCGAACCGGTCCTGACCCCGTCGGCGGTCAAGATCGCCTCGAACAAACCGCAGTAGCCGTCGCGTGTGCGATACCATGAGCATCAGGAGAGCGACCACCCTCTCCTGATGCTTGTTTCCTTTCCGATGATCACCATCGACCCCCCAAGTAGTCCCCACACCGTGTCTCCCCCGCTCTCCAGGTCTTCCCTGACGCGCTTCCTCAAGCGTGCGCAGGCCCTCGTCGGTCTTGCTGCTCCCGTCGACGTCCTTCTTACCAGCGACGCCGAGCTGAAACGCCTGAACCGCACCTTCCGCGGCAAGAACAAAGCAACCGATGTCCTCAGCTTCCCCGCTGATCCCCACCCCGGTCTTCCCGCGGATCATCAGCACGCCGGCGATCTCGCCATCTCGCTTGAAACTGCCACCCGCCAGGCCGGGCAGTTCCGTCACGATCTGCAGCAGGAGCTCAAAATCCTTATCCTGCACGGTTTGCTGCACCTCGCCGGGCTCGATCACGAGACGGACTCAGGCGAGATGGCGGCGCGCGAGCTCGACCTCCGCACACGCCTTCGTCTTTCAGGCGGACTCATCGACCGCACACTCGGCTCCCCTCGGAAGCCAGCCCTCAAACCAGCTTCGCCCGTCCGCCGCCCCGGCAAGGCCTCCGCGGCGTCCCCTCCAACCCGGCGAGCCGCCCGATGAATCTCCCGTACCTGCTTACGCTGGCCCTGCTGCTCGGCGTCCTCACCCTCGCGTCCTACGTCGACCGAATCTACTCCGAGATGGGCAAGTTCCTCGCCCGCGAGTACCAGGACAACATTGA
>CAXTCB010000096.1:0-9755 GCA_964242875.1 uncultured Acidobacteriaceae bacterium
CGGCGAGGTTCCGCCGCTGGTCGAGAGAGGTTGCCGGGGCTGAAGCGGTCACACGAGCCTCCTAAGCGGAAGGAAAGCTGACCCAAGAGGTATCGATCGCTTTCACTTCTGTGCCTTAGATTTCGAAGTGCCCGATTTTAGCATGTGGATTGTGCCGCAGGTTTTGACTTTTGCTGAGACTCGACGAACAAATTGCTTTGACAGAAGGCAGTTTCTGCTCATAGTCTCTGTCACAAGCGAATCAGTTTCGATTGCTTACGAACGTGAGTGGATTTGCGTGGCAGAGGCTTGCTCGCGAGCGGCTCGCGCCATTTGGGCATCGAGTTTGTGGCACCGGACTTACAGCTGCAGAGAGGCACGAGGAGAGCGCGAATGGCGATGGATGAGCAGGCTTTTGGTTCCTGGACGCGGCGGAAGTTTGTGCAGATGAGCGCGGCGAGTGCCGTTGCGGCAGGAGTGACGCGGGTGGGGCACGCGGCGCCGACCGCGCAGACGATGATCGATGTTCCCTATGAGAAGCGGAACCCGCGGATCGGCATGATCGGAACCGGTGGCCGAGGGACATCGCTGCTGGGGAATCTGCTGGCCGCGGACGGGCAAGTGGTTGCGATCTGCGATGCCGTTCCGGCGCATGCCGAGAAGGCTGCGGGACTGGTCGAGAAGGCGGGGCAGAAGAAGCCGACGCTGTTTACCGATGGCACGCACGCGTACCAGGCGCTGCTGAAGTCACCGGATGTCGACTTTGTGATCATCGCGACGCCGTGGATGTGGCACGCGGAGATGGCGGTTGCGGCGATGAAGGCGGGCAAGGACGTTGCGGTGGAGGTTCCGGCAGTGACGACGCTCGAGGACTGCTGGAGCATTGTGCGGACCTCAGAGGCGACGCGCAAGCACTGCACGATGCTCGAGAACTGTTGCTACGGGTACAACGAGACGCTGGTGCTACGGATGGTGCATGCCGGTAAGTTTGGCGACCTGTTGTATGGCGAGGGAGCGTACCTGCACGATCTGCGGGAGGAGCTGTTCTCGGACGCGGGCGAGGGTTTGTGGCGACGGGCGGAGCACACGAAGCGTGATGGGAACCTCTACCCGACGCACGGGCTGGGACCGGTTGCGAACTATATGGGGATCAACCGCGGCGACAAGTTCGGCCACCTGGTTTCGATGAGCACGCCGCAACGTGGGCTCGATGCGTATCGAAAGGCGAACCTGAAGGCCGGGGATCCGCGGATGAGCGAGAAGTACGTGACGGGCGACCTGAATACGACGCTGATTAAGACGGCGAACGGCCTGACGATTACGGTGAAGCACACGGTCTCAACGCCGCACCCGTATGATCGCGTGAACACGATCGCCGGGACGAACGGGATCTTTGAGGACTACCCGGCGAGGATCTATCTCGATGGGCAGAACAAGGATGAGGAGTGGGGATCGATCGACTTGTACAAGGAGTTCGAGCACCCGCTGTGGAAGAAGGAAGGCGACCTGGCGAAGAAGGTCGGCGGGCACGGGGGCATGGATTTCCTGATGTTGTATCGACTGCTCACCTGCCTGCGCGAGGGTCTGGCGCCGGATATGGATGTGTATGACGCGGCGGCGTGGTCGGCGGTGTCACCGTTAAGTGTGAGCTCGGTGGCGAAGGGAAGTGCGCCGATGGAGTTTCCGGACTTTACGCAAGGCAAGTGGCAGATGCGGAAGGCTTCGGCGATCGCGACGCAGAGCTAGTTGCGATGTACGGTGTCGTAGAGCGAGACGATGCGGGGTCTCTCCACTGCGTGTTCGCTGCGCGTCGACTTCGGTCGAGGTACTGGCTCTCTGTGGCGGATCGAGATGACGGCATACCCGGTCGGGTGCAAGCTTTGGTGAGGTAGGGCGATGGCGGTTGGCACGGACAAGTTTGTGGACATGGTGAGTGCGAAGGTGGAGGTTGACCTTCCGCTCAGTTCGTTTCAGCCGCGCTCGTCGCTGAAGACGGTGGAGCACACGGAGGAGCGGCCGCGCTTTCCGGTGATCGATTACCACAATCATCTGGACTCCGTCGCGGCGGATGAGCTGCTGCGCATCATGGACACCTGCGAAGTGGAATTTCTGGTGAACATCACCATGCAGACCGGAGACGCTGCGCTGGCGCAGATGGATCGCCTGCGGACTGCGGATGCGAAGCGCTTTGCGACGATCGGGTGGATGGACTGGACGGGTGTGGAGCGGAGTGACTTTGCCGCGGTGACGTGCGACCGGCTGGAGCAGATGGTGGAGCATGGCGCGGTTGGGATCAAGTTCTGGAAGGATCTTGGACTGGTGCTGAAGGATGAGCAGGGCCAACTGCGACGGATCGATGACGAGCGGTTCGCACCGATCTTCGATAAGGCTGCCGAGCTGAAGCTGGCGGTGATGTTTCACACGGCGGATCCGGATGCGTTCTTCGATCCGATTACGCCTGAGAACGAGCGATACGAGGAGCTGGCGGCGCATCCGGACTGGGGCTTCTCCGACGTGCCGGTGACGAAGCGGGAGCTGCTGGAGCAGCGCAATCGTGTATTTGCGCGGCACCCGAAGACGCAGTTCGTAGGGGCGCACCTGGCGGAGTGTGGCGAGGATCTAGCGTATCTCTCGCAGCTGCTGGATGCGCACCCGAACCTGCAGATCGACATCAGCGCGCGGACACCGGAGCTGGGTCGGCAACCGTATAGTGCACGCGCGTTCTTTCTGAAGTACGCGGACCGGATTGTGTTCGGGACCGATCTGCTACCGGAGGTTGCGATGTACCGGGGCTACTATCGCTTTCTGCAGACGGCGGATGAGTACTTTGACTATCCGACGCACGCCTCGAAGCAGGGGCGATGGAACATCTATGGGATCTTTCTGCCGGATGATGTACTGCTGAAGGTGTATCGGGAGAACGCGCTGAAGCTGCTGGCGCCGTTCCGTTGAGGCGATAGCGTTCTGTATCGATATGAAGAGGGCTCACCCCCAAGGGGGCTGGATCCCGTTCCTTTTGCTGGTTGGAGATGTCGAAGCTGACGACTCGGCCTACCCCGAAGCGATCGACCGGGCGGGAAAGCAGGTCCCTCCACTTCGGTCGGGATGACAGGGCGGTGGTGGGTGACGGACGCGTCGCTGCGCTCCGACGCTGGAAACGAATACGGGGTTCCTCACTTGCGCTCGGGATGATAAGAAAACTGCGTGACGGCGATACGGCTTGTGCCCAGTGGCGTAGCAATGCGTTCGGGAACAACCGAAGTCCGCGATGTGGATGCCACTCCTGTGACTGCTGGAGCTAGCAGGCGCTGGCGTAGACGCGGAGAACGTCCTTCACCCTATCGACGAGGAGCGACGACGGATCACCGGCGAGTGTGCCCGCGCGCAGGCGATCGTACTGCGTGGGCAGATAGAGGCTGAGCATGCTTTGCGGGATGGGTGATGCTGAGAGGTTGGCGATGAGGGAGTCGACGGCCGCGGCGATCTCAGGGAAGTGCCAGTAGTAGCGGACGCGATCGCTGTAGCTAAAGCGGCGAAGCAGTGCCTGCTGTGCGGGGGTGCCGCTGTAGTAAGGCTGCCACGATGCGGGGTTGGCCAGCATGGTGCGTTCGATGACGGCCTGCAGGTGTGATTGCTTTTCGGCTGGGATCAGCTGCGCTTCGATGGTGGAGAGAGCGTCGAGTGCTTCGCGGAGGGCAAAGGTGAGGGCGGGGCCGACCTTGAGGATGGCGAAGCCGTCTTCAACGAGTGCGCGGTACGCTGCGGGAACCTGATAGTCCGTGGAGTGCGCTTCAAAGACGATCTCCGCGGCTTCGCGGGTGCGCCATGCAATGAGCGGGGTGGCGCGGGCGCGGTCATAGTCGATGACGCTGTCGTGGTCGAACTCTACGCCGGGCTGGACGACGATGGCGATGACGCGAGACCAGGCGTCGGCGAGACCGGCGGCCAGGAAGGCGCGGCGATGGACGTCAAGGGTGTGCGCGGCGGCTGCAGGCGAGGTGATGGTGATGCCGGCATCGAGGGCGTGGGTGGCGCCACCAGGGGTGGGGACCTCGGTGCCGATGACGTAGACGGGCGGCTCTGCGGTCTGAGGACGGGCTTGTTCCGCAGCGCGGCAAAGCTGCACGCTGCGAGCGGCGGTCTCGTCGTCGGAGAGGACGGCGGGATCGTTCAGGCAGGCCATGCTGGCGTCGAGATGGATCTTGCTGAAGCCGGCGGCGGCGTAGGCGGCGACCATGGTCTCAGCGTGGCGCATGGCGTCTGCGGCGGGCTGATGGCGCCAGGGGTTCGGGCCAAGATGATCTCCGCCGAGGATGAGCTTCTCAAGGGGGAGGCCGGCGGTGTGCGCGATCGCTTCGACGAAGGTGCGGAAGGCGGCAGGCTGCATGCCGGTGTAGCCGCCGTCCTGATTGACCTGATTGCTGGTGGCTTCGATAAGGAGGAGGCTGTTGTCGGTGACGGCCTGTTCGGCGGCGGCGCGGAGAACGAGAGGGTGCGCGCTGCAGACGGAGTAGATGCCAGCAGGGGTGCCGGACGGCGCCGCAGTGAGATAGGTCTGGAGCCGGTTGCTCATGCTTACTGGTAGATCGTGAAGTCGCTCACGACGCGGCTGATGACGCCCTGCGGGCTGGGAGCATCGGGTCGCAGGCCGTGCGACATGGAGAAGTAAAGGCCGAGGATCTGACCGAAGATGACGTCGACTGGTGGCCGATAGGCATCAGGAAGGGAAGCGTGGATGGCGAGGAAGGTGTCGCAGAAGGGAGCCGCAGCGTCGCGGTCCGAGGCGAGGCCAACGACGGTGCAGGAGGCGGTGATCTGCTTGGTCTGGATCTCGCGAAGGAGGTCGAGCTCGTACTGGGTGCGCGGGCGCTGCGAAGACAGGAAGCAGACGAGGTCGGTGTTGCGGTCGAGAGCGGCCATGGGTCCATGACGGAGTCCGAGCGAGGTCTGCGAGAGAGTCTTGACCTGCCCGCCAGACATCTCGAGCACTTTGAGCGAGGCTTCTTTTGCGATGGCGGCGAGTGCGCCGGAGCCGAGCATGCAGACCTGCCGGCTGCCGCGCTGGCTGGCGGCGGAGGCGAGGTCGGCGGCATCACTCAGCAGGGGAGTGGCGGCAGAGATCATCTCTTCGAGGATGGGCTCGTACTCATCGAGGCTCCAGGCATGGGCGAGGCACTGGCCGAAGACGACCATGTTGGTGAAGGAGCTGGTCATGGCGAGACTGCGGTCGTTGACGGAATCATCGAGGACAGCGGTGGAGACGTTCGTGTGTCCTGCTCCTGCAGTGATCATGCGCGCGCGAGGATTGCAGGTGACGATGAGGTGCGAGATCTCGGGATATTGCTCGATGGTTTGTTCGAGCACGTTGAGACCTTCGGGGGAGTCGCCGGAGCGAGAGAAGGAGATCCAGAGATAGCGGCGGCCGGGGATGACGTGGTCGGAGAGATTGGTGAGCAGATCCGTGCTGGCGACGGCACTGGTCTCGCAGCCCCACTTCTGGCGGATAAGAAGAGCGAGCGCCAGGCCGATGTAGTCGGAGGTGCCGGCACCGACGAGCATGACGACGGGCCGCTGCTCGAGCGGGGCGGTGACTTTTGCGTCTTCCAAAAAGAGTTGAATCCGTTGCTGTTCTCGTTTGAAGATGGCGAGGGTTGTGCGCCAGGTGGCAGGCTGCTGTGCGATCTCGCGGGGAGTGTAGAGCAGGCCACGACTCTCCTGTTCCGATCTCGGTAGGTCAAGCAGACTCATTAAAGCGCTCAAGGGATTGTGGCTCCTGAAGGGGTTAACGAAACATAAAGAAATGAAACGCAAATAATAGTAGCATGGCATCACGCTCGAAGATGAGCCAGAAAGGGCGACAGGGCAGGCCAAGGAATGGTGAGCAACGAACCCAGATTTGACGTGACGATTGTCGGTGAAACGAACCTGGATCTGATTCTGTATGGGCTTCCGACGATAATGCCGGTGGAACGGGAGCTGCTGGCGTCAGGGTTCCGTATGACTCTGGGTGGATCTTCTGCGATCACCGCACATAATCTTTCAAGTTTAGGGACGCGGGTTGGATTTGTAACCAGAACGGGTGCGGATGAGATGGGCAGGCTTGCCCTGGAGTGGGTCGCGCGGAGTGGAGTGGATGTGTCCGCGAGCCGCGCCGAGGCTGGAGTGAGTGGCACCGGCGTCACGCTGTTGCTTCCGCACGGGGCGGAGCGCCACACGCTAACGTACCTGGGAACGATGGCGGAGATTACATGTGCGGACCTGCCATGGGAGTACGTGTCGGACGCGAGACACTTTCATTTGTCTTCCCTCTTCCTGCAGCGTGGCTTGCATGCAGGACTTCCGGAGCTGCTGCGCAGGTTGAAGAAGGCTGGACTGACGATTTCGCTCGATACAAACGATGATCCGGAAGATCGCTGGGGCGGCGTACTCAACGAGGTGATGGACCTGATTGACATCCTGCTGCCAAATGAGAGTGAGCTGTGCCGCATGACCGGAGCGACGAGTGTCGATGAGGCACTGACGCGTCTGAGCGGACGAGTCTCGACCATTGTGGTGAAGTGTGGCGCGAGAGGAGCGCTGGTACAGCATGGGGGCAAGCGGCAGGAGATTGCGGGTGTTCGCGTAACGCCTGTGGACACGATCGGAGCCGGCGACAGTTTCAACGCCGGATTCCTGACCGCCTATCTTCGTGGCTGCTCCATCGTGGATGCTGCACGGGTGGGGAACGTAACGGGTGCACTCTCGACCTTGTCGTTTGGGGGTACGGAGGCCTGGCGGGATGAGCGCACGCGGCAGAAGTTTTTGTCTGAGAACGGAGTTCCAGAGATCCTTGCAGCCGCTTCGCTGCTGTAGGGCGACGGGAATGACTCGTCTGCTTGCATGCCTACGGGGGACATCTTCCGTGGCCGGGACAGGCGTGGGGTATAGTAAAGACATCGATCTATAGCACTCACCACACGAAAGTGATGGAGACGATGTACGCCGGAGAGGCAATTTCCTGACTCTGGCTGCAATCGGAGAGCAGACGTTCGCAACGAGCGCGTGCGCAGTCGTACTGCGTATTGATGGCTTACGAAAAAACTTCGTGCGATTCTCATTCGAGCAATTTCTGCCGACTGAGAAGGCTGGTCCGGGAATTTCCTAGTTTGTCTCCCGTGCATCTTACAAGCTGTCACTGCAATATCTGAGGCTCAGACACCCTTGCAAAACTTTGGCTCATAGCAGCCTCTATGCCCCCTCGTCTCTTTTGCGAGGTAAATCACACCTGACGTTTCTCTACCCGTTTTCTGGGGACCTAATTACGTGGCTTTCAACAAACAACCCGCTTGTTTCGACCTTGATGTTCTCTGCTTCAGTCATTTGCGCTGGGATTTCGTAACCCAGAGACCGCAACACCTCCTCAATGAGGCGGCTCGTGCAAGGAGAGTTTTCTATTGGGAAGAACCAATCTGGCAGGAAGAAGGCCATGCAGCGGGCACCAGCTCGGAATCGTACTTGGAGGTGATTCCACAAGCCACCGGCGTTGTGGTGGCGCGACCTCACCTTCGAGTGGGCAGTGACGCGGCGGAGGAGCAGCGGAAGCTGTTGAGTGCCTTCCTAGTTAAACAGTCGATTAAGAAGTTCGTTAGTTGGTATTACACACCCATGGCGTTTTCGTTTTCGAATCTGCTCGATCCAGAGATCGTCGTTTATGACTGCATGGACCAACTCAGCAATTTCAAGGATGCGCCAAAAGAGTTAGTGCAGCGGGAGAGAGAACTACTAAAGAGAGCCGATGTTGTGTTTACAGGTGGAATCAGTCTGTATGAGGAGAAGCGCGCCCAGCACAGCAATGTGCACCTCTTCCCAAGTTCTGTGGATGCCGCACATTTTGCCATCGCCAAGCACTCTGATGGGAGCAAAGCGATTGACCAGGTGCAGATACCTGAGCCACGGATTGGGTTTTATGGAGTCATCGACGAACGATTTGATCTGACGCTGCTTGCAGAAGTCGCGGCCCTGCGACCGAGCTTGCACTTCGTCATCCTCGGACCTACAGCCAAGATCGACGTGGAGTCCCTTCCGGTTGCGAAGAACATTCATTACCTGGGAAGCAAGCAGTACGCCGACCTACCAGATTACTTAGCGGGATGGCAGGTCGCAGTTCTTCCATTCGCAATGAATGATTCCACGCGTTTTATTTCGCCGACAAAGACGCCGGAGTATCTGGCTGCCGGAAAGCCCGTAATCTCCACGCCGATCCTTGACGTGGTTCGCGAGTACGGAAGCAAGGGTCTGGTGCAGATTGCGGACACAGCAGATGCGTTTGCGCTTGCCCTCGACAAGGCGGTTGAGGCTCCGACGCAGGAGTGGCAACTAGCGGTCGCGAAGAAGCTGAAGGAGAGCTCATGGGCCTCTACGTGGGCGTCGATGCGACAGCGAATGGAAGAGGTTGCTACCGCGCCACGGGAACGAATGGTAGACAGCCACGAGGAAACCGCGTCGCTGGTGGAGTACATGCCCGTCATGGCAGCAGTTAAGGTCAGTGACTTCAGGACAGCGCCGGAGATGGGCGTCTTGAAGGGATATCGCCGGGAGCGCCTAGAACATTACGACTACGTGATCGCAGGTGCTGGATTTGCGGGGAGCGTGCTGGCGGAGCGGATTGCATCGCAGCTACACAAGAAGGTTCTGATTCTTGACAAGCGAGACCACATTGCCGGCAACGCCTATGACGCCTATGACGCAAATGGGATTTTGATTCACAAGTATGGTCCGCACATCTTCCATACGAGCAGCACAGACGTGGTCGCTTATCTCTCCAAGTTCACTGCATGGCGAGAGTACGAGCATCGCGTTCTGGCCAGCGTTGATGGGCGCCTGGTTCCGATTCCGATCAATCTGGACACCATCAACACTCTGTACGACATGCACCTGGATGAAGCGGGGATGAAAGATTTCCTGGCGCAACGAACAGTTCAGGTGAATCCGATCAGGACCTCTGAGGACATCGTGATCAGCAGAGTAGGTCGCGAGCTATACGAAAAGTTTTTCCGTAATTACACACGCAAGCAATGGGGGTTGGACCCGTCGCAGCTGGATGCTGCGGTCGCGGGCCGCATACCGGTGCGCTTCAACCGGGATGATCGCTACTTTACGGATTCCTTCCAAGCCATGCCGCAACGGGGGTATACGCGGATGTTTGAGCGCATGCTGGATCATCCGCTGATCACGATCAAACTCGGCGTCGACTTTGCCGATGTTGCCAGTCTGTACCCAGAAGCAAAGGTGATCTACACGGGACCTATTGATGAGTACTTCGGATTCAAATTCGGTCCACTTCCGTATCGTTCGCTCGATTTCAAACACGAGACGTTCGACCAGGAACACTTTCAATCCGCACCTGTCATCAACTATCCGAATGACCAGGAGTACACGCGGGTGACGGAGTTCAAGTATCTGACAGGGCAAGTACACCGGAAGACAAGCATTGTGTATGAGTATCCGAAGTCCAGCGGTGACCCGTACTACCCGATTCCGCGTCCAGAAAATGCTGCGCTCTTTGCGAAGTATCGAGACCTAGCGGACCGGGAACCGGATGTTACGTTCTGCGGACGTCTCGCGAACTATAAGTATTTCAACATGGACCAAGTCGTTGCTCAGGCTCTGAAGACGTTCCGCGGTCTTACGGCCGAGGAAAACATCTCGCTGCTTGCGATGCCGAGCACGACGAAGATCCCCGTGGAGCAGGGGCAGGCTTGAGGTAAGGACGTGAGTCCTGCCGAAGGCTTGTTCCT
>CAXTCB010000097.1:0-9406 GCA_964242875.1 uncultured Acidobacteriaceae bacterium
ACTTCGGCGGCGAGGAAGTTGAGCAGATCCCACTGCGGCATGAGGGCGATGAAGGGCGCATGGACCGGGAGATGGGTGAAGTTGGCGATGTCATACGGCTGGCCACCGACGACGGCGCCGACCTGATGGATTGGCTGATGCGGGAGTTGCAGCAGGCCGTCGAGCAGGCCGAGCTCGTACATGATCTCGAGGGTGGCGGGGTGGATGGTGTCGCCACGGAAGTCGCGGTTGAAGTCCGGGTGCTTTTCAAGGACGGAGACGTCAACGCCGGCGCGGGCGAGCAGAAGGCCGAGCATCATGCCGGCGGGGCCGCCACCGACGATGCAGCATGTGGTAGAGAGCTGATGCGGCGTGTGTTCAGGGCTCATGGAGAGCACTGTACGCGAGATGACGGCGCCGTTCCAGGGCGATGGTCTATGGCGCGTACTGCTCGATCTCGGCGAGCAAGGCGAGCTTGCGCGTGGGCGGCAGGAAGCTGGCTTCGACGGAGTTGGCGGCGAGCTCGCGCATGTGGTCAAAGGAGAGCTCGAAGTGGCGATGGACGAGGACATACTCGTCGAGCAGGGTGGAGCCGAACATGGGTGGATCGTCGGAGTTGAGCGTGATCATCAAGCCGCGCTCGAAGTACATGTGGACGGGGTGCGTGTCGATCGAGCTGCAGCAGCCGGTGCGAAGGTTCGAGGTGACGTTGAGCTCGAGCGGGATCTGGCGTTCGACGAGGATGTCGAGGAGCTCGGGGTCGAGTTGCGCGGAGAGTGCGTGGCCGATGCGTTCGGCGCCGATGTTGAGCGCGGCCCAGATACTTGGCGGCCCGGTGGTTTCGCCGGCGTGCGCGGTGAGGTGGAGGCCGGCGGCTTTGGCCTCGGCGTAGAGCTCGCGGAAGCCGTCTGCGGGACCGCGAGCTTCGTCGCCGCCGATGCCGATGCCGGCGACGGAGGGGTGATCGCGATGGAGCTCAGCGGCCTTGCGGAAGGTGCGCGCGGCTTCTTCGAGGCCGAAGTGGCGGACGGCATCGATGAGCCAGAGGACCGTGGTGCCGAACTCCTGCTCCGCGCGGATGCGGCCGCGCTCGATGGCGGCGAAGACCTCGTCCACGTCGAGGCGGTTGAAGTGATAGAGGATGCCGAAGGAGATGTAGACCTCGGCGTGGCGGATGCCCTGCGCGGCGAGATCGCGGACCATGGCGAAGGTGATGAGCTCGTAGTCGGCGGGGGCGTGCAGGCGCTCGGTGATGGCTTTGAAGCTCATCAGGAAGCTGGGGAAGTCGGTGTAGTGATAGACGGCCTTTGCGGCCTCGGGCGTGAGCGGTGCGGGATCGTTGCGGCGGCTGAGCTCGATGAGGGTCTCGGGTGTGATGGAGCCTTCGAGATGCAGATGGAGCTCGGCCTTGGGGAGATCGCGGAGCCAGGCGCGGGGGTCAATCTTTGGCTGCTTTGCTGGTTGGCTGACGGAGGTCTGGGGCTTGCGCGGCATGCGTCTAGTGTAGCGAGCGCTCGGTCACGGAAGGAACGGCTCCGATAGAGTGCTGAGACAGAGAGGTTCTTGAGATGGGAGCTGGTTCGAGTCTGTTCTGGTCACGATCGCTGCTGCGGTTTGCGCTGGTGGGTGGGGTTGGTGCACTGAGCTTGATGCCGCTAGCATCGCTGGGGCAGGCGGCACGGCCGGAGCCGCCAACGCGGATGCCGCCTTCGTGGGGAACGAGGCTGACGGACGGGACGAACGCGCCGGCGGAGAAGGATGGGGACTTCGTGCTGGGGCCGACGCATGTGGCTGCTGCGGAGATGACGGTGCATGCGGGTGTGCCGCAAGGGCGCGTGATCGCGTTCACCATGCGATCAGAGGAGAGCAGGCTGTACCCGGGGATTGCGCGGGATGCGGGAAGCTTTGGCGCGGTGGATCCGCATGACCCGGCAACGCTGATCGTGACGACGAGCCACCCCGCACCGTACACGCGACGCGTGGAGGTGTATGTGCCGCAGCAGTACGTGGCGGGCACGGCGGCACCGTTTCTGGTGGGCGCGGATGGGCCGGATCGCGGCTTGTTCACGGCGCTCGATAACCTGATTGCGGCGAGGCAGGTGCCGGTGATGATAGCGATTTCGATCGGGAACGGCAGCGGCGATGCGCAGGGCAGCGAGCGCGGGCTCGAGTACGACACGATGTCCGGGCGGTATGCGGAGTTTGTGGAGACGGAGGTGCTGCCACGCGTGGAAGCCGAGGCGCACGTGAAGCTCACGCATGATCCGGAGGGGCGAGCGACGATGGGCGGGAGCTCGGGTGGATCGTGCGCGCTGATTATGGCGTGGTACCACCCGGAGCTCTACCATCGCGTGCTGACGTACTCGGGGACGTACGTGAACCAGCAGTGGCCGCACAACGCGGAGACACCGCACGGGGCGTATGGGTTCCATGAGCGCCTGATTCCAGAGAGCGCACGAAAGCCCCTAAGGCTGTGGATGGAGGTGGGCGATCGCGACCTGCTGAACCCAAACGTGATGCGCGACAGCATGCATGACTGGGTGGACGCGAATGAGCGCATGGCAAAGGTGCTGGCGGCGAAGGGCTACCCCTACCAGTTTGTGTTCGCCGAGAATGCAGGGCACGTGGACCGCGCGGTGAAAGAGCAGACGCTGCCGGAGGCGCTGCGGTATGTGTGGCAGGGCTTCCCCGTGGAGGCGAAGCCCTAGCCGTAAGGTGCAGCGGTCGCGTTAGAAGGTGCTGGCGGCGGCTTCTTTCGCGAGGGTGACGGTGGCGTGGAGCGGAGTCGCTTCGACGTTGCTCCCGACGTGGATGGTGAACTTGCCGGGGTCGATGGTCCACTTCTTTGCGGCGACGTCGTACCAGGCGAAGGCGCGGGCGTCGAGCGTGACGGAGACAGGTTTGCTCTCGCCGGGGGCGAGCTCGACGCGCTCAAAGCCTTTGAGCTGGCGCTCTGCGTGCGGCGCTTTGAGGTGGTCGTCCGAGACGTAGACCTGCGCGACTTCGGCGCCTTTGCGCGAGCCCGTGTTCTTGACGTTGAAGGTGACGGTGACCTGTGGGTTGGCACCGGCGGACGCGGGGCTGACCTTCAGGCCGGAGAAGGCGAAGGTGGTGTAGGAGAGGCCGTAGCCGAAGGGAAAGAGCGGTTTGGTGTGGGTGTGCTCGTAGCCGCGATAGCCGACGAAGAGGCCTTCCTTGTAGTGGACGACCTGGGTGCCGGGGTCGGGGTAGTAGTTGTTGAAGGTAGGGTTGTCTTCGGCGCGACGCTCAAACGTGGCGGGCAGATGGCCGCCCGGGTTCACGTCGCCGAAGAGGATCTCAGCGAGAGCGGTGCCGCCAGACTGGCCGGCGTACCAGGTTTCAAGCACCGCGGGCACTTTGCCGAGCCAGGCTTCGGAGTCGACGTTGCCGCCGGAGGTGATGGCGACGATGGTCTTCTTGTTGGCTGCGGCCATGGCTTCGATCAGCTGATCCTGGCCGAAGGGCAGCCCGAAGGTGCGATCGCCGCCTTCGCTTTCGCTCGCGTGATCGAAGCCGGCGGCGATGACGACGACGTCGGCCTTCGCGGCCAGGAGCTTTGCGCGGTCGGTGACGATGGTGCCGGCGGGTGCGATGCCGAAGCGAAGATGACCGCCGAAGACGCCGCCCTGCTTGGCTTCTACAATGACCTTGTGGGGGCCTGCCGAAAGATGAAGGGTCAGGGCCGGCTGGACCGCACGAACGAGATCCCAGTCTTCGATGATCTGCTTGCCGTCCAGCATGACGCGATTCCCGGAGCCCTCGCCGGAGCCTTCAAGCGCAACCACGTATTGTCCGTCCGCGGCCGCCGTATAGGTTCCGGACCAGCGCTGCGACAGCTTTTTTGGCTTCATGCTGAGAAAGTTATTGAGCGCGTCCGGATCGCCGATCAAGGTCTCGATGGTGATGCCGGTGGCGTTGATATGGGAGACGGTGGTGGTGTCCGGGGTACCGGTCAACGTGTCGTCAGGAAAGTTCTCAAGCAGCAGGCCAGGCTTGCCATCGGGCGTAGTGAAGTTTGTCTGGACGGAAAGCTGCGCCATGGTGGGCAGACCGCTCTCGTAGAAGACGGTCGCGTTCGAGCCTGCAAGGTAGGTGGAGAGACCCTCGACAGAACTGACGAGATGAAAGGGAACGACGCCTGCGGAGCCGCCACCTTCCGGAACACCCGGGTAGGCGTTCGGGCCGACGACAAGCACGCTCTTGATTTGTGACTTCTTGAGTGGCAGAAGCGAACCGGTGTTCTTCAGCAGGACGGCGGACTCACGAGCCGATTGCAGGGCGGCGGCGTTGGCCTCCGCGTCGATCACGGAGACAGACGGATCGCGCTGGTCGCGATCGAGCCAGCCGAACTCGAAGGCGGTGGTGAGGATGTGGCGGATCTTGTCGTCGATGGTGGCTTGGCTGACAGTGCCTGCCTGGATGGCCGGCGCCAGGTTGGCTTTGTTCATGAAGGCGCCGGTTGGCATTTCGAGATCGAGGCCGCCGTTCGCAGCGCCCACGGCGTCGTAGGTGGCGACCCAGTCCGACATCAGGGTTCCGGTGAAGCCCCACTCTTTGCGAAGCAGGTCGGTGTTGAAGGTGCCGTTCTCGGTGGCGTGATGACCGTCGACGAGGTTGTAGGAGTCCATGACGGCACCGACGTGGGCCTGCTTTACACCGGCCTCAAACGAGGGCAGATAGATCTCGCGCAGAGAGCGCTCGTCGACGATGGAGTCAGAGTCGTGGCGGAGGTACTCGGAGTTGTTGGCGAGGAAGTGCTTGATGGTGGCGCTGACGCCCTGCTGCTGCATGCCGGTAATGTAGCCGACGGCGATCTGCGAGGTGAGAAAGGGATCTTCGCCGAAGTACTCGAAGTTGCGGCCGTTACGCGGCGAGCGATAGATGTTGACGCCGGGACCGAGCATGAAATGGACGCCGCGGGCGCGGGCGTCGCGGCCGATACCGCCACCGACCCTGGCGGCGAGCTCACGATCCCAGCTGGCGGCGAGACCGATGCCGGCAGCGTAGGTGGTGGAGGGAAAGCCGGCGTTCGAGCGGGTGCCGAAGGGGCCGTCTGACATCTCGAGCGCGGGCAGGTGGGCGGAGGGAATGGCGCGTGTCGCGAACCCGGTGCCGCCGATGTAATCGAGCTTCTGATCGAGCGTCATCCCGTGGACGATGGTCTCGATCTTCTGGCGATCGGCGTCGGTCAGGGGGTGCGGAGCCTGGGCGAGAGCGAGCGTGGTGCCGGTGAGGGCGGCGGCGAAGAAGAAGGCGAGAGCGGGCGTGCGAAACGGTGACATCAGCACCTCGTGCGTGCGGAAAGTGAATCGGGGAGAAAGGGCGAGTGGGCGAACGTACGTTCGTGCAGGTCGCAGGTCGGATGATGGTACCGGTAGGAGGAGGAGTTTGGGAAGGTCAACGTGCTGAGGGGTCAAAGCGGAGGCGCACGCATCTACAGAAGCATGCAGAGAGATGGTCAGAGCGGTGCGGAACGAACAGCGTTGATCGTGGGATCAACGGGTGTTGTGGGACAGAACCTGGCGCGACGACTGATCGCGCGCGGATGGACGGTGCTGGGGCTTTCACGGGGAGCCCAGGTGGTGGATGGTGTGCGTGGGCTGCGAGCTGACGTGCGCGACCCCGCGGCTGTGCGCGAGGCGCTTGCCGGACAGAGGCCTACGGACGTGTTTCTGAGTGCGTGGATCCGGCATGAGACGGAGGCGGAGAATGTGCGGGTGAATGGCGCCATCGTCGAGAACGTGCTTGCGGCTGTTGCGGACTCACCGATCCGACATGCGGCGCTGGTGACCGGGACCAAGCAGTACCTGGGGCCGTTTGAGACCTACGGGCAGAGAGCGGCGGAGACACCGTTTCGTGAAGACAACCCGCGACTGCCGGGAGAGAACTTCTACTACACGCAGGAGGATGTGCTGTTCGCTGCGGCGAAGCGAGGCGGGTTCGGATGGAGTGTGCACCGGCCGCACACGATTGTGGGCTACGCGGTGGGCAATGCGATGAACATGGGATCGTCGCTGGCGGTGTATGCGACGCTGTGCCGCGAGCGCGGGGAGCGGTTTGTGTTTCCGGGATCGGAGGCGCAGTGGGGATTTCTGACGGATGTGACGGACGCGCGGCTGCTGGCGGAGCATCTGGAGTGGGCGGCGACGACGCCGGCGGCGCGCGACCAGGCGTTCAACGTGGTGAACGGCGATGTGTTTCGCTGGCGATGGCTGTGGCCGCAGCTGGCGGCGTATTTTAGCGTGGCGTGGGACGGGCCGCCGGCCGGGAGTACGGCACCGCTCGAGGCGAGGATGGGGTTTGCGACGGAGGCCTGGGGACAGCTCGCGGCGAAGTACCAGCTGCGGGAGAGCGATGTAGGGCGGCTGGCTTCGTGGTGGCACACGGATGGCGATCTGGGGCGCACGATCGAGTGCGTGAATGATATGTCGAAGAGCCGGCGGATGGGCTTTGAGACCTACCAGGCGACGCCGCAGTCGTTCTTTGACCTATTTGATCGCATGAAGTCGGAGGGGTTGATTCCGGCTTGAAGCTCATGGCTCCGGGCTGCACGCGTCGCGCTTTCAGCCCTTGTAGAACTCACTTCGCTTGCGGCTATAGGTGAAGTAGACGACCAGGCCGATGGAGAGCCAGACGAAGAAGCGCAGCCAGGTCTTGGCGGGCAGGCCGGCCATGAGCAGGCCGCAGCAGAGGACGGAGAGAACCGGAATGACGGGGCCGAACGGGACACGAAAGCCGCGGCGGCGGCCGGGGTCTTTGTAGCGAAGGACGATGACGCCGATGGAGACGAGCACGAAGGCGAAGAGGGTGCCGATGTTGGACATCTCGGCGAAGGTGCCGACGTCAAACATGCCGGCGGGAACGGCGACGAGCACGCCGGCAAACCAGGTGGCGAAGGCGGGCGTGCGGAACTTGGGGTGGATGCGCGAGAAGGCGTCCGGCAGCAGGCGATCGCGCGACATGGCGAACCAGACGCGGGCCTGGCCGAGCTGGAAGACGAGGATCGAGGAGATCATGCCGAGGATCGCGCCGATCAACACGGCCAAGCGGACCCAATGCAAGGGATGTCCGCCGGGCGTGAGCGAGACGCGTTTGAGTGCATTGACGACCGGGGCACTGTCACCGGCGACGGACTGCCACGGAACCAGGCCGGTGAGCACGGCGGCTACGCCCATATAGAGGATGGTGCAGACGATGAGCGTGGCGAGGATGCCGGTGGGCACATCGCGCTGGGGATTCCTGCACTCTTCGCTGGCGGTGGAGACGGAATCAAAGCCGATGTAGGTAAAAAAGATGATGGAGCCGCCGGCGAGTACGCCGGAGAAGCCGTTGGGGGAGAACGGATGGTAGTTGCCGGGGTGGATGAAGGAGAGACCGGCGAAGCAGAAGACCAGGATGGCGGCGATCTTGACCAGCACCATGACGTTGTTGGTGCGGGCGGACTCACGGATGCCGCGCACCAGCACGATGGTGAGCAGAAGCACGACGAGGAAGGCGGGGATGTTGAAACCGGCATGCCAGCCCGGTGTGTAGATATCGTGGCCGGCGAGATCCTGCAGGCCGAGTGGCAGGTAGGAGGGGGAAAGCCACTTGGGGCTTAGGTGCAGGCCGAGCCAATCCATGAGATCAACCAGATGCGCGGCGAAGCCGACCGAGACACTCATGTTGGAGAAGGCGTATTCGAGGATGAGATCCCAGCCGATAACCCAGGCGATGAGCTCGCCGAGGGTGGCGTAGGTGTAGGTGTAGGCGGAGCCCGCGATGGGGATCATGCTGGCGAGCTCGGCGTAGCAGAGGCCGGTGAGCGCGCAGACGATGGCGACGAGGACGAGCGAGACAACGAGCGCGGGACCGGCGCCGGGGCGGCCGGCGATGGCGCCCGAGGTGTGGTGCAGCCAGCCGAGGAGGAGATCGAGAACGGGCGAGTCTGCCCAGGTGGCGAGCGCGGCGGGGTTGCCACCGATCGCCGTGCCGATCACGGTGAAGATGCCGGAGCCGATGACGGCGCCGATGCCGAGAGCCGTGAGCGAGACGGGGCCAAGCGTCTTCTTGAGTGCGTGCTCGGGACGCTCCGACTCGGAGATGAGTTTGTCGATGGACTTGGTGGCGAAGATCTGACGGGGCAGCGGGATGGCTCCTCGGCGAGACAGTCTGGATGCAGTTTCTTAGACCTTACAGCACGTACGCCGGAGGAGAAGCAGGAAGCGGTCAGCGGGATGGAGACAGCAGGGGCCACTCCTGACAGCCGCGGTGCCCTGCGACGCAGAAGTGGCCCTTACCGCTGCGCTATCGCTTGGACGCGCCGCGTGCTGCCTTCTTGACCTTTTGCTTGTTTTCGCCGCGGGCGCCGGTGCGGGGAGCCTTGGGAGCTGCCTTTTTGCGGGCTGCGCGCTTGATCTTCTTACGCTCTTCGGTGTCGGTGATGCTCTTGGTGTTTGCCATGGAAGTGTTTGCTTCTTTCGTGGAGCTTCGATTCGGAACCTGGAGGCGATGGGACGCTAGAGGCGTTCCAACTGGGCGAACTTCTCCACCAGCTTTTTTACGCCGTGTAGCTGAAATTGTACTGTAATCTTCGCGTCTTCCCCGTCTCCCTCCCGCTGAACGACGGATCCTTCGCCATATTTCGGGTGGCGCACGCGAGTTCCCTTGCCCAGACCGGTCTTGCCGGCCGGGGTGTGGACCTCGAGTTTGGGACGGCCGAACTTCGCGCCGGCTGCAGGCTTGTTGCGCGCTGCGAAGAAGTTGGCGACGTTATCGAGCTTGCCCGAGCCGGCTGGATTGAAGCCGCGATTCGCGGTTCCGGTGCGCGAAGATCCGCTGCCGCCACTCTGGTCTTCATCTTCATAGCTGTAGTGGCGTTCTCCAGCTTCGCCACTCGCGCCTCGCCCACCGGCGCGTGGATAGGGTGTGCTGTAGGCGCGGCCGGCCATGCGCGTGCCGTACTCGTCCGCGTCGGCATAGGAGTTCTGCGGACGCGCGGGACTCAGGTCTTCGACCAGCCGGCTCGGGACTTCTTCGAGGAAGCGAGAGGCAATGGAGGCTTCGGGCATGTCGTTGCCATAACGACGACGATAGCGGGCGCGGGTGAGCAGGAGCGTATCCATGGCGCGCGTCATGCCGACGTAGCAGAGGCGACGCTCCTCCTCGAGGCCGGTGGGATCGGTGAGCGTGCGCGAGTGCGGGAACAGGCCCTCTTCCATGCCGGCGAGGAAGACCAGCGGGAACTCGAGTCCCTTGGCGGCATGCAGCGTCATCAGCGTGACGCGGGCTTCCGCAGAGTACTGATCGGCGTCCGAGACGAGCGCCGCGTGATCGAGGAAGTCAGCGAGCGTCTCTCCGCGGGAGGTCGCATCCTGTGCGGCGTTGGCGAGTTCCTTGAGGTTTTCTATGCGGGAGAAGCTCTCGG
>CAXTCB010000098.1:0-9380 GCA_964242875.1 uncultured Acidobacteriaceae bacterium
ATGACCCTCTCCCTGAATCGATGTTAATGGCCCTGAAGGCCAGCTACTGAAATGCTGCGAGGCTACTTGTCTTCCTTGCCCTGGACCTTGGCGATAATCTCTTCCGAGACGGATCGCGGTGCCTCCTCGTACTGCTTGAACTCCATCGAGAAGTTCGCTCGCCCCTGCGTCGATCCGCGCATCGCCGTCGCATAGCCGAACATGTTGCTGAGAGGTACGGTTGCCTTGACAGCCTGCACACCGCCAATCATCTCCATGCCTTCGATCCGGCCACGACGCGAGTTCAGGTCGCCGATGATGGTTCCCATATACTCCTCCGGAACCGTCACCTCGACCGCCATCACTGGCTCAAGCAGCACGGGCTTCGCCTTGCGTGCAGCCTCTTTGAACGCCATCGATCCGGCAATCTTGAAGGCCATTTCGTTCGAATCGACGTCATGATAGCTGCCGTCATAGAGCGACACCTTGATGTCGACCATCTCGTAGCCAGCCAGAATGCCGCGCAACATCGCATCCTGAATGCCCTGGTCGATCGGCTTGATGTACTCCTTGGGAATCGTGCCGCCCTTGGTATCGTTCGAAAACTCGTAACCCTTACCGGGCTCATTCGGCTCAATGCGGATCTTGGCGTGACCGTAGTTGCCCGATCCACCTGTCTGCCGAATGTATTTCCCTTCAGCCTCCGCGTTCGAGCGGATCGTCTCGCGGTAGGCCACCTGCGGCTTGCCGACATTGGCCTCAACCTTATACTCGCGCATCATGCGGTCGACAATGATCTCGAGGTGCAACTCGCCCATGCCGGAGATGATCGTCTGTGCCGAATCCGGATCGGTATGCACCTTGAAGGTAGGATCTTCCTGCGCCAGCTTCGCCAGCGCCATGCCCATCTTCTCCTGGTCCACCTTGGTCTTCGGCTCGACCGCAACCGCAATTACTGGCTTCGGGAAGTCGATCGATTCGAGCACAACCGGGTCCTTGTCTGTGCAGATCGTGTCGCCCGTGATCAGGTTCTTGAGCCCGACTGCGGCGCAGATATCGCCAGCCAGGATCTCTGTAATCTCTTCCCGCTTATTCGCATGCATCTTCAGCAGGCGACCGATGCGTTCGGTCTTCCCTGTTCGCGGGTTCAGTACAGAGTCTCCGGTCTTCAGCTGACCCGAATACACCCGAATGAAGATCAGCTGACCGACAAATGGATCAGTCATGATCTTGAATCCAAGTGCCGCGAATGGGGCTGCGTCATCAGCAGGGCGCGGCTTCTTCTCTTCCATGTTGTCCGGGTTTGATCCCTCGATGGCCGGGACGTCAAGCGGGCTGGGAAGGTACTCGACCACCGCATCCAGTAAGGTTTGGACACCTTTATTCTTGAAGGAAGATCCCGCCAGAACCGGAAAGACGTTCATGGCGATCGTCGCCTTGCGCAGAGCTTTCTTGAGCTGCGCGGCTGAGATCTCTTCGCCCTCAAGGAAAGCATTCATCACATCGTCGTCAGAATCCGCAACTGCTTCAATCAGCTGATTGCGAAACTCGACGGCTTTCTCTCTCATGGCCGCCGGGATCTCTTCGACCGAGTACTTGGCGCCCATGGTCTCGTCATGCCAGAGAATGGCCCGCATCTCGACGAGATCAATGACGCCGGCGAACTTCGACTCTTCCCCGATCGGCAACTGGATGGGAACGGCACGAGCGCCCAGCCGCTGCACAATGGTCGACGTCGCATACTCAAAGTTTGCGCCGGCCTTATCCATCTTGTTAATGAAGCAGATCCGCGGCACCTTATATTTATTGGCCTGTCGCCAGACTGTCTCTGATTGCGGCTGAACGCCCTGCACAGAATCAAAGCAGGCCACGGCTCCGTCAAGGACGCGCAGAGACCGTTCTACTTCAGCAGTGAAATCGACGTGCCCGGGCGTGTCGATGATGTTGATGCGAATGCCGTTCCAGGTACAGGTCGTCGCGGCCGACGTAATGGTAATGCCGCGCTCCTGCTCCTGCTCCATCCAGTCCATCGTCGCGGTGCCTTCATGCACCTCGCCAATACGGTGCGTAATACCCGTATAAAAGAGAATTCTCTCAGTCGTCGTCGTCTTGCCGGCGTCGATGTGGGCCATGATCCCAATGTTCCGGCAACGATTTAGGGGTGTAGTGCGTGCCACGGTCTTGTGTCTCTTCTGCGAGCTTCTGCCCGCTGTAATCTACTTCGTCACTCAGAAAGAATGTGCCGGCTGCAGGCTTACCACCGGTAATGCGCAAAGGCCTTGTTCGCTTCGGCCATGCGATGAACGTCTTCCTTCTTCTTCATCGCAGCTCCGCGGCCATTCGCCGCATCGAGCAGCTCGGCAGTAAGCTTGTCGACCATGCCCTTCTCACCACGAGCGCGGCCATAGTTCACCAGCCACCGGATCGCGAGAGAGGTGCGCCGTTCAGGGTTCACCTCAATGGGTACCTGGTAGTTCGCCCCGCCAACACGGCGGCTCTTCACCTCAAGCAGAGGCTTTACATTCTCGATCGCCTTCTTGAACAGCTTCAGGGCTTCATCTCCGCCCTTCTGCTCGAGGTTTGTCATTGCCTCGTAGAAAATGCCTTGTGCAGTCGACTTCTTCCCGCCCCACATCATGGAATTGACGAACTTGGTAACCAAAGTGGAGCTGTAGATAGGATCAGCCGCCACCTCCCGCTTCGCAATGTACCCTTTTCTCGGCATCTCTCTCTTCCTTCCGTCTTCCCCCAGCGCCGTTGACCTCTCAAGCGACTGGACCTGTGAAACCCAATACAGTGCAACCGCCATCTACGCCCAGGTGCGTCCAGGGCTAGCCAGGCTCTACTTCCCGGCTGCGGCCTTCGGTCGCTTGGCTCCGTACTTCGAGCGGCTCTGCTTACGATTTGCCACGCCCACCGAGTCCAGAGTTCCACGGACGACGTGATATCGCACACCGGGAAGATCCTTTACGCGGCCGCCGCGAATAAGCACAATCGAATGCTCCTGCAGGTTATGGCCGATGCCCGGAATGTACGTCGTGACTTCAATCCCATTTGTCAACCGCACACGCGCAACCTTGCGGAGCGCCGAGTTCGGCTTTTTCGGAGTTTGGGTATACACCCGGGTGCAGACGCCGCGGCGTTGCGGCGAACCCTGCAGTGCTGGGCTGGCCGTCTTGTATCGGGTGGGCGTGCGGCCCTGCTTCACTAATTGATGGAACGTCGGCACTCGATCTCCTTCAAAACCACTCTTGCAATCTCACCGTCAAAGGCCGCGACGGTATCCTCGAACTCATGTAGAGCCCTGCCGCATAGCGCCTCTATGCAGCAACCGAACGCGGTCTCGCGCTCGGTTGGACTGGGATGAATCATCCACAGCCAGAACACAACTTCCCAAAACACTTCCGTGGAGAGCAGACCACGAGAGCCGGACGCAGGGAGGAAACTCCATCGCCGGATCCGCTTCGCTGCCTCGGCCCGCATAGCCCGCCTGGGTGGTGGGTGTCGCAGTGCACGATGCGAAAGGCCGCAAAGGTCTTCCCAAAAGACTCAGAGTCGCTTCGAGAGTTCCGTGCGGGATGCTTCGTTCCTTGTCACTATCCTGGAGTTGTCAAGGCCCGTCAAAGACAAGGCACAGAACCGACACTCCGAATACGCTCGGAACCTTCTAAAGATAGCAAGCCAGACGTGAGACGTCAATCGGTTTGCCTTGCAGGCGACCACGTCAGGCCGTGATCGCCTGGATCATTCCTGCACAGAACACTCCAGGCCGCCGACCTCCGCTCTGCTTCTCAGCACCCATCCCATGCTAGCCTGACCCCATATGACGCTCTCCTTCAGGTCCGTCTTCCTCACTGCCGCTGCCTCCTTTCTCGCGACCTTCTCCGCAGCCCAGCCCTCCGCACAGCACCTCCATACTCCCCTTGCAGCTGCTATCTCTCCGGATAGTCGCCTGATCGCCTACACCGTGGGCAATCGCGGATCAGCCCAGCTCTCCATTACCGAACTCGCCCATCCCACATCCCCGCGGAGCGTCTCCCCGGCCGGCACGTGTTCGAACTCCGCTCCGGTCTGGTCACCCGACAGCACCCAGCTGGCCTTCCTCTCGACCTGTGGGGCCGCCCCCGCTTCCAGTCAGCAGCAGATCTTTCTCTATGCGCCCGCCTCAAAGCAAATCCGCCAGCTAACCCACGTCTCCGGCAACCTCCAGGAGCTTGCCTGGTCTCCCGACGGCAAGCAGATTGGCTTCCTCTTCGTCGAGAACGCCACCCGCTCCGCCGGAGCCCTCGATGCGATGAAGCCATGGTCCGGCGTCATCGGAGAAGATGGCGTCGAGGTCCAACGCGTCGCAACCGCCAGTCTGGCCACTGGCCAGACCGTCTCCATCTCACCCGCTTCGCTTCATGTGTACGAGTTTGACTGGGCCCCCGACTCGGGCTCGCTCGCCTATGTCGCCGCAAACCCACCCGGAGAGAACACCTGGTGGATCGCCCAGCTTTACACCCAGACTCTCAATCCCAGATCCCAGCCTCAGTCCATCCTGGACACGAACAAGATCTCCGGCCCGCTCCATAGCCTGCAGATTGCTGTCCCACGCTTCTCCCCCGACGGCAAAGAGATCGCCTTCATCGGTGGCCTGATGAGTGATCAGGGCTCAACAGGCGGTGACCTCTACACGATTGCGGTGACCGGCGGCGATCCGAAAAATCTTACTCCCGACCGCCCCGCCAGCCCGGCCTGGTTTCATTGGATCGATGATCACAGTCTCGAGGTCTCCGAGGATGCCCGCGGCTTTACGCATCTGTTCCGCCTGAACACCAGGACGCTCTCGGACGAAAAGGAACCTGATCTCCGCTATCTGGGATCCATCTCCTCGGGCGGCATCAAGGACGCCGTCTCTACGTCACGCAACGGCGACATCGCCGTGATCCGATCCTCGTTTGACGCACCACCCGAGGTCTGGGCCGGTCCGGTCGGCTCGCTCAAGCAAATCACGCATCTCAACGACGCCGTCAAAGCCGCTCAGGCAAAGACCGAATCCATCGAGTGGACCAACGAAGGCTTCCATGTTCAGGGATGGCTCACCTATCCCAATAACTACGACAGCCATCGCAAATACCCGATGATCGTCAGTGTGCATGGCGGTCCCTCCGCCTCCATCGGCGCACGCTACGGCACCCAATCTACCTTCGCCGAGGCCGGCTACTTTGTCTTTCAGCCCAACCCACGCGGCTCCTTCGGCCAAGGCGAAAAATTCACGCAGGCGAACATGAAGGACTTCGGCTACGGCGATCTTCGCGACATCCTCGCGGGCATGGACGTGATCGAGAAAAAAGTCTCTGTCGATCGCGATCGGGAGGGTCTGACTGGCTGGAGCTATGGCGGTTTCATGACCATGTTTGCCGTCACGCAGACCCATCGCTTTCACGCCGCAGTCGCCGGCGCTGGCATCTCCGATTGGAAGAGCTACTATGGCGAGAACTCCATCGATCAATGGATGACCCCGTTCTTCGGCGCCAGTGTGTATGACGACCCCGCCGTCTATGCCAAGTCTTCGGCCATCGAGTTCATCAAGAAAGTCACGACCCCCACCCTCGTCATTGTCGGGGACCGCGATGGTGAGTGCCCCGCTCCCCAGTCCTTCGAGTTCTGGCACGCCCTTCGCGCCGAAGGCGTGAAGACTCAGCTCGTCATCTATCCAAACGAAGGGCATGGTTTCCGTGACCCGGCGCACATCGCCGACCGGACCAAGCGCGAGCTGGCCTGGTTCGCAGACAACATGCCCGCCTCCCGCCAAACCGCACAACTCCACTAGCAGAGAGACCCGCGCGCCTTCGTCACTTGGGCGCGCGGGCAATCTCCTCAGCCATGCCCACACCCGCCGTTGTCGCCGTTCATCGCAGCCCGACCCACACCTTTACCAAGCAGCCTCAAGGCTCGATTCGCCTCTTGACCGGCCTTGGTGTCGAAGGCGACGCCCATTGCGGCGCGACCGTACGCCATCGCTACCTTGCCCGGCGTAATCCGTCCGCTCCGAACCGCATGCAGGTGCACCTTCTCACTGCAGAGTTCCTGGCAGATCTTTCCTCCTCCGGCATAGCCTCTCCTCCCATCCTTCCCGGTGAGTTCGGCGAGAACATCACCACCTGCGGCATCGATCTCATCAACCTGCCTCTCGGCACGCGGCTTCGCCTCGGCTCGGAAGCCGTCATCGAGCTCACTGGCCTTCGCTCTCCGTGCCGCCAGATGGACACCCTCCGCCCCGGTCTCATGAAAGCCTCCTTCGTGCCCGGAACTCGTTCTCCCCGAGCCGGCGTTATGGCCATCGTGCTCGCTGGTGGCTTGCTTCGTCCCTCGGATCCGATCCACATTGAGCTCCCGTCTCTTCCTCATCTGCCGCTACGGCCAGTCTGAGCGCTCGTCGACGCCCGCGTCCTCACACACCGGCATGCGATAGCCTTCCTCCATGCAGAACCGCGATTGGCTGCCCTTTCTCCTCGTTCCCCTCGCCGCCCTCATCGCCGTTCTCCCGCTCATCCTCAATGGCCCGTCCTGCGGCCACGACCTCAGCTTCCATCTCCTCAGCTGGCAGGAGGCGGCCACGCAGTTTGCTCATGGAACCCTGCACCCACGATGGGCCTTCACCCCAGCCTTCGGAGCCGGGGAGCCGCGCTTCGTCTTCTACCCGCCACTCTCCTGGACCCTCGGCGCCCTTCTCACCCTGTTTGCGTCCGCACTGTCACACCTCACCGCGCTCAAACCAGACCAGGCCTTCGCGCTCACACCGATCCTCTACGTCTGGATCGCTCTCACCGCCGCCGGCCTCTCCATGCATCGGCTCGCAAGACGCTTCGTCTCACCCACGGTCGCCACCCTCGCGGCAACACTTTACTGCACGAATCCCTACACCCTCTTCACCGCCTACGAGCGCTCCGCCTTCGCCGAGCTCCTCGCCGCCCCGCTCTTCCCCCTTCTGCTCGCGGCCATGCTCCCGACCCCACTCGATAAATCCGCCCCAGCCAGCCTACCTGCAATCGCGATCCCACTTGCTCTGCTCTGGCTCACCAACGCTCCCGCTGCTGTGATCGGCTCCTACACCGTCGCTCTGCTGCTCATTCTTCGACTTCTTCCCGCACTCCGATCTCAGCCCGACCGTAGGAACGCGCGCGCGCTTGTCGTCCGCACTACCGCGGCCAGCCTGCTCGCCTTCGCTCTCGCCGCCTTCTATCTCGTTCCTGCGCTGCTGGAACGTCCCTGGGTCCAGATCTCCATGGCCATCCTTCCCGGCCTCCGGCCAGACGACAACACGCTCTTCCATCACACCTCCGACAGCTTTCATGACGCCGTTCTTCACACCGCCAGCGACCTCGCTCTTCTTCTGCTCGCCGTCACCATTTTTGCCTGCATCGTTACCGTCCTTCGCGCGAACATTCGGCAACGCGCTGCTCTCCCAACACCTCTTGCTCTGCTTCTCTCCCTCGCCGCAGTCATAGCCTTTCTTCTCACGCCACCCAGCCTCCCGCTCTGGCACCACCTGCCACAACTGGCCTTCCTGCAATTTCCCTGGCGCCTTCTCGCTCTGCTCGCACCCGTCGCCGCACTTGCAATCGCGTTATCCGTCCGCTCACTGCAACTCTCCAGGATCCCTCTCGCCGTTCTCAGCCTTGCTGTTCCCGTCCTTCTCGTTCAGTCCTCATTTCGGCACTTCCACCAGGTCTGTGATCTCGAAGACACTCCGCAGTCCCGCTTCGCACTCTTTCACTCCAGCACCGGCGAAGATCCCACCGACGAATACACTCCCGCCTCGGCCGACAACGACTCCCTGAGAGACAACAACCCGCCCTTCCGCCTTCTGCCCTTCAACGTGAACGACGACACACCGCCTCCCGCGTCCGCCTCTCCCGGTCGCTCTCCTCTTTCTTTGCATCTGGACCTCGCCGCGCCATCGCGGCTCATCCTCAACCTCCGCGACTATCCCACCTGGCGCGTTACGCGCAACGGTCGCGTCGATCAGGACCGCGACCATCGCGCCGACGGCCTCCTGACGCTTCCGCTTCCAGCAGGCCAGCAAACAATAGTCGTCTCGCAACACAACCCGGCCGCGGAGATCGTCGCGGACTGCGTCTCCGGTACCGCCGTCTGCCTCCTTGCAGGGCTCAGCCTGCGCCGAAGAAAACTTCCGTCTGCATAAACCCGCCCGGACCTGGTCCGCTTGAGACCTTTTCCCCTCGGGTATCATCAAGGCTTCATGGCATCGCACGTACAAGAGCTCATCCTCACCGGCGCCCAGCGAACGGACCAGGCGCTTGAGCGGCTTCTGCCCTCTCCTGAGACTGCGCCCCACTCGATTCACCGGGCTATGCGCCACAGCGTCTTTGCCGGCGGCAAGCGGCTGCGTCCGGTGCTTTGCTATGAAGCCTGGAAGCTGGCCAGTCAGTTCGGCCCATCCGCCATTCCGGCAGAGCAGGCTGCCGTCGAACTCGGCGCCGCGATCGAGATGCTGCACACCTACTCGCTCATTCATGACGACCTGCCCGCGCTCGACAACGACGACCTCCGCCGCGGGCAGCCCACCTGCCACAAGGTCTTCGGCGACGCCATCGCTATCCTCGCCGGCGACGCTCTCCAGACCCTCGCCTTCCACACCATCGCGCGTCTCGACTGCCCCGCCATCACCACCATCGACATCCTCAAGGAAATCGCGAGCGCGGTCGGAACAGGCGTCGGCCCTGCCCCCGTCGAGGTCGACCTCGACTTCCCCGCCGGCCAGGCGCCCGGCATGATCGGCGGCCAGGTCGTCGACATCGAATCCGAAGGTCAGCTCCCTACCGCCGAGCTCGTCGAACAGATCCACCGCGCCAAGACCGGCGCTCTCATCACCGTCTCGATCGTCTCCGGTGGTCACATCGCCGGCGCCTCTCACGACGCCATCGATCGCCTTCGCACCTTTGGCCAGAACGCCGGCCTCGCCTTCCAGATCGTCGACGATGTCCTCGATATCACGCAGGAGTCCGCACAGCTCGGCAAGACCGCCGGCAAAGACACCGCCGTCACCAAAGCCACCTGGCCCGCTGTCTTCGGGATGGATCGTTCCATCCGCGACGCCCAGCAGCTCGTTGCTGATGCCTTCGCCGCTCTTGAACCCTTCGGTCCCTCTGCCGACAACCTCAAAGCTATCGCGCAGTATCTGGTAGACCGCACCCATTAATCTGCGATTGCGTCACACTCCCGCTCTCTCAAGAACATCGCGAATCGCCTTGACCACCAACTCCGGCTGGTCCATGTGGATGTAGTGTCCGCTCTGCTCCGCGATCCGTAACTCTCCATACTTCGATCGACTCGCTAAATCCCGCTGCATCCAGTCCCACGTACTCTTCAGCTCCGTGTACTGATCCTCGGTC
>CAXTCB010000099.1:0-1871 GCA_964242875.1 uncultured Acidobacteriaceae bacterium
ACGCCGGTTCGCTTCTCATCTGCGGTGCGGTCGAACGCTGCTCCTGGTCCAGGCACTACGGATGTCCGCGTGCCGTTAAGGGCTCCGACGAATTCGACTCATCTCCTCGGCTGACCTCTTGTCGGAGAAGAAGACGGCCTTCAGTGTGGTTTGTAGAGAAGTTGCGTCAGGATTGCTCCGCATAGGGAGACAAGGAGAGCTGCAGGCATCGCGATTGCCCCAACCTTGAGAAATCTCCAGAGACTCACTTCGATCTTCTCCTTCCGGAGTGCCAACAGCCACAGGATGGTGGCGAGAGAGCCAGTCACAGAAAGGTTTGGTCCAAGGTCGACTCCTATAAGAACCGCGTTCGCGAGGAGACCTTTCGTATGCGCCGCCTGAAGAGTGCCTCCGGCAATCAAGCCAAGTGGGAGATTGTTGACGAGGTTATTTGCGACACCGACGACGAATCCCACCACAAGTGCCCCGACCGCGGGAACCAGTCCTTCGGCCCAATGGAGAGTGTCCTGCGTCGCTCGTAGCGCGCCGACGCTCTCGACGGCATTCACCATCACAAAGAGAGCGGCCACGAGCGCCAGCGTTCCCCAGCTGATCTCCTCGGCCAATTTGAGTGGATTGCTCCTTGCCTTGATTGACACTACCGCAGCCACAACAAGAGCAGCGAGACATGTGGGCAAGCCAAGATCCCTGTCGAAGGCAGAGGCGGTCAACAGCACCGCGATCACGCAACCCAGACCACCCAGAACCAGCTTGCCGTTCGCCTTGAGCGATTCCGGCTGAACCTCCTCCTCGATCCTGCGCTGCAGAGCTCTGCGAAAGACCAGCCTCATAACCAGATAGGTGACAACAATAGACAGGATAGAGGGCAAGCCAAAGGACAGCATCCAGTCGCCGAGTGGGGGCATCCCCTGATGGAAGACGACCAGATTGGCCGGATTCGATATGGGAAGGACAAAAGAGGCTGCGTTTGCGATCAGTGCGCAGGCGAAGACGTGCGGCAGCGGTTCGACCTTGGCTTTGCGCACGGCCGCAAGAATCGCTGGAGTGAGAACAACGGCGGTCGCATCATTCGACATAAAAATCGTCGTCAGTGTGCCTATTCCGTACACCAGAGTGAAGAGCCGCGCCGAGGAGCCGCCTGCTCCACGAACAGCTGCGGAGGATACCCAATCGAAGACGCCGTGTTCCTTCGCCAACGCAGACAACAGCATCATGCCGACGAGGAAGAGATACACATCGGATCCCTCTGCCACGGCCCTGCCGGCAAGCTTGAGCGGGATCAGTCGTAGCGCTAGAAGCAGAAGGGCTCCGCCTGTAACCCAATACACCTCCGGAATGCGTCGGGGCCGGATGAGCATCAACACAATGCTCACTGCAACGATGACGAGCAGCGGAGTACGGGTTAAGGCAGGACCGAGCACGACGACTTCCCTTCTGAACTATTTTCATCCTAGCTGTGTCTCAGGATCCCGCTTAGCTTGTCGCATGTCTCGAGACAGCTTCCCTAGTGACGATGTAGGGAAACAGCGTGATCTGGTCGTAATGCCTTCTCTTTGCCGGCAGCTTCTTACCTGCGAGGCTGCAACAGACGGTGAGCGAACGTGTCAGAAGAGGGTGATGGCACCAGGCACACAGGTGCTCGCCAGAAGGAAGACTTTGGGTGGAAGGTACTCAGCGCGATTGAGTTGAAGGAATCGATCTCCATGGCGAACGAGAGATCGGTATTGGGGTCTTCCAGCATCAGCGCGTCTTCGAGCTGTTGCTCTTTGTCGACTGCGGTGAAATGGCTGAACTGCTTGTCGGCGAAGCAGCCTTTACGGTAGCCCAGTTTCGCGTCAAGCGGGGTGGAAAGCAAGACCTTCACTTCGCGG
>CAXTCB010000099.1:1971-8050 GCA_964242875.1 uncultured Acidobacteriaceae bacterium
GTGCTGCGCGGCTGCAACGAGAGCGGCGTACCGTGCACCAGGTAACGATTCAGAGTGGCCGGATCATGCCAGTTGATCTCCCATCCTCTATCGATCGCGATGAGGATGTAGTCCCCTGGGATCACATCCTCAAGCTCGAAGCTGCCATCCGTGTTGCTCTGGTCGCGACGCAGAAGATCGATGGATCCCGCTTGCCCGAACGTGGTCGGTACAAGCATGACCATGGCGCCATCGACCGGTTTCCCAGCGATGAGTGTGTGGCCGGTAACGGAGGCGCGGCCGCGTAGCACATCGAGCGTGAGGGCTGCGGGGCCGCCCGCAAGCGTAATTACCCGGCCCGCGATCGCTTCCCCATTGACTGTCATGGACCTGAGATAAAGGTCCGGGTCTCCGGCTAAGGTGATCTGGTACCGCCCAGCAGGGACATCGATGGTTCGCTCGAGAGGCGGAGTGCCAGTCCCGAAGTTGGGCTGCGTTTGCGGGCGACGCCGGAGGCCAAACGGCGCTCCGGAAAAGTTCGTGAAGAGAGTCCCCGTCGACACGTCAGTGAGGTTGATCTGCACACGGGAGGAGATCTCTTCGTTGGCGACTCTGAAGACGACATTCGCCGTACCAGCCGGATCCACTCCCGCCAAAGAGATCGTTGCACCCGCAGCCACGTGCAGGAAGGCTGTTGTTGCGCCTCCATCTGGCTGGGGCGTGTTGATGCGATAGAGACCTGGGGCGAGACCTCCAAAGTCAGTCCCCCCACCAGTCGTGGAGACCGGAACCGCTACTCCGGTCATCTGGCCGTTCTCCAAGCGCTCCACGGTGGGAACTGTAACCGGAGTTGTACCATTTCCAACCCGCCCGGCGAGGCGAAGGTGAGCGGCGGGGATCGGCACTAAATTGAAGTCCGCATGCTCAGCCTGGCCGGCATGCAGATTGATCTCTCCTGCGCCGTCAGCATCCAGCACACCGGGATACCACGTGACCGGATAGACCACGTCGAAGACAGGATCGTTGATGCGAGGCTGAGCGGTGCCTCCTCTGAAGCGACCACCATCACCACTTGTGTACCAGGGGATCGCCTGTACCGACACCTTGTATGTACCAGGTCCGATCTCCGCGAGTTCGTAGTGTCCCCGGTCGTCAGTTGTTGCACGCTGCCGTCTAGCAAATGCGGTCGTCGTCACACCCGCAGCCTCCAAGGTTACAGTGGCATGTCGTATTGGTTCCGCAGCTTCGTCAAGGACGTAGCCAGAGATGCTGGAGTCGGGTTCCAGATGAAATACCAACGATGGAACGAGTGCAGCCGAGTGAACGACAACCGCGCTTGAGAAGCCTCCATGTTCGTTGTAGAACTGCGTGCGAAAGCCACCTGCCGAGGCGCTGAGCTGCCATCGGCCCTCAGACGGAAGATCGAAGAAGAAGCGTCCCTGGGCATCTGTCTCCGTGGTGCGCGCCTCACCAGCCTGGCCACCGCGTCTGCGCTCGCCCTTTCGCCCTTCCGGACGAAGGGAGACGTGGCAGCGCGGGACGGGAGCGTTGGTGCGCTCGGAGAGCACCACGCCAGTCAGGTGAATTGCTGGAGCCGTTGCACCCTGGGCAAACAGTGGGGTTGCAACAGGGTACGTCACCGAAAGCATAGCCATTGCGCACACAATGGCATGTTTCATGGATACAACTCGTGCGCGGGTACGGCCTGCAAGGTGAGGGCAGCCGAGGAGGACGAAGTCACCGCAACAGTTTGGACATAGGTCTGGAACTGACTCAGCATCTCTGGATTCCCAAAGTTAGCCGCCGAGAGAAGTGGAAGTGCGAGCAGCTGAAATCGTCTGAACGGCAGGCCGGAGACGTTGAAGTCGCCCGTGTCCGCGCTCCGGCGAATGAAGAAGCGAGGCAATGTTCCAGCCTCCGCGACGAAGACCACCCAGCATCCGGTGGGCACACCGGCGAGCAGGGTGACTCCCGCTACTGACCCGGTCGCTCGGCCGACTACGATGCGGATCGGTTCCGCACCGACATTTGGACCAACAACGAATGGCGCTCGCAGTAAGTCCACTCCGCCGTATGCCGCCGAAAGGATCGTCCACCCGGCTGCTTCTCCGCCCGCCAGTCGATACGCTCCGGCAGGAGCGCTGAACGTGCTTCCTGCGGGGCCCCGCCCGTTTGCACGTATGGCTTGACCGCCACCGTCGTTCAAAGAGGGCTCGATCGGGTTCAGCTGCAAGTTGAGACCAGAGCCGTCCGGCGGGAGTGAAATGCCTCCAGCGGTGTTCGTCTCGGCCGCGGCATCCGCTGTGACAACGATGGGTACGGCAGGCACGAGGTCCATGTGCAGCGTGGGTGCAACGGAGTCCTGTTCAGGAACGGTGAGCACCATGTGGCCGGCCAGCTCGCCCTCCGGCGAGGGCAGCCGCGCCGCCAGCCGGTAGACACCGGAGGGAAGATCAAGCGCCACCCCTTCCGGGGTCACGCGTCGGAAAGGCTGATAAGTCGCGCCCGTCGCCGTAGTCAGTGTGATAGACGGACTTCGTTGTGCGTAGTTTCCCTCAAGCGGAACCGTGATGTGGAAGGCTTTGGCGAGTTGCGGATGAAGATCAAAGTGAAGCTCTTGCCCGCTTGCAAGGTGAACGCTTCCAGCGCTGTCCTCCGAGGGATGCGAGGGTAGCTGCACCGGAAGGACGGCGAGGCCTCGGCTGACATCCGGGGCCGCATACCTTGTTTGAAGCACATAGTCTCCGGCGGGCACGGGTATGCGAAAACCGCCGTGCGCGTCGGTCTGCGTGGAGCCCGAAGGCAGCCATTGTCGTGTTCCATTCTGGAAGAGGGTCCGCTGCACGTTTACGGTGATGCGTGGCAGCGAATCGCCTTCGGGCGAGGTGATGGTGCCGGAAAGAATCGCCTCCGGCCAGAGTTCGACGTCCAGATTTGCTTCAGCCGCTGTCGCGTTCAGCATCACTCTTTCTGGATCCCGCTGCTCGGGACTTAGAGAAAATCCGGGCTTGGTGAACTGGACGCTTCTTATGCCGCCAGGATCCGTGAACTGAAACCGGCCTTCGGAGCTCGTGAAAATGGCACGACCATTCGCCTGCACCAGCACCCTTGCCATCGGCGCCCCGGTTCTTGCGTTTAGAACCTTGCCAGATACTGTCGTCGCGCCGCGCTCTGACGCCGTCTGAGCGGTGATCCGTGGAGCGACGATCAGCAACAGAGATAGCCCCGACAGCCAGGACGCATGCCTGACGCTGCTGCGTGAGAACGTGTGAAAGCGCGGCGAAAGCATCCCGAACGGCACCAAGGCTCCTGCGGAATAGACGCACAGACCTGACGAAGGGATGACAGAAAATGTCGAGGGCGGCACAGCCCTTCCTTCTCTGCGAGATGACTGCTCAGAACTTAGGCGCCGACGCTTTGGACAATTCCCTTCGCGCGCAACCCAGCCTCTGCCTTCGAAAAGTAGTCCTCCACCGAGCCCTGGGTCCTGATCCAACTCACGTAGCGGGCGATTCCCTGCTCAATCGTCGTCTGTGGTTCGTACCCGATTGTGCGGATACGACTGATGTCCGAGATGAGCGACCGGATCTCTCCCGGGCGAAACTCCCCGCGAGCGAGAGGAGCGAGATCAATGCCAAGCTGGCTCGCGATGATCCCGGCAAGATCGCGCACGCTGGTGGCGCGACCGCTGCCCACATTCACGGGCAGACCATCCAGCGCGTCCGTGGTCGCCACCATGAGGTTCGCTCGGGCGATATCTTCGACAAAGCAGAGATCCCGCGTCTGGCCGCCGTCCTCGTACATGATGGGCTGCTGATGATTGAGCAGGCGAGTACAAAAGATGGCGATGACACCAGTGTAGGGGTTGAAGAGCGACTGCCGCGGGCCGTACGTACAGGAATATCGAAGGGCCACGGCAGGAATGCCCGTCTGTTTGCCCCAGAGCAGGACAAGCCGCTCCTGATCCACCTTGGTCAGGGCATAGACCGTCTCTCCACCGCCGGGGGTCGCCTCTGGCGTGGGAACGGATGTCGTTGGCTTACCGCAGATCGGGCAATGCACGCTGAAGTCGCCAGACCGTAACTGCTCGGCCGGCCGCAGAAGAGGAACCACGGCGCCATGTTCCGGACAACTCGCGGCCCCCTCGCTATAGACGGCCTGCGAGCTGGCAACAACCACCTTACAAATCGGCAACTGATGGTCACGGATGAGTTCCAGCATCTGCGCGGTTCCGAAGCTGTTCACCAGGACATACTTGGCCATCTCCGGCATATAGCCGCCATAGGCCGCCTCATGGAACACAACGTCAATATCCCGGAGTGCAGCTAGCATCGTCTCGGCGTCCTGCACGTAACCGTGGCGGAACTCTGCGGCGGGGTTCACCCACTCGGGTTTGCCATGCTTGTGTGTCTGGGGCTCCAGGTTATCCAGGATGCGAACCGTCCAGCCCTCCCGAAGAAGAAGATCAACGATATGCGACCCGATAAGGCCTGCGCCTCCGGTAACGAGAGCGCGTTTTTGATGGGAAATCATACGGCCTATCGTAGCGGATTCATCGTCATCTCAGGTGTCCGGCACTACTGCCGGACGGCACGCTTGATGTGAGCGTACTGGTCCATGATGAAACCATCCGTCATCCCAGCGATGTAATCCGCGACCACGCGCGCCAGCCCCTCCTCTGGAATTTCATCGACATAGCCCCGTGGCAACTCCTCCGGATCATCGATCCAGAAATCGAAGAGCGCCTTGATGACCTCTTCCGCCTTGTCGTGCTCGAGCGTAAGGTGCGGGCAGCAGTAAAGTGTCTGATAAAGGTAGTGCTTTTCCTCCAGCCGCAGCTGTTCCACCGGAGAAGAGAAGAGCGCCACCCGCTTCGGATGGTGACGGATGTCATCCAGGCTGTGTGCGCCAATTGCAGCAACATTCGCCGCAGTGGTGCTCGCAAGATCGTCCGTCAAAGTGTTCTGCATCCATTGCAGCGCCTCATTAAAGAGGTATTTCTCGCTGGTAGCTGGGTGCATGCGGTCAACCATAGTGAAACAGCGTTCAAAGAGTGAGACGTGCTGGCGAATGTGATCAATCTCAAGAAGTCCAGACTCAAGACCGTCGTCGAGATCCGCCGTCAGATAGGCGATCTCGTCGGCCAGATCGATGATCTGGGCCTCTAGCGGCGGTCGCAGATCTAGGAAGTAAGAAGCCAGACCCGGATACTGCGCGGCCGGGTAATCTCGCGAGTGCTTGATGATCCCCTCGCGGACACCCAGAGTGAGATTCAAGCCGCGATGCGCAGCATAGCGCTGCTCAAAGTGTTCGCAGATGCGCAGTGCGTGCAGGTTATGGTCGAAACGCAGACCATGTCTCTGGAGACACTCATCGAGCGCTCGTTCGCCTGCGTGGCCGAACGGTGGATGCCCGATGTCGTGCACAAGCGCGAGCGCTTCGACGAGATCTTCGTTGAGACCAAGCCTTCCCGCAACGTCGCGGGCGATCTGTGCCACTTCTATGGTGTGGGTCAGCCGCGAGCGAAAATGATCGGACGCTCGGCTGGTAAACACCTGGGTCTTCCCAGCAAGCCGACGGAATGCACGGGACTGCACAATGCGCTCTCGATCCCGCTGAAAGGCTGTTCTCGCCTCTCGAGTCGGAGCCGGATACACGCGCTCAAGCAGCGGATTTCCATCGAGAACGGTGACGGCGCAGCGATGAAGAGGTTCAACCGGCATACAGCGTAAGTGTACCGGAGCCTTGGTGCTGCGCGTTGATCGGAAGCCTGTGCAGCTGGTTCGATCATCAGCCTGTATGTGGCTAGGAAGGATCCGTCAGCGGCCACCGCGACCAACGCGGCGCCTGCGTCTGTGGAAAGCATCTGGGAGCGGCATCAACTCGGCGGAAGGCCACCTTCGCCACGGCTCTTCCCCGAGGATCCGGTGATGACGGCGTTCGCGCTTCTGCGGTCAGTCGGCGGCTAGCCCTGCCACCCACGGAAGGGAGTCGGTCGTCTGACAGGCAGTTTGAAGCTAGGGGTTCGCACGCTGCGAGCCGGTACCCCAACCGATGCTTCCGGGTACAGGATGGGTCTCCACATTTTCCCGAAGGCGCT
>CAXTCB010000099.1:8150-9331 GCA_964242875.1 uncultured Acidobacteriaceae bacterium
GCTTCCGTCAGCCAGGGAAGCCACGAGATAGTGCTGTTGCTGCCCAGGTAGCGGAGAAAGGAGAAGTCGGTCGCTTCTCCGACCAGGCCGTCGTAGCTGTATCCGAACTGCTGGGCGGCAACACCGCTGACCTGCGTAGAGAGCTCCGTGTTGTTCGCCAGAAACTGAGCGACATTAAGGTAATGATTCTTCGCATCATCCCGGAACAGATGCAGGCGGTAGAAGTCATACGCCTCAAAGGCGAGGAAAGTATCTGCGCCGGACTGCCCCGTGGCGATGAGGCTGGAGCCTAACGCGCCGGCGTGGGCGTAGGCCGACGAGGCATCCGCGAGTGGAAAGGTCCAGGCATACATCCACGTTTTTACATAATCAGCAGCCGCCTCCGCAGCATGCAGCCAACGCGCGTTGCCGGTTGCATCGTAGAGCGCCAGAAAGGCGTGCAATGCCTCCGCGCCAGCCTCTTATAACCGTGTTGCCATTATCCGGAGTACCGCCGACATAGGCGTTGGCCTGGGTCGTATGCACGTAGGCGTACTCTCCTGCGGCCTCCGCGGCCTTGAGGTAGCGTCTGTCTCCAAAGGCAAAGTAAAGATCGACCAGAAACCGGACGGGATGCGTGGTGTTGAACTTGCTCGTGCCAAATCCGTTTCTGTCGCAGCCTGTGCCGGAGTTAGTAAAGACGGAGCCATCAGGCCACGAGTTCAAGAATGAAGCGAGCCAGCGGCCGATGGAAACGGTACTCTTACGATGTGACTCCTACCCCAAGCGCGTCGCGCGGCAGCAAGGGCACGGCGAGTGGGCGTGCGCAGGCGCGGCCCAAGATTGGCGATGTTGCCAGGCTGGCGGGGGTGTCGCTTGGAACTGTCTCGGCAGTGCTGAACGGCAACGGACGCTTGAGCACAACGACGCGCGAGCGGGTGCAGGAGGCAATTGTCTCGCTG
Organism: uncultured Acidobacteriaceae bacterium; assembly: GCA_964242875.1. GTDB lineage: Bacteria > Acidobacteriota > Terriglobia > Terriglobales > Acidobacteriaceae > Edaphobacter. Next base: position 9,092 of record CAXTCB010000099.1, read on the forward strand.
GGGTACCAGCCTGATCTATATGCGAGCAACCTGGCTCGCAGACAAACGCAGACCTTGGGCGTGATCGTGTCGAGCTTGCAGAATCCGTTCTTTGCCGAGACGGCGCAGGCGATTGAGGAGGAGGCAGCCCGCCACGGATATCAAATCTCTCTGATGGCGACGAACTTCTCGCCCGAGCAACATCGTGCCGCGGTAAAGCATCTGCTGGGCGCACGGCCTGCTGGCATTGCGGTGATGACG
>CAXTCB010000100.1:0-9204 GCA_964242875.1 uncultured Acidobacteriaceae bacterium
GGGGTCGGCGACGAGGGCTGCGTGGAGGGAGCGGAAGTTGTCTGTAAGGGCGCGGTGATGGATGCGGAAGGTGCTGCCGGTTGCGGGGATGGGATCGAGGACGGACCACTCGAATTGGACGGTGCGGCAGTACTCGGGCGCTCGCGCGAGCAGATCGGGGATCTTGTCGCCTCCGGAACCGACGCCAAAGGTGCCGATCGTCCCGGCTCTCACCGAGTCTTCAAGCAGGCGGAGGAGATTGTCGTCTCGGAGTTCGTCTGCGGTGACCTCGTGGAGCAGCCAGACGTCGATGCGGTCGGTCCTGAGCGCGGCGAGCGAGCGGTCGAGTGACGCTTTGGCTTCGGCGGCGGTGAAGGTCGATTTGTGTTCTTCGGGTGAGGGCGCGGTGGTGGTGGCGGTGGTCGGAGTGGGGGCCGGTGAGGGTCTGGCGAGACGCTGCTTGAGCGAGGGGAAGGCCTTGAGCAGCGGACGGGCGATGGCGCGGGCGAGACGCTTGTGCGGGCTGCCGGGCGCGGGCGGGATGCCGTACTTGGTGGTGACGGTGCACTGGCCGGGATGGCGACGAAGGAAGTCGCCGAGGCAGGACTCGGCCTCGCCATAGCCGTACATGGGCGCGGTATCGAAGTGACGGATGCCGGCGTCGAAGGCGGCCTCGAGCATGCGGAGCGAATCAGCACGGCCGAGCGCGCCCATGATGCTGGAGCCGCCGAAGCCGAGGCGAGTGGTGGTGCGGCCGGTAGAGGCGACGGTGATGGTGTCCATGCGGGGCTCCTGCGGGTGAGCTTAGCTCAGGTGGTTGGCGAGGCGGATGGCGAGGGCGAGCAGGGTGTGGGTGGGGTTGGAAAAGCCGGAGGTGGGGAAGACGGCGCTTGAGCAGATATAGGCGTTGTCGGTGCCGTGGAGACGGAGGTCGGTGTCGACGAGGCCGGTCTCGGGCGAGGTGCTCATGCGCATGCCGCCCATGTGGTGGTAGCCATCGCCGCAGCGCTCGATGAAGCGGAGATCGAGCGCCATGAGGTCGGGATCGGGAACGACGCGGCCGAGGTGAGCGAGGGAGGTGGTGGCGACTTCGGTGAGGGTGCGGATGGAGCGGAGCTCGTGCTCGGAGACCTGCCAGTTGAGGCGGGTGCGCAGGAGGCCGAGCGAGTCGCGCGATTCAGCGAGAGTGATGGTGCTCTTGGACTCTGGCTCCTGCTCGCAGTGGACGAGCAGCTCGATGACGCCGCCGGGCGGGTTGAAGGCGCGGTGCTGGACGCTGTAGCGATAGATCTGGCGGGCGAGCAGGGGGGAGTGGCGCAGGGCGTAGAGAACTTCGCTGGGCTTGCTTTCGCGCCAGCGGCCGCGCAGCAGGCGTTTCGCGGTCTCCTTCAGCTGCCCGAGGATCTGGTCGGAGTCGCCGAGGAAGGAGACGGTGGCAGCGACGTTGAGGGTGCCGGCGGCGGCTTGCTGTGCGGGTGCAAGGCGCAGCTTGGGCTGATATTTGTAACCACGGCTGAACACATTGTCGAAGGTGTTATGCAGGCTTCGGGTGTCGGTCGGCTCGATCACGGCGCCGGCGCAGATGATGTGGTCCTGGAAGTAGCGGCCGAGCAGACCAGAGCGCTGCCAGGGGCCGGCGGAGGGGCGGGGTTGCAGGAAGAAGCGAGAGCTCTCAATACCGCCAAGGCAAAAGACGAACTCGTCGGCGGTGAAGGTCGCCTCAATGCCGGAGAGGGTGCGGCAGCGAACGGAGCGGAAGCGGGCGTCCTCCCAGGTGATATCGACGGCGTTGGCATGGAGCCAGACGGTGACGGCGGCGTTGCCTTCGAGCGTGTCGCGGTGGAGACGCGCGAAGTTGGGCTCGGGGCACCAGCGGGAGAAGAAGGGGTCAAGGCTGGTGAACGCGGGCGTGGGGAGGCCGATCTCCTTCCACACTGCGGTGTCGTTCAGGGTGCTGCTGGCAAGGCCTTCCAGCTCGATAGCGCGGGCGTAGTGCGGGGTGAGATCGGATTTCGGGATCGGCCAGCCGCTGCCCTGGACGCCTGGCCGCCTGAGAAAGTCGATGTCGTCGAGCTCGAGGATCTGGCCGCCCCAGCGGTTGGTGCTGCCGCCGGTGGCACGGAAGCGCCCGACATGAATGCCATCGTGCTTTACCCCGGTGACTTCGCCCTTGTAGGTATCCTGCGAGGGCTCTTCGACGTCGCGGCCACCGCCTTCCAGCAGAAGGACGGACTTGCCGAGACGGGAGAGCTCGACGGCGAGCAGGATGCCTGCCGCTCCTGCTCCGACGATGCAGACGTTGGCGTGTTGTGACTCTGGCGGAGTGCCGTGTTCAAGATCACGAATCATGGAACGGTCTGGGGTCCTTGGAGGTTGCCGGGCAGACCCAGTGTACGTTGCACGTCGCGGGACTCAGGTGGTAAGGCGGTCGGGAGAGATGGCTTGAACGGTGTGGGCGGCGAGGTTTGTTGGCGACCCGATGGCGGTGATGGTAAGGGTGGGATTAGGTGACAGTTGCGGGTAGGCACGGAAGGTGTGGGCGGCGCGGGTGCCGAAGAAGAGCTCGAAGACGGAGCCATCAACGAAGAGGGTGAGAGGCTCGTTTGGGTGCAGGTCGAGGGTGGTGCCGTTGACGGAGAGGTGCTGGCCGTCGGGGGAGGCCTGCAGGGTGGCAAGATCGATGCTGCCGGAGGTGAGCTTTACGCCGGTGCCGGGGCCAAGGGTGGCGGTGATCTTTGCGGCAAGGGACGGCAGCGTGGCCGAGGGGCGGCAGGGCCGGGGTGGGCCGATGATCTTATCGAAGGCGTCGGGGACGGTCATGGTGAGCTGGCCGTCGGCGGAGACGTGGAGCACGCGTGGAAGGGCCATGGCGCCAGCCCAGCCGGCGCGGACGAACTCGGCCTCGGGACGGGCTTCGGTGACCCATCCCCACAGGATGCGGCGGCCACTGGCGTCGAGCATGGACTTGGGGGCGTAGAAGTTGCCGGAGTCGAGCAGCCCGCGCGCCGTGGGGGTGAAGCGGAGGGTGGCGCGGTCGAGGTGGCCGACGTGCCAGTAGACCTTGCGCTCGGTAGAGAAGAAGAGGACGTGGTGGCCGTCCAACTCGAAGAAGTCGGGGCACTCGAACATGGTGCCGCTGTCGACCGGGTCAGGGGATTTTTTGCTGCTGGGAGGACCTTCAAAGAGCGGGTGGAGGTACTCCCAGGTGAGGAGGTCGGGCGAGCCACGATAGAGCAGGATGGCGCCGGCCTGGTCCTCGATGCCGGAGCCGATGCAGAGATACCAGGTGTCACCGTCGCGCCAAGGGGCGGGATCGCGGAAGCCTGTGACCTTCAGGCCGGCGGGCGGTGTGGGCAGGATAGGTTTGGGCTGTTTGGTGAAGCTGCGGAGATCGGGGCTGGAGGAGATGGCGAGGTTCTGGGTCTCGAGGAAGCTGGTGTCGCCTTTGCAGGTGGCCTGGTCGCGTGGCACCTCACGGACGCCGGTGTAGAGGGCGAAGCAGCGGCCATCGTGCTCGATGCAGCTGCCGGTCCAGCAGCCGTCCTGGTCGGGCGAGTTGGGGGTAGGGGTGAGCGCGACAGGACGATGCTGCCAATGGACGAGATCGGAGGAGACGGAGTGGCCCCAGTTGATGCGGTGGGAGACGACGCCGACCGGATTGAGCTGGTAGAAGAGGTGAATCTGACCGCGCCAGACGATCGGGCCGTTGGGGTCGTTCATCCAGTTGCCGATGGGCAGAAGATGGAACTGGGGGCGGAGGGGATCGTGCGCGAGGGCGCTGGGCGAGGGCTCGGCTGCGGCGAGGAGGGCTTTGGGGGCAGCGGTGGCGAGGCTGGCAACGGTGCTTTGCACGAGGAACTGGCGGCGGGTTCGCATGACGAAGGTCTCCGGAGGACACTGTACCGGATGGACGCGTCGGCTCGCTGGCAGAGGCGGATTGATCAGAGCGTAGAGAGGGAGGAGGAGAGGAACAGGATCGGCGGGCCTTCGTTTAGAGGGCAGCGGAGAGATCGGGGTACCGGCCCACATGGCTCGACTCGTACAGAGCGAGCAGGCGCACGCGCATCAGGTAGTACGCGCTGGCGGCTTCCTGCACGTAGAACGGCCCGCGGGCTTTGCCATACTTAAAGAGAAGGCCAAGCGCGATCCGCAAGGTCGCTCTCCGCAGTGTGAGGGCGTCATGACGCATGCGTTCGGCGACGATGACACTCTCCTCGAAGTTCCACTGCTGCGCATAGCCGGCGAGTGCAAGCAGGACGTCGGCGTTGGCGCGCATCTGCGCGAGTCCCTCTGAGCCTCCGACCAGACGCCAGAGATCGTCGGTCTGGAGTCCGATTTGTCCCTTGGACGGCTGCAGATACTCAAGCGCGATAGCGGTGATGCCCTGGGTAGGGACGGATCCCAGGCGGGCAAGGAGGTCGTTCCAATCACCCACGGAGAGACGACGACGCCGCAGGTGCGCGTGGAGAAGGACGCCTGCGAGGGAGAAGAGTGCGACGGTGAGGATCAGAGTGCTCATCGGTGTCTGGTTCAACGTGGCCTAATGTTGTCCAAATCGTATTGCACTTGTCGGTGAAGGGCAAGCAAATAGGCTTCCATGTCTGCAGAAAGTGGGGCTCGGGCGGTTTCCGGGAGCCAGAAGGAGACGATCCAGAAGAGGAGCGCGCCCAGATAGGCGAACTCGCGGACGTCATCGTAGAGGGCGAAATCATGGTGCCAGCCGGAGAGGACGTGGAGGACGTTGCTGCTCAGGGTGAGGATCGCCCAGACGGTGAGCCCCTGGCCAAGGGCGACGACATGGCTTCGCCACTGCAGGCCGAGACGATTCGCGGAGACGATCATGGCAGCGAAGAGCTCACAGGTGAGCAGCGAGGTGAAGAGGGTGATGCGCTCATCCCAGAGATCGAGACCCTTCGCATAGGGGGAGCCGAGACTGAATGCGACCGCGGCGGCCAGCAGCAGGCCGAGACCGCCCCCGAGAAGGAAGGATTGCCGCGCGTCGCGCACCCAGGTGCTGGTCGGCCGGAGAACGATGCGGGCAATCTCAAAGATGAGGGCGACCTGAAAGGCGTAGTCAAGGAAGCCTGTGCTCCAGTAGGCGACCACATACAAATGATGGCTCCCACGCTTGAGGATGACGAAGAGCAGCACTGTGACAAGCGCCTGAAAGGCTATGAGTGTCGTGAAGACGGGAAAGGCGTGGACGCGGCGCTTAATGAAGAGCACAAGAAGGAGCGTGACGTGGCCGGGAAGAGCCGCCGCCCAGAGTACGTTCGTCAAGGTAAGACCAGTCATCTCGCGATGTCGATCTTATAGGACGAGGAAGCCAACGAAGCAGGACCTAGAAGCCGAAGAAGCTGAGGAGGGTCTGCTTCAGCGAGGGAGCTGCGACCGCGGTCGGTCGAGGGTTCGTTCCCATCCTGTCTGCGTGGGCCGGAGCTGCGGCGAGAACGACGGTGGCGACGAGGACGAGAGAGCGGAGGGATTTGTACATGGAAGGGCTCCTTCAGCGCACTGCGCTGGATTGGGTACTTTAGTTTTGAGGAACAAGACTGGCGTCAGGAGTTTGCCTGCGTTTGCGAGGTGAAGTCGCCTCGTTTAGAAGCCGAAGAAGCTGAGGATGCTCTGCGTGAGGGAGGGAGTCGCGGCTGCGGTCGGGCGAGGGTTCGTTCCCATTCTGTCCGCGTGGGCCGGGGCTGCGGCGAGAACAACAGTGGCGACGAGGACGAGAGAGCGGAGGGATTTCTGCATGGGTTAAAGCTCCTTAGCGCAATGCGCTGCGACAAGATTAACTGTCCGGAGCACGATGGCAAAAGGGAATGTCAGTCAACCTCTGACCCAATTGAGTTACAGACTTAATTATCGATGAGTGTGAGAGGGTGATCCGGAGATGCGAGACCGACAGGTTACTTGATGATGCCGCGAGAGCTGGACGCGATGAAGTCGATGAGGTACCGGACATGATCGGTCCCGTCCGCGGCTTCAGCGATCGTGTCACGCAGGGCGGCGAGGGCGTCCGTGGTGTTGCGCCTGGAGGAGAGCAGAAGGCGATACGCGTGGCGAAGCTGTTTGATCTGCTCGGGGGTGAAGCCGCGACGCTCCAGGCCGACTTTGTTAAGACCGTAGGCGTGATTGTTGCGTTCGATCGAGGTGAGGGAGTAGGGAAGAACGTCCTGCGTGATGGTGGTGCCGCCGCCGATGTAGCTGTAGCGGCCGATGCGGCAGAACTGGTGCACGGGGCAAAGGGCGCCGACGACGGCGAAGTCTTCCACGGTGACGTGGCCGGCGAGGGTGGCAGCGTTTGCCAGGATGCAGCCATTGCCGATGTGGGAGTCGTGGCCGATGTGGGTGTAGGCCATGATGAGGCAGTTCGAGCCGACGGTGGTCTCGCCGCCGCCGCCGACCGTGCCGCGGGAGATGGTGACGTACTCGCGGATGGAGTTGTTGTCGCCTATCCGTAAGCGTGTGGGCTCGCCGGCGTACTTGAGGTCCTGCGGGGCAATGCCGAGACAGGCAAAGGAGAAGACCGTATTGCGGGCACCGAGGGTGGTGTGCCCATCGAGCACGACGTGGGAGACAATCTCGCAGTGCTCCCCGAGGACGACGTCAGGCCCGACCGTGCAGAACGGGCCGATCAGGCAGGAGTCGGGGATCCGGGCGCCAGGGGCGACGATGGCGGTGGGGTGAATAGGCACGGGCGGGGTTACTCGGCGGCTTGCGGATCGGTGAGAGGTGGGCTGGCAGCCGGAGCGCGGTTGGTCAGGGCGCAGGTAACGGTCGCCTCGCAGGCGATCTTTCCATCGACGGTGGCGACGCCGCGCATCTTGACGGCGGAGGTACGCCAGTTGATGACGGTGACCTCGATCCGAAGCTGATCGCCGGGGGTTACGGGGCGGCGGAACTTGGCTTGTTCGATGCCGGTGAAGACCATGAGCTTGGAGTCGCGGTCGGGGATCTCGGTGAGCAGGAGAGCGCCGCCGGCCTGGGCGATGGCCTCGACCATTAGAACGCCGGGCATGATGGGGTAGTGCGGGAAGTGGCCGATGAAGTGAGGCTCGTTCGCCGTCACGTTCTTGATGGCGACGATGCGTTGCTTACGCTCAATCTCGATCACGCGATCGATGAGGAGGAAGGGGTAGCGATGCGGCAGGATCGCCATGATCTCAACGATGTCGAGGGTCTGCTTGGTGGGCAGTTCTGCTGCTTGCGGCTCCGTGGCGGTGTCAATCATGGCAGGGATGAGTATAAATCGCAGGTTGACGGTAGGAGGCGCAGGCTCCGTAATCGCTATGTAGTTACTTAAGGAACACAAAGTAACCAATCCTTAAGGAATTGTAATGACGTACACCTCGGAATCTGTTTTCCTGTCAGTGGCTGCTCTGTTCGCGGCCATCTCGGCTTAGTGAGGACTGACATGAAGTTTCGTGGAATAGCACACGCTTTGACCTTGATCGCTGGCACAAGCGCTGTCGCACTGGCCGGAGTGATCCCGTACCCCTCGACCGGCACCCCCGCCCAGATTGCGAATCTGACCGCCACGACCACCGGATCAGTGGAGGGCTACTTCGTCAACTTCAGCGCCGCCGATCTTGACTCGATTGCCCTGATCAATGTCACCACCGGCGTGACGAGCTCGCACTTCTTCGCCAATCAGACGACCGCAGCCGGAACCAAGGCCGACTTCGGCAACGTGACGGCTGGCGATCAGCTGGTCTTCGAGCTCTTCAACTCCACGTTGGGCACCACGGTGCGGTCTGACGCGAACAATGAGGATGGCGTGGCCCACGCCTACATAAGCCCCTTTGCTGGTGGTCTGCTTTCGGGCAACATGTTTCCCGCGGGCGACTACGTCGGCTTTGAAGACAAGTTGCAGTCTCAGATGACGGACTACGACTACAACGACGACAACTTCCTCTTCACCAACGTGAGCGGGACCACTCCCATCTCGCAATCGCCTGTTCCGGAGCCCGGCTCGTTAGCCCTGTTCGGGACGGGAGCGCTGGGGCTTGTCGCCGGCCTGCGGCGCCGCATGCCCTAACGGTACGCCTGCGGCAGCATCGCAAAGGGAGCCTCGATCACGAGGCTCCCTTTGCGCGTTTGGCACTATTTCTTTTGCTGGAGCGGAGCGTCAGGATTGAAGGTGTCCGGTGGCAATGGCTGGTTGTAGTCGACCTTGCTCAGAAAGCGCTGGTTGACCAGATCGCCATTGCGGTAGCGCGAGAGCGTCAGAGGCGTGGGAACGCCGCTGTAGGTCTGGTAGTTGTCGTACTCTTCGCGATCCTCGTCGTGATCTTTGAACTGCAGATTGCGCCACTCAAAGGTGCGGGCGAGAGGGAGGTGGGTGTTGGCGTCGAGCTCAAGGGTGACGGCGTCGTTGTTAGCCGAAAGAATGCTGATCTTGTCGGCGGCACGACGCTCAACCGTGGTGGTGCCTTCTGAGACGACGACGACACCGGGAGCCTTGAGCCAGACGGCAACGATGGCCTCGATCGAGTGAGCCCGGCGACGAAGGAAGTCGTCCACCTGTTCTTTAGGGAGCGGACTTTTGCCCTTGTAGGTGAGTTCGTAACCCTGGTCTGCCGTCCAGACCTGGACGACGTCACGCTTTTTCCCAGGCAGGATCATGCCTTTCGGAGTGATGAATTCGATCCGTTCTACCTGGGGTTTACCGGCGACGGGGAACTGGAAGTACTCGGCAAATTCGAGGTTTGAGCCGGTGGGTTGATCGCGAAAGAAGGCGGCGGTGTGGCCCTGGGTCGACAGCGTCTGGCGGTTGAGCCATGCGGGGCCACCGAGGGCGGTGACCATCTGATCGAGCAGCTGGCGACCGCGCTGCTCGGGATCGGCGGTGCTCGAGCTGGGCGCCGCGCTGGGGATGCTGCTTGCCTGCGCGAACAGGAGGGCGGAGGTTCCCAGAACGGCGAGAAGGAGGAGAAAAGTGCGGAAAGACATGGCGGTTCCTTCGGAGACTTCGATCGGCAGGGAGAGCAGCAGGGTCCAAGTGGGTTTCTGGAACAGAGATGGATCTCGATGGGGCAACAAGAGATCGGAGGGTAGGCGGCGCTCTCAGCCGGTAAGCACGGCGCCACCGTTAACGTTGACGATCTCACCGGAGATGAAGCCAGCGAGTGGCGTGCAAAGAAAGAGGATTGGGCCGGCGATTTCGTTAACGTGAGCGGGGCGGCCGAGCGGGATGAGGGACATCGCTTTCTTGGACGCGACCGG
>CAXTCB010000101.1:0-9178 GCA_964242875.1 uncultured Acidobacteriaceae bacterium
AAGCTGCAGCCACAGCATGCGGTGACGGAGGCGGACATCGACGCGCAGGTCGACCAGATCCGCAAGGAGATTGCCGCGTGCAAGGAGGCACACTGCGAGACGGATGCGGGGTGGGCAAACTTCCTGCAGACGCACGGCGTGACCACGAATGAGATTCGGGCGCACATTCGCGAGAGGCAGGAGGCGCTGCAGTTTATCGAGGTGCGATTCCGATCCGGGATTCGGATCTCGCAGGCGGAGATTAAGGGGTATTACGAGAAGACGATGCTGCCGGAGTATGCGAAGCAGAAGGTGAAGGCACCGGAGCTCGACAAGCTGTCGGACCGGATCCAGGAGGTGCTGCTGCAGCAGCAGGTGAGTGGGCTGCTTTCTGACTGGCTGAAGAGCCTGCGGGCGCAGGGGACGGTGCAGATTGTGCAGGACGGAGCGGACCCGGCATGAGCGAGGCGATGAAGAGCGAGGAGAGTCCGAAGCGATCCGGCGGCGGCTGGCACGTTACGCGGACGATGGCGAAGGTACTGGCGTGGACAGCCGGCAGCTTTCTGGTGCTGTTGGTGCTCCTGGCGATCGGCATCACCTGGTACACGACGACGCCGGACTTTCAGCGGCGCGTGAAGACGGAGCTGGTGAGCACGCTCGAGGATGCGACGGGCGGGCGGGTCGAGCTGGGCGGGATCAGCCTGAATCTGTGGCACCTGGCGGTTGAGGCAGACGGGCTGGTGATCCACGGGCTTGAAGGGCCGGGTGAGGCGCCATACCTCTCTGCAGACAAGATCCTGTTGCGGGCGAAGATCAACACGGTGATCTCGCACACGGTGGGCCGGGGAGCGCAGTCGCATATCGGGCTGAGCTTTCTGCGGGTGGAGCAGCCGCATGTGCACCTGATCATCGACAAGGACGGGAAGACGAACCAGCCGGTGCCGAAGAAGCCAAGCACCAGCACGACGCCGGTGCAGGACACGCTGCTGGATCTGGAGGCTGGGCGGGTGGAGCTGGCGAACGGACTGGTGGTGGTGAACGACCGGGCGATTCCGTTTGACGTGGCGGCGAAGGATCTCCAGGCGCAGGTGAATTACCTGTCGAAGAGCGATCGGTACGGGATGAACATCGACCTGAACGATCTGCGGACGAAGATGGCGAAGGAGCCGGAGGCGCAGTCGAGGCTGCATGTAGAGGCGGAGCTGGGGCGCGATGCTGCGGTGGTGAAGGCGTTCGACCTGCACACCGGCGAGCACTCCGAGCTGACGGCGACGGGATCACTGAATCACTTTGCGAAGCCGGAGTTTGCGGCGGCGGTGGATGGAAATCTGGAGCTGAAGCAGATCGCGGTGCTGGGCGGAGTGGATGGGCTGAACGCCGGATCGCTGGAGCTGCACGTGAAGGGGCATAACTGCTATACGGCGCCACAGGAGGCGCAGAAGCAGCCGCACTTCTGGCAGAGACGCCACCCGAAGGATGCGGCGGCGCCGAGCACGAAGGCGCTGCCGGCGGATCCGGATTGCGTGAAGGGCTATTTGATTGTCGGTGAGGTCAAGCTGCACGATGCGGGGTACCGCGACGCGAGTGTGCGGGTGCATGACATCAACGGTGGCGCGCAGCTGCACGTGACGCCGACGGAGCTGCTGTTCACGGCTCTGACGGGCTACCTGCCTGGTGGTGGAAGCGCTACGGGCGAGCTGCGGATCTCGAACTGGCTGGGTGAGGTTCCGGCGGATGCACCGGCGACTTCGCCGACGACGGTGGCGGCGGCGCAGACGGCGAACAAGGCTGCAGTCGGTGTGGGGGCGAAGAAGCCAGTCGACAGCGTAACGATCACGCCGGTGCAGCGGGCGCATGCGCTGCTAAACGTGACGATCAACAGGATCACGCTGCGGACGATCTTTGAGGTGATCCAGTCGAAGTCGAGCGACCTGGGATTTGACACGGCGTTCAGCGGGCCGGTGAAGGCGGAGTGGGGCGGGCCGGCGACGGAGATTGCGGATACGGTGAGCGTGGACGCGGATGTGAAGTTTGCGCCGACGGGAGCTCGAGCAAAGGGTGCGCTGGCGAACATCCCATTGAACGGCGAGGCGATCGCGCACTATCGCGGGCAGCAGCAGGTTGTGAACATCGACAAGTTCCTGGCGCGGACACCGCAATCGACGGTGACTGCGAGCGGTGTGCTGGGCGTGAACAAGGGCGATCCGCTGACGGCGCTGCGACTGGACGCATCTGTGCGGGATCTGGGTGAGTATGACCAGCTGCTGACGAGCCTGGGGGTGCAATCGAACGGCAAGAAGGGATCGGCTGCGCTGCCGATTGTGCTGCATGGATCGCTGGGCTTCCAGGGGACGGCGCGAGGCCGGCTGGCAGACATTGATGTGAAGGGGCATCTGCAGGCGAACGATCTGTTTCTGCACGCTGGGACGCAAGCGGATGTGCATATCGATTCGGTGATCGCGGATGCGGAGTACCAGCCTCGCGGGATCTCGGTGGGGAGCTCAACGATCAAGCGCGGAAGCGCGGTGCTGACAGCGGCTGGGACGTTTGCGCCGCGACGGGCAGTGTCACGCCGCGGGGCGGTGAGTTATGTGTGGGACGACGGCAGCACGGTCGACGCGAAGCTGAACCTGAATAACGCGTCGCTGGATGATGTGCTGGACCTGGCAGGGCAGAAGGGCAAGTATCCGGTGACGGGGACGCTCTCGGTAAATGGGCAGGCGCAAGGTACGCTGAAGGCGCTGAACGGATCGGGCGAGCTCAACCTGCATGACGGCGTGGCGTATGGCGAACGGTACGAGTCTGTGCTGGTCGACGCGACGGTCACGGGCAAGCAGATAGAGGCGACGCAGCTGCTGGTGAAGCTGCACGGGATGCAGATTGCCGGCAACGGCGGCTACGACATGGCGTCTGAACAGCTGCACGCGCATGTGGAGGGCGACAATCTGCTGCTGTCGAAGTTTGATTCGGTGCAGAAGCAGAACCTGCCGGTGGATGGAGTGCTGAATCTGCGCGCGGACGCGCGTGGAACGGTGACGGAGCCGGGGCTCAAGGCGAACCTGGGGTTGACACAGATTACGTACAGCGGACAGCCATTGGGAGAGGTGACGGCGGAGGCGCACTCGCAGGGCAAGACGGCGTACCTGACATTGAACTCGACGCTAGTGGGGGCGCAGCTGGCGGCGAATGCGACGACACAGCTGGTGGGGGACTACGACACGCAGGCGAAGGTGACGCTGAACGGGCTGGATATTGCGAAGCCGATGGCGATTTTCGCGGCGAGTCCGGGATTGAAGGTGAGCTCGCGCATTGACGGCGTGATCACGGTGAGTGGGCCGTTGAAGAACCCGAACGCGCTGGCGGGGACGGCGGAGCTGAATCCGCTGGAAGCGACGCTGCAGGGGATCACGCTGAAGTCTGACGGGCCGCTGCGGGCGAACCTGCGAAGTGGGGTGGCGACGCTCGAGCCGCTGCACATTACCGGACAGGATACGGATTTGCGGGCGAGTGGATCCGCGGTGGTGCTTGGGGTGACGGACCCGAAGGGCGGCAAGCTGGACGTGAACGCGACGGGCTCGATCAATACGGCGATCGCGCACACGTTTGACCCGGACGTGATCACGAAGGGCAAGGTGGAGTTTAAGATCGCGGCGGGCGGCAAGGTCAAGGATCCGGAGCTGACAGGGACGATCGACCTGGAACATGTGGATGCGGCGATCGATGGCGTGTCCAACGGGCTAACGAACCTGAACGGGCAGATGGTGTTCAACGAGAACCGCCTCGAGGCCAAGAACCTGACGGCGACGACGGGCGGAGGGCAGCTGACGTTTGGCGGCTTTGTGCTGTACAAGGGCGGGGTGTACGCGGACCTATCGCTGACGGCGCGCAAGGTGCGATACCGGCTGAACGGGTTGAGTACAACGGCGGATGCGGACATCAAGCTGCAGGGCGGAGCGGACGGCGCGCGGCTGAGCGGGTCGGTGCTGATCACACGGTTTACAGTGGGCGCGGACGTGGATTTTGCGGCGTTTGCCGGGCCGGGTGGCGTGGCGGCGCCGCCGGATCCGAACTCGCTGCTGAACAAGATCATCATGGACCTTAAGATAACGAGCTCGCCGCAGCTGGACTTTCAGAACTCGTACGCGAAGCTGGCGGGCACGGTGAACCTGGCGGTGCGTGGAACGCTGGCGGAGCCGACGGTTCTGGGCCGCATCCAGATTACGGATGGAAGCGCGACGTTTGCCGGCACGACGTACCAGCTGCAACGCGGCAACATTTACTTTTCAAACCCCGTGCGGATCGATCCGGTGATTGATCTCGATGCGACGGCGCGCGTGGAGAACTATGACATTACGATCGGGGTGCATGGAACCTCGACGTCGCTGAAGCCGACATACCGATCGGAGCCGCCGTTGACGGAGGCGGATATCTTTAGCCTTCTGGCGTTGGGCAAGACGCAGGAAGAGGCGCAGATCAGCAGTACACAGCAGACGCAGGCAGGGACGGATCCGACGACGAACGCGCTGCTGGGCGGAGCGCTGAATGCGACGGTGAGTAATCGCGTGTCGAAGCTGTTTGGCGGCGGCAGTGTGAAGATTGATCCGGCCTTTGTGGGGACGCTGGGGAACTCCGGGCCGCGGATCACGGTGCAGCAGCAGCTCTCGCAGCAGCTTTCGGTGACGTTTGCGACGAGCGTGAACGCGCAGACGCAGCAACTGATTCAGGTGTCGTATCAGCTTAAGGAGAACCAGTCTGTCGTGGCGACGCGCGATGAAGCGGGTGTGTTCAGTATTGTGTACAAGCTGCGGCAGCGCTACCGGTAGGGTGCTGATGCAAACTGCGCCGATGTGCGTCTAACAGCAGGATTCGCGGCGTACCAGACGACTGCGTGCTTTAGGGAGACAACCATGAGGACACTGCGGGAGATAGGGACAGCGGTGATGGGCGTTGTGCTGCTGGTGGGGGGAAGCTGTCTGCGCGGGCAGACGCCGACGGGCGCACTGAGCGCAGGTGCACAGCCGGCGACGCCGGGGGATTCGGCGATCCAGGCCGACGTGATGAAGACGCTCGACAGCAAGCGATTTCAGGACGTGAAGGTGGCGGTCGCAAGCGGCGTTGTGACGTTGACCGGAACGGTTGGGGTGTATGCCGAGAAAGAAGATGCGGACAAGAAGGTGCATCACCGGAAGAATGTAAAGGGTGTGCAGAACGAGATTGAGGTCGGCGGACCGGTGGTGGAGGACAACACGCTGCGCAGCAAGCTGGCGGAGAAGCTGGCGTATGACCGCGTGGGTTACGGGACGACGGCCTTCAACGCGTTGACGATCGGTGTGCAGAACGGGGTCGTGACGCTGGGTGGCGTGGCGTACGGGCCAGTCGATAAATCGTCGGCGTTGAGCCTGGTGGAGAACTATCCGGGCGTGAAGGATGTGGTGGATGAGATCGAAGTTGCGCCGGTGTCGCCGATGGATGACCGGATCCGGCTGGCGACGGCCCGGGCGGTGTATGGAGCTCCGCAGCTGAACCGCTATGCGCTCGATCCGGCAAAGCCGATCCGGATTACGGTTGTGAACGGGAATGTGACGCTGTCGGGTGTGGTGGACAACCAGGCGGACAAGGATGTTGCGAACATCCGGGCGAATGGTGTTTCGGGCGTGTTCAAGGTGACGAATAATCTCGAGGTGGTGAGCGCATCCGGTTCTTCGAAGTAAGTTGATCGCGCAGGAACTAAACAGCCCCGCGTGGCGTGATTGCCGCGCGGGGCTGTTTGTTTGGAGCGTGGCCTTTTAGGATGGAGGAATGGCAGGAGTCTGGAAGAGCACGGTGACGACGCTCGAGATGATCAAGTGGGAACACTCGATCTTTGCGCTGCCGTTTGCGCTGACGGGAGCGATGCTGGCAGCGGGTGGATGGCCGCCGCTGCGGGTGCTGGGATGGATTCTGGTGTGCATGGTTTCGGCACGATCGGCGGCGATGGCGTTTAACCGGTTGGCGGATGCGGATCTGGACGCGGCGAATCCGCGGACGGCGACGCGGGCACTGCCGGCGGGAACACTGGGACGCGGGTTCGTGGTGTGGTTTGTGGTGGTGGCGTCGGCGATCTTTTTTCTCGGAGCTGCGATGTTGAATCGAGAGACGCTGCTGCTGGCGCCGATCGCGCTGGCCGTGGTGCTGGCCTACAGCTACATGAAGCGGATTACGCGGTGGTCGCACGTGGTGCTGGGGCTGGCGCTGGGGATTGCGCCCTCAGCGGCGTGGATTGCGGTGCGGGGATCGCTTGATCCGCGCATCATCGTGCTGACGGCGGCGGTGCTGCTATGGGTAGGCGGATTTGATGTGCTCTATGCCTGCCAGGACTTTGAGCATGACCGCAAGGTGGGCCTGAACAGTGTGCCGCAGGCGTTTGGGATCGAAGGAGCTTTCTGGATTGCACGTGGAATGCACATCGCGATGCTGGGCCTGCTGTGCTGGCTGGTGGTGCTGTTCGGGTTAGGGCTGCCGGCAAAGATTGGGGTCGGCCTGGTGGCGGTTCTGCTGCTCTATGAGCACTTGCTGGTGAAGCCGACTGACCTGCGACGCATGAACGCCGCCTTCTTTACGCTGAACGGCATTATTTCGATGATCTTCTTCGTTTCGATTGCCATTGACCGGCTGATGGCACGGTAACGGGAAAGGGCCCGCCGAGAATGGCGAGCCCTTTCGCGTGGATCCTGCAGCGCTTAGTCGTTGGTGCGGTCCCGAACTTCGTCGGTCTTGCCGGTGATCTTGTTCTTGAGGTTCTCAGCGGCGGAGGTGACCTTGTCGCGGAGATCGTGCGCGTTATGTTCCGCGTCGACCCGGGTGTCTGTCGTGCGTGCGTCTGATCGCGCCTGCGCGTCGGAGTGGACGTCACTGGCGGCATCCTTGACGTTGCCCCAAGCTTCCTTGGCGTTTCCTTTTACCTGATCTGCAGCACCGGAGTTGGCGAGTTCCTGATTGCCGACCGCCTCGCCGATGCCCTGCTTTGCCTTGCCTACTACCTGGTCGACTTTACCTTCGAATGTATCCGTGCTCATAGAGACTCCTTGCCTCTTCGTGTCTGTGAGTAGCGGCCCCCAAGGGTTGCGGAGTACCGCAGGTTGGGCTGCTGGAGGGGAACGAACGCGTTATAGCGCGCGACGTCCCGAGAGCAGGTTGAAGATGAGGACGACGATCGCGAGAACGAGCAGGATGTGGATCCATCCACCGAGTGTGTAGCTGCTAACGAGTCCAAGAATCCAAAGGATGAAGAGAATGATAGTGATGGTCCAAAGCATTGCCCGATCTCCTGTAGTTTGGCCCCTGGAAGTGCTGTTTTGGACGGCCTTCCCGAAGTCCACGTGATAAGGTGCGGGGGGCGATTTTGAGGTTGCCAGAATATGAAAATTTCGTGGGCTGAATGGTGATGGGAATGAACGCTGTGAAAAGAGTTGCAATCCAGGGGGAGATCGGGTCGAACAGTCACATGGCGGCGCTGATGGTTGCGCCAGGGGCGGAGGTTGTCCCTTCCGCGCATTCGGCGGATGCACTTAACCGCGCGTTGGCAGGAGAGGTGGATGGCGTGGTGCTGCCGATCGAAAACAGCCTGCATGGATCGGTGGCGGATCATTATGACCTGCTGCTTCCGCTGCCGCTGCGCATGGTGCGGGAGGGAAATCTGCGGGTACAGCACCAGGTGATCGGCATGCCCGGGGTGAGGCTTGCGGAGATACGGCGGGTGCTCTCGCATCCGGTGGCGCTCTCGCAATGCCGGCGGTGGCTGGGAGCCCATCCGGAGATTGATGCTGTGACGTTTTACGACACCGCGGGAAGCGTGAAGCACGTGATCGAGGAAGGGCTGCAGGATGCTGCAGGCATAGCCCCAACCCTGGCGGCCGAGGTCTACGGGGGAATGGTGCTGGCTGCGGACATAGAAGACCACGCGGAGAACTTCACGCGCTTTCATCTGATCGTGCGGGAAGCCGACCTGGACGCCTGGAGCGCGGAGCAGGCAAACGTGAACAAGATGAGCGTCGCCTTTGCGGTAGCGCACCGACCGGGCACGCTGGTGACGGCCCTGGACCGGATGGCACGTTTGGGAGCGGACCTGACGAAGATCGAGTCGAGGCCGGTGGCGGGGAGGCCGTGGGAGTACCTGTTTTATGTGGATCTGCGATTTGACAGGCCTGCGTTGGCGGATGTGGTGGTGCGGGAGTTGACGGGATGTTGTGCGATGGTGCGGGAGTTGGGCCGGTACAGCGCGGCGGTGTAGCACAAGGACGGTGTGACACGAAGGTGGACTCGACGGAGCAGGCACCCTGGGGAGGATGGAGATCATCCGCTTGGATAGGACGCTTCCGCGATGTCTGGTGCGTTTGTGCGTCTAGCGGACGACCGTGATCTGCAGGGCGAGCGATAGGATGTGTGCGACCAATTCCGAGATGCCACATCTGATATAAGGAAATCTGATAGAAGGACACTCAATGCCAAACGATTTTGTAAGTGTGATTAAGCCGACAGGAAGCAAGTCCAGCCAGGGTGGCGGAGATGGAGAGCAGGGATCGCGGGCGATTCCGGTGTTGCCGGTGCGTGATACGGTGCTGTTTCCGCACGCGGTGCTGCCGCTGACGGTGGGACGGGAGAGCTCCATCCAGCTGATTCAGTCGCTGGGCGAAGAGAAGACCATCCTGGTGGTGGCGCAGCGGGATGCGCGGCAGGATGCGCCCGATCCCGCGGATTTACACACAGTTGGCACGCTGGCGACGGTCCATAAAGTGGTGAAGATGCCCAACCAGAGCCTGTTTGTGTTTGCCGAGGGCAATGAGCGGGTGCGGCTGCGGGAGTTTGTGCAGCGGACGCCGTTTCTGACCGCGGAGTCAGACGGGTTCGGCGATGTGGAGCCAGCTAAGTCTCCGGAAACAGAGGCGTTGCAGCGCAGCGTGGTGGAGCAGTTTCAACAGATTGTGGCGGCGTCGCCGACGTTGTCGGACGATCTGCAGACGATTGCCCTGAATATCGATGAGGCGGGTCGGCTAGCGGACTTTGTTGCGTCGAATTTGCCCTTCTTAACGACGGCGGATAAGCAGGAATTGCTCGAAACGGCTGAGGTTACGGCGCGTTTGGAGAGGTTAAACAAGCACCTGGCGAAGGAGCTCGAGGTGCAGCAGCTCCGGAACAAGATCCAGAGCGAGGTGCAGGATTC
>CAXTCB010000102.1:0-9082 GCA_964242875.1 uncultured Acidobacteriaceae bacterium
GCGTGCGTGAGTTCGGGATGATGGCGGCGGTGAACGGGATTGCGGCGCACGGCGGCCTGATTCCGTTTGGATCGACGTTCTTCACGTTCTCGGACTATTGCCGGAGCGCGCTGCGGATGGGCGCCCTGCAATCGAGCCACTCGCTGTACATCTTTACGCACGACTCGATTGGCCTGGGAGCGGATGGACCGACGCACCAGCCGGTGGAGCACCTGATGGCTCTGCGGGCGATTCCGCAGCTGACGGACTTTCGGCCGGCAGATGCGAACGAGACGGCGGCGTGCTGGAAGCTGGCGCTGGAGCGGCATACGGCGGCGTTTATGGCGCTGAGCCGGCAGGACCTGCCGGTGCTCGATGCCGGCAAGTACAAGATTATGGAGGGCGTGGCCAAGGGCGCGTACGTGCTGGACTGGGATGGTAATAGCGGAGCAGGTGATGTGATCCTGATCGCCACGGGGTCGGAGGTTTCGCTGGTTCTGGAGTCGGCTGCAGAGCTGAAGAAGCAAGGCATCCAGGCGAAGGTGGTCTCGATGCCGAGCTTTGCGATCTTTGAGGAGCAGGAGCAGAGCTACAAGGACGAGTTGTTCCCGGAGACCACACCGAAGCTGGCGGTGGAAGCGGGCGCGACGATGGGCTGGTGGAAGTATGTTGGCCACAACGGCGGGATTATCGGGGTTGATCGCTTTGGCGCGTCGGCGCCTGGACCGCTGGTGCTCGAGAAGTTCGGCTTCTCGGTGGCCAACGTGGTGGAGCAGGCGAAGAAGCTGGTGAAGAAGTAAGTCGCAAACGAGGCGGCCTCTCTCTCCAAGGAGGAAGGGGCCGTGTCGACTCGACGAGGAGATCTTTTCATTTGCGAAGTCACTGGACGGAAGAAGCGATGCTGGATACCGACGAGCCGCCGCGCGAGCGAGACAGTGACTCTTCCGTGCAGGCACAGTACGAGGATAGTGTGTTGCCGGACCCGGAGCGGGATCACGAGGCGGACTCCTAGCCGAGGCGAGTGCGATACGGAGCAGGACGCTGCTGGCGGGTGTGGAACGTTGACAGGGTGACGCTCCGTGGTGACGGCAAGTTGCCAGCGCGCGGGTGCCACTCGCGAAGGGGCGACGCCGAGCAAAAGCGGGTGGCGCATGGAGTCGCGAGCCGCCCAGAAAGCATCTCTACTGCCATGGCAAAGAAAGCAAACAATCTGGTCTGGTTTATCACGGGCGCCTCCACGGGCTTTGGGCGACTGCTGGCGGAGGAGGTTCTTCGCCGCGGCGGCAAGGTGATTGCGACGGCGCGGTCGCTCGAGAAGGTGGCTGATCTCGAGACGAAGTATCCAGAGAAGGCGAAGGCGTATGCGCTTGATGTAACGGATCCAGCGCAGGTGATCTCGATTGTGGCGCAGGCGACGGCATGTTTTGCGCCGGTGGATGTGCTGGTAAACAACGCCGGCTATGGTGTGACGGGTGCGATTGAAGAGGTCAGCGAAGACGAGTACCTGCCGATGTTTGAGACGAATGTGTTCGGTCTGCTGCGGGTGACGCGGGCGTTTCTGCCGAAGATGCGGGAGCGCGGCAGCGGCCACATCCTTAATCTGTCGTCGATTGGCGGGTTGATCGCGATGCCGGGATGGGGGTACTACAACGCGACGAAGTTTGCGGTGGAGGGAGTGACCGAGGCTCTGGCGGGAGAGTGCGAGCCACTGGGAATTGCTGTTACGGCGATTGAACCGGGCGCGTTTCGGACGGACTTCCTTGGCCGCTCCGGCAAAGAGGCTGAGGTGCAGATCGAGGACTACGCACCAACCGCGGGCAAGGCACGGGAGTACTTCCAGACGCAGGCCGGCAAGCAGAAGGGCGATCCGCAGCGGGCCGTAGAGGCGATGATCGCCGTGGTGGAAGCAGAGAAGCCGCCACGTCATCTGCTGCTGGGCGATGCGGCGCTGACGCGATTTCGCAAGCGGCTCGAGGACTGGACCGGCGAGCTGGATGCGTGGGAGTCGACGACGGCGGGCGCGGACTTCCCCGAGGGGGACCAGGGTGCAGTGGCGCATCGGGACGCAGTGATGGCAGGCAGCAAGTGAGCGACGGAGTGACGCAGGGAGAACGGAACGGCGGGATTGAGACGATCTTCTGGGACATTGGCGGCGTTCTGCTGACGAATGGTTGGGACCAGGGCCAGCGTAGGCGTGTGCTGCGGTCGCTTGGCGTTGATGTGGCGGCATACGAAGCTGTGCATGACAAGGAGAACTGGTTCTGGGAGCGCGGCCTGATGACGGCGGAGGAGTTCTTCCGGCGAACGGTGATCGCAACGAATCCTGAGCTTGGGCTGACGTTCGAGGAGCTGTGGCCGCTGGTCTGTGGCGAAAGCAAGGTGTTGCATCCGGAGTGTTTCGACATCCTGCGCGGACTGCGCGGTGTCTCCGGCATGCGTTTCGCTACACTGAACAACGAGAGCCGTGAGCTAAACGGATTTCGACTGGACAGGTTTGGTCTGCGCGCGTGCTTTGACTTCTTTCTCTGCTCCGGGTATCTCGGCGAGATGAAGCCGGCGGCGGAGATCTACCGGACCGCGATCGAGATCTCCGGGCGGCGGCCAGAGACGGGATTGTTTATCGACGACAAAGCGGAGAACTGTGACGCGGCCCGGGCACACGGCATGCAGGCGATCGTCTTTGAGACGCCGGCACAGCTTGAGAGAGAGCTGTCGCGCTACGGCATAGACATCATGAGCAGGGCAACCAGGTAAGGGAGAGGCGAACGCATGCAACTAGGGATGATTGGTCTGGGCAAGATGGGCTTCAACATGGCAGAGCGTCTTCGGCTGGGCGGCCACCAGGTTGTGGGCTTCGACTTCAGCAAGGAGACGGTCGAGAAGCTGTCGGCGACGGGATCAAAGGGCGTGAGCTCGCTGGAGGAGCTGGTGAAGGGCATGCAGGCGCCGCGGGCGATCTGGCTGATGGTGCCGTCGGGCGATCCCGTGGACGAGACGATGGCGAAGCTGGAACCGTTTATGGAGAAGGGCGACATCTTCATCGATGGTGGCAACTCGAACTACAAGGACACGCAGCGTCGCCATGCGGCGTCGAAAGCAAAGGGCTTCGAGTACGTGGACTGCGGCACGTCCGGCGGGGTGTGGGGCCTGAAGGAGGGCTACTCGCTGATGATTGGCGGCGATGAGGCGGTGGTCGATCATCTGAAGCCGATCTTCGAGACGCTGGCGCCGACACCGACGAGCGGATGGGGCCGTGTGGGACCGAGCGGCGCGGGGCACTTCGTAAAGATGGTGCATAACGGGATCGAGTACGGCATGATGCAGGCGTTTGCCGAGGGCTTCTCGATCATGAAGGCGAAGGAGCCGCTCGAGCTTGATCTGGCGCAGATCTCGGAGATCTGGCGGTATGGATCGGTGGTGCGGTCGTGGCTGCTGGATCTGACAGCGGATGCGCTGAAGCAGAACCCGACGCTGAATGGCCTGGAGGCGTATGTTCCGGATTCGGGCGAGGGTCGATGGACGGTGTTTGAGGCGATCGATCTGAACGTCTCCGCGCCGGTGATTACGGAGTCGCTGATTCGGAGGTTGCGCTCCCGCGAGGAGAACAACTTTACAGATCGCATGCTGTCGATCATGCGAAATGCGTTTGGCGGGCATGCTGTCAAGAAGTCTTGATTTGTAACCGTTCGCGATTGGAAGGTTTCTGCTTATTCCGCGCGCGCACAGAGAAGCAGAGCAAGTGATCCGGCGCTGGGATATCCGGAGCGAAAGAGAGATTCTGTATGGCGAGTACTGTGACTGTTCCTGCAACAGCGGCGTCGCCGGTATCAGTGAAGCCGGTCGAACGCATTCCTGATCCGTGCGTTGTGGTGATCTTTGGCGCTTCGGGCGATTTGACCAAGCGCAAGCTGCTGCCCGCGCTGTATCACCTGGAGCAGGAGGGTCTGCTGCCGTCGGATTTCGCCGTTGTGGGTGTGGCGCGGCGCGACCTGAGCGCCACGTTTGCTCCGGACATGCAGGACGGCATTCTGAAGGGCGGCGGCGTTGACTCGAGTGACGACAAGCTGAAGCCGTTTGTCGACAAGATCGAGTACTTCGCGACCAACTTCGACGATGACGACGGCTATGAGCGGCTGAAGAAGTTCCTGGCGGACGTGGACCAGAAGCATGGTACGAAGGGCAATCGCCTGTTCTACCTGGCCGTTGCGCCGGAGTTCTTTGCCGACATCATCGGCTACCTGGGACGGCACGGTATGACGGCGTCCGACGAGGGTGGCGGATGGGTTCGGGTGATTATCGAGAAGCCGTTCGGCACGGACCTCGAGTCCGCGAAGAAGCTGAATGCAGATATTAACGCGGTGCTCAAAGAGGGACAGGTCTTCCGGATTGATCATTACCTGGGCAAGGAGACGGTACAGAACATTCTCGTCTTCCGTTTTGGCAACGGCATCTTTGAGCCGATCTGGAATCGTAACTACGTTGATCACATTGAGATCACGGCGGCGGAATCGATCGGCATTGAAGGTCGCGGACCGTTTTATGAAAAGGCCGGCGCGCTGCGTGATGTGCTGCAGAACCACGTGATGGAGGTGCTGTCGTTTGTGGCGATGGAACCACCAGATTCGTTTGAAGCGAAGGCCGTACGGACGGAGAAGCTGAAGGTCTGGCGGGCGATCGAGAAGATTCCTATCGAGAACACGGTGCGCGGACAGTACGGGCCAGGCAAGGTGGACGGCAAGGATGTTATTGGGTACCGCCAGGAAGACCGCGTGGATCCGAACTCGGTGACCGAGACGTTTGCGTCTGTGCGTGTGGAGATTGAAAACTGGCGATGGGCGGGTGTGCCGATCTACCTTCGCGCGGGTAAGCGATTGGAGAAACGCGTGACCGAGGTGACGGTGGTGTTCAAGCAGCCGCCGCTACACCTGTTCAAGACAAATGGCACCGACGACAAGATCGAGCCGAACGTGTTGAAGATGCGGATTCAGCCGGACGAGGGAATCACGCTGCGGTTTGGTGCGAAGGTGCCGGGGCCGACGACCAATGTGAAGCCGGTCAACATGGAGTTCAGCTACGCGGATGCGTTTGGGAAGTCGTCGGCCAACGGGTACGAGCGGCTGCTGCTGGATGCGATGCTGGGCGATGCGACGCTGTTTGCGGATCGCGAAGGTGTGGAAGCTACCTGGGCTTTGTTCACGCCGGTTCTGGAGGCGTGGGCAGCGAAGCCGCCGAAGGACTTTCCGAACTACGCAGCGGGAACAGAGGGGCCGGAGTGTGCGGATGAACTTCTGGAGCACGACGGACGAGCCTGGCAGAAACTCTAAGGACAACGACGATGCCGCAACCTGTAACAGTTACGTATTCGATCTGGCCTGACTCCAAGGCGGTCGCGTTTGCGGCCGCCCAGCTATTTTCTGACGCCGTGACGCACGCCGTGACAACGCGGGGCACGGCACGGGTGGCGATCTCTGGCGGCAGTACGCCAAAGGCGATGTTTGCTTTGCTGGCGGATCCGGCGCAGCCCTTTGCCGCCGCGATTCCATGGGCGAAGCTGCATCTGTACTGGGTGGATGAGCGATGTGTGCCGCCGACCGACGCAGAGTCGAACTACAAGATGACTCACGAAGCGCTGCTGTCGAAGGTTCCGCTGCCGGCGGAGCAGGTGTACCGCATGGAAGGTGAACTTGATCCGGAAGAGGCAGCGAGCCGGTACGAGACTGTGCTGCGGAATTCGATGAAGCTGGAGGGTGCGGAGTCGCCGGCGTTTGATCTGCTGCTGCTGGGGATGGGCGATGACGGGCACACGGCGTCCTTATTTCCGCACACGGCGGCCCTTGAGGAGATTACGCGGCTGGTGGTGGCGAACCATGTTCCGCAGAAGGATACGTGGCGCATTACGCTTACGTTTCCGGTGATCAACCAGGCGCGGCAGGTGTGCTTCCTGATCGAGGGAGCCGCGAAGACGAAGGTTCTGGCTGAGGTGCTGACGGGACCACGTGATCCGGAGCGTCTGCCCTCGCAGCTGATCCGGCCGGCGAGCGGAAGCCTGCGATTTCTGCTGGATGCGGTTGCAGCTGCCGATCTTCCTGCACCGGAGAACAGCTTGACCGCTCCGGGTGGGTCGCATAAGGTTGGCACTCTGGAGCTTTAGGCGACGATGATACTTGCGGGAGACGTGGGCGGCACGAAGGTGCATCTGGCCCTGTACAGCTTTGAGGGTGGACGGCTTCGCTGGGTTCGCGACCAGAAGTTTCCGGCTGCGGATTATGCTTCGCTTGACGTCGTGGTGAAGGAGTTTCTGGGCGACGAGGGAAACCGTA
This sequence comes from uncultured Acidobacteriaceae bacterium, assembly GCA_964242875.1. Lineage (GTDB taxonomy): Bacteria > Acidobacteriota > Terriglobia > Terriglobales > Acidobacteriaceae > Edaphobacter. The sequence continues at coordinate 6,300 of CAXTCB010000102.1, forward strand.
AGCAGGAGATTGTGGCGGCATGCTTTGGCTGCCCGGGACCTGTGCGTGATGGCCGGTTGAAGCTGACCAACCTGCCGTGGACGCTGGATGCGCGCGACCTGGCAAAGAGCCTCTCAATCGAGCATATTTTTCTGATCAACGATCTTGAGGCGAATGGCTACGGTATTCCGGAGTTAGCACCGGAGAGCATCTTTACCCTGCAACCGGCGGACACGGGGGCGATTGGCCACAGAGGTCTGATTGCGGCAGGGACCGGGCTGGGAGAGGCGATGCTGATCTGGGATGGCAAGTCGCGTCATACCCCGATTCCCTCGGAAGGCGGACATTGCGATTTCGCTCCGAGAACGGATCAGGAGGTCGCGTTGCTGCAATACCTGCGAAAGACGCTGAATGGGCGTGTGAGCTTTGAACGCGTGGTCTCCGGTCTGGGTTTGCGCAATGTGTATGGCTTTCTCAAGGACGAGGTCAAGATGGAAGAACCAGCCTGGCTGCGGGAGCGGCTGGAGGTGGAAGACCCGAATGCGGTGATCGGGAGTTGTGCCGAGGATGGGTCGAGCGACTTGTGCCATGAGACGATGCGGATCTTCGCAGCGGCCTATGGCGCGGAGACCGGAAACATCGCTCTGAAGGTTCTGGCTACCGGCGGGATGTACCTGGGCGGCGGCATTGCGCCGAAGATTCTGAAGACACTGCAGGCGGGACCCTTTCTGGATGCGTTCGTGGACAAGGGACGGCTGCGCCCGCTGCTGGAGGCGATCCCGGTGCGCGTGATCCTGGACGATACCTGCGCTTTGCTGGGCGCGGCAGCCTTTGCCGAGGCACGCGCCTCTGAACTCTCAGGGCGATCTGAGCGCGCAGCATCCCTGCCGGTCTAAGTGCTACCGGGGTCTCCTGAGTTAGGCCTGCTTTGTCGGGTATGGCCCAAAAGGATCATGCTGGTCGCCGGAATTTGCCGTACTTTTCGTTGACATCGCGAAGGCATGTCAGTACCTTGCAACTTGAGGACACCATGAAAAAAGCTCCCCTTCTGCTCGCTGGCTCCGCCTTTTTGTTTCTGGTCACGCTGCCTTTGCATGCTCAGACTGGATGTTTGAATTCGCCTGAGAATCCTACGGCTGTTCTGGCTGTGGTGGGATCGGCGGGTGCCTTTTTCTTTTCGCGTCGCCGCAAGTAGTTTTGTAAGTTCTTGCGCTGCCCGGAGATAGAGTGAGCGCAGACGGCGGGTGGCGCATCGGTGCAGGCAGGGCGCGCCGATTTGTGCGGCTGATGAGAAATCGCCACTGTTGACGCGGGTTTCCGAAGGTCTGGCGCGGAGTTCGGAGAGAGTGCGTGGCGACGATTTCAGCGGATGCACCCGTTTTGCGGTCATCTAAGTCATTGATTCCACTAGCCCCGTCCGTTGCGGCGGGGCTTGCTGCGTGCCTGGCTGTTCTGGGCGTCGTGAGCATCTGGCCGACAGCCCAAGTGCTTTATTCCATGTGGGTTACGGACCCGCTGAAATCGATTGGCATGCTGGTGCCGGCCGTCAGTTTCGCTCTGATTCTGCGCAGTTGGAAGGCACTTTCGTGGAGGTTTGACGGGAGTTGGTGGGGGTTGGCGCTGCTTCTGGCGACGATGGCGGCGGTGCGGTTCCGGGAGCAGTCGGTGCTGGTGCTGATCCTGTCGCCGCGGTGGTCGATCTACTTTCCTCCGCACTCGCTGGTGGCGGTCTGCTATGTGACCGGGGTGGTGCTGCTGTTTGGCGGATGGCGGCTGCTGAAGGCGTCGCGCTTTGCGGTGCTGCTGATCTGGCTGGTGAATCCGGTGCCGCATGTGTTCAACGTGTATGTGGACCTGCCGCTGCAGCAGGTGTCGGCGCACGTGGCGCGGGCGTTTGCGATGGCGCTGCACCAGAAGCTGACGCCGGACCAGATGCGGCTGATGTTTACGCCAGAGTTCGGGATGTTTATCGCGCCGGGCTGCAACGGAATCCGAGGCGCGGTGACGATGGGGATGATCGCGCTGATTGTGGGCCATTTGTATCGTTTCCGGTGGCGCGCGCATGTGCTGTTTGTGGTGGGCGCGGTGCTGCTGGGGTACGTGTTCAACTTTGTGCGGCTGTGCACGCTGGTGCTGTACTACATCGTCGCGCTGAAGATCACGTGGCTGCAGGACCGGGCGGAGATGGGGGACTACGTCATTGGCGGATGCCTGTTTCTGGTCGCGGTGGGGCTGCTGTTCCATGTAGTGCGGCGGGTAACGGACGACCCCAAGGAGGTGGAGCGGGAGCCGGTCGAGCACGGCTCTGCGGCGGCGGCTGATGCAGATCTGCAGGCGGAGCCGGTGTGGCGAAGTGCGCCGGTCCGGCTGGCGGCGATGGCGGTGTTCGTGGCGATGGGGAGCGTCCGGCTGGTGCACGGGATGGTGCTGACGCGGGAGGCTGCGCCGGCTCCGGAGACGATCGCAGCGACGACGGTGTTTCCGGAACGGATGGGGCGCTACGTGCGGTCGCGAACGTGGCCGGAGCAGGTGACGGGCGGGCCGGTGATCTACGAGTGGGCGGACTACGCTCCGGTGACGCCGGCGACGGCTGATGCGCCGCATGTGGCGGTGGGGATCTCGCCGGGGCTGGGGTCGCACGATACGTCAATCTGCCACTCCGCACGCGGCGAAGATCCGGTGTGGCATGGGGAGCTGCGGACGGCGACGGCGACGGGGGAGGAGAGCTTCAGCAGCTCGTTCTTCAATAACGGGGCGACGCAGTACCTGGAGGTGACGACGGTGTGCAACGCCGACGGGTGCGG
>CAXTCB010000103.1:0-9081 GCA_964242875.1 uncultured Acidobacteriaceae bacterium
CTCATGGCCTCGGCGACGGCGATGCCGAAGTTTTCCTGGTGGGAGGGAAGGACGAAGGCTTCGGAGGCGCGGAAGGCTCCCCATTTGACGAGGCCTTTGAGCATGCCGGGCCAATGAACACGGCCGGCGATGCCGAGGCTTTCAGCACGGAGCTTGAGCTCGGCGGACCAGCGCTGCTGATCGGGGCCGGCCATGACGAGCTCGAGGCTGGGATCGAGTGCGGCGACCTGGGCGAAGGCGTCGATGAGGAGGTCACAGCCTTTTTTACGATGGATTCGGCCGAGAAAAAGGAGAAAGCGGCGGTTGCGGAGATCGGGGCAATGGGCGAAGAAGGCGTCAAGCTGGTCGGCGGGTTGGGCAAGTGAGGTGTTGGCTCCATAGGGGACGACGAAGCCGTTCCAATGATGCAGCCAGAAGCTTTGCTTGGCGAGGCGCTCTTCAGCGCCGGTGGTGAAGAGGACACGGTAGGCGCTGCGCAGGATCCAGTACTCGGCGGAGAGCCAGTAGAACCACTTCTTCAGGTGTTTGAGGGGAAAGCGATGCTTGAAGTAGGGATCGAGCATGCCGTGGGTGAAGACGACGTAGGGTTTTTTGCCGGCGAAGGTGCGCCAGGCGGCGAAACCGACGTACTGCCAGAGACCGTTGACGACGACGCCGTCGAAGCGATGGGCGTTGGCCTTGAGCCAGGGACGGAGTTTGGCGGAGTAGGCGTAGACGCCTTTACCGGGGCCGAGAGGGTGGACGGTGAAGTTGAGGTCTCGGAGGAAGGGAGCGTCAGGAGGGTCAAGGGTGACGACTTCACCGCGGTAGTCGGGAGGGCCGAAGTTCAGCAGGGAACGGACGGACTCTGTGGGACCGCCAGCCTCCGGGCTGATGGTTCCGATGATGTGAAGAAGGCGCATGGTCGAGGAACTGTTCCTGTGCATAGTACCAGCGGCCCGGACTCGCAGACGCTGCGGTGATGCCTGTGCGTCAGGCGCGAAGGCGACGACTGACGTGCTGAAGAGCGGCGCGAAGGCCGAGGATGTCCTGGTCGAAGCTCCAGGTGTGGATGCGTTGCCGGGCGCGCTCGCCCATGGCGGCGGCGGTGCCGGGGGAGGCGAGAACGCGGAGGAGCGCGTGGGTGAGGGCGTCGACGTCGCCGACGGGAAAGACGCAGCCTTCGACACCGTCGGTAATGAGGTCGATCTGGCTGCCGACGTCATCCGAGACGATGACGGCGCGACCGGCGTTCATGACTTCGTTGACGATGAGACCCCAGGGCTCATGACGGGAGGGGAGGACGAAGACATCGGAGAGATCGAAGAAGCGAGGGAGCTCGGACTGGTTGCGAAAGCCGCAGAAGCGGACGTTGGTGGCACCGGAGGCGAGGACCTTGCGCTCGAGATTGGAACGCTCTTCGCCATCGCCGACGATGAGCAGGTAGGGCTGGCGATCTTCAGGGAGGAAGGGAGCGAGACGGAGGGTGGCGTCGAGGAGGTCCTCACAGCGCTTGCGGGTCTGGAGCTTGGAGGCGAAGAGGAGGACGGGGCGGCCGGGCTGGAGCTCGAGCTCGCGAGCGAGAGCGGCGCGGCCGGCGGCTGCCTGGCTGCTGCGGTCCTGGAAGAAGGCGTTATCGACGGCGTACGGCATGAGGAATTGCGGGATCTCTTCGCCGAGGTAGTAGGTCCAGTACTCGGAGTTGAGGGTGCCGATGGGAAGGACGGCGTCGACTAACTGACGGAGGCCGCGGAAGAAGGCCTGCTTGGCGGCGAGCTTGATGCCGGAGCGCTCGCGGTCGCGCAGCCAGGACTCGGCACGCAGCAGAACGGGGATGCCGAGGGCGCGGGCGGCGATCATGCCGTGGAGGGCGTTGACGGTGGCGTAGCCGTGGACCCAGAGCACATCGATGGCGGGTTTGCCATCGCGGCCGCGGAGGCGGTTGTAGATGCCGCGGTTGATGGGGGAGGTGACGGAGATGTTGCGTTTGTCGTGGAGGACGGGAAGGAACTCCGACTGGTAGCCCTCGAGGAGGGGGACATCCCACTCGACGGTTGCGCCGAAGCCTTCGTCCTTGTAGCTGCGGAGGGAGAGATCGGAGCCGAAGAAGACGCGCAGATCGATATCCGGTTCCGCGGCGATGCGCCGGAGCAGAGGCGCCTGGTATTGGATGGGATGGCTGACGAGGTAGCCGAGGCGGAGATTTCGCGATGGTGTCAGGGCAGGCTCCATGAGACGAACGATCCGAGCGGGCGGAACAACCTCGAGCGACGGGTGGATGTGATTATTTGGTATTTGCCGTAAGGGCGAAGATGACGGTGGAGAGGATGCCGAAGGCGGTGCTGATGCCGCCCACTTTGATGGCGGCGCGCACGGCGCTAGAGGGCAGATAGACGATGTCGTCGGTCTGGAGGACGGGATCGGGTGCTTTTCCCTTCAGGACTTTTTTGAAGTCGACGTGAACGATCCTGCGCTCGAGGCCGACGGTGCGAACCAGCTGCATATCGGCCAGCTCGCCTTCCCAGCCGTAGCCGTTGCCGAGCGCGGCGACCTGCATGAGGGTGAGGGGAGAGTTCTGCTGCAGGGGAACAGCGCCCTGATTGCGGAACGCGCCGAGCACATACACGACACCCACGCGGGAGACGATCACGGTATCGCGCGCATAGAGGGGGATGTTTCCCTGCGCGCTGTGCAGGGGGTCGGGACCAAGATCGATGGTGATCGGATCGGCGACTCCGGGTCGATTGATGGTGATGAGATGGCTTGCGATGGTCGGGAGACCGCCGGCTGCGGCGAGGACATCAAGCAGGCGCTTGCCGCCGCCGAGCGAAGGGATGACGGCGTGCACTTCTCCTGTGACGGTGATGATCTGGTTGGGCGATTCGAGCAGTTGAATGCTGATCTGCGGGCTGCGATACATGCCGGCTTCGACGAGGCGGCGGGCGACGAGGTCTTCCGCCTGATGGAGGCTGAGACCGGCGAGGCGGACGACGCCGATGAGCGGCAGCTGAACCGAGCCATCCAGGCTGAGGCGGAGGGGCACCGCGCTGTAATCGGCTGCCTCGTAGAGATGAACGCTGATCTGATCTCCGGGGCCGAGCTGGATCTCGCGTTCGCCGGGATAGAGGATGGCCGGATCGGTGGTGACCTGGACGGGCAGGTTGGCCACGGGAGAGGCGGACGGCGATGGACCGCTGAACTGGGCCGTCATACGCCGGGGCGCAAGCAGGGTCGCGAAGGAGAGGAGCACACAGGCGAGCCAGAGCGACGCCGAGGCATGGCGCCTGTGGCTGGAGAGTGCAGATCGGGATGAGAGACGGAGCGTCATCGTATTTCGGTATTGTCCGGCGGAGTGTCGCCACGCGCTACTGGCTTTTCGCGCGGTTCCCAGGTTCCTGAGTCGGCGGCAGCGTAGTTGTACTTCGAGTAGCCGTAGTAGCCGTAGTACTCCGGCGAAGAGACGTCGATGGCGTTGAGCACGATGCCAGTGATGGAGGCTCCGGAGCGGAGCAGCAGATCGCGGGCGCGGCGGACGACATGCTTGTTCGACTTGCCGTGACGAACAACCAGGATGACAGCGTCGGCCTGCCGCGAAAGGATGACGCCATCGGTCACGGAGAGGATCGGCGGCGAGTCGATGATGACATGCGTGTACATGTCTGCGAGGCGTTCGAGGAGAGCGCGCATGGAATCGGACGCAAGCATCTCGGTAGGGAGCGGGGGTACGGGACCGCTGGAGATGACGTCGAGGTTGGGGATTTCGGGGACGTGCTGGATGGTTTGTTCGAGCGTGGTGGCGCCGGTGAGCAGCGTGGTGAGACCTACACGGCCATTGAGACCGAAGCGATGGTGGACGTTGGGCCGGCGGAGGTCCGCGTCGATGAGCAGGACGCGGGAATCGCCCTGCGCGAGGACAGCGGCAAGGTTGGTTGCGGCCGTGGTCTTGCCTTCTGACGGCGTGGCGCTGGTGAAGAGCATGATGCGCGGGGGATGGCCCGCGGTGGAGAGCATGAGGGAGGTGCGCAACGAGCGGAAGGCCTCAGCGAACTGCGATTTTGGTTTGGAAAGGACGCCGACATTTCGCTGGGCGGTGGTGAGCTGCGCGGCTTCCTCGGCGGAGCTGCGACGGGAGCGAGGGATGACGGCGAGCGACGGAAGATCGGTAATCTGCTCGATTTCGGCGACGCCGCGCAAGCCGGTGTCGAGGCTTTCGAGAAGGAACGCGACGACGATGCCGCCGAGCAGGCTGAAGATGAGCGTCGACAGGATGGTGCTTGTCTGGTTCTGGACGACGGGATTGGCCGGCAGTTGGGCCTGATCGACGATTTCGATATCGAGCGACTCGAGGCCGGCCTCTACACCGGCGGTGCGGAGCCGCTGATTGAGGCTTTCGTAGAGGGTGCGATTGGTTTCAAATTCGCGCTGCCGCAACTGGTAGTCAATGAGTGCGTCGCCGAGCTTGTAGGCTTCACTCTTCTGCTGCTCGAGGGTGGCGTTGGTTTGTTCCTCGTTGGCCCTGGCGGCGACGTAGTTTTCGCGTGCCTGCACCAGCAGACGGTTCTGCTCGGACGCGATCTCCCGCTCCAGCTGGGCGATCTGGGCCTGCTGCGCTTTGGCCTGCGGATGGTTTGGGCCGAGGGTTGCGGTGAGCTGCGCATAGGTGGCGCGAGCACTGGCGATCTGGCCGCGAAGAGCATTCAGCTCGCCCGGGACGGTACCAGGCGTGGTGTCAATGGTGCCGGTGATGGTATCCGGATCCATGCCGGAGATGATGCGATAGCGGGACTCGGCGATGATGCGGGCGAGGCGCGCCTGTCCGGAGGCGCGGGAGAGATCTTCGACTTCGCTCGAGATCTGGTTGTGATTGGGGTCAAAGCCAAGGATGCCGAGTTTGCGCTGGAGCGGGATGAGCTGCTCCTGCGACGTTTCGACCTCCTGCTTGAGATCGTCGAGCTGACCCTGGAGAAACTGGGAGACACGCTGAGTCGAATCAAAGCGGGTCTGGTAGCTGCGATGAATGTAGGTGGAGATGACGGTATTGACGATGTCAGTCGCGAGCTTGGGATTGATGGAGGTGTAGCTGATGCGGATGATGTCGGTCTTGGGAACGAGCTGGATGGAGAGCGTGCCCTGCAGCAGACCGACGACGGCATCGCGAACCGCCGGATCGTCGAGCGAGGTATGCGGGACAGGAGCCTTGACTTCGAGGAAGTCCGCATTGTCCTGCAGCTTCATCTGCCGGGCGACGCTCAGCAAAAGAGAGTCGCTTTGGAGGATGGTGACCTCGGTGAGCATTTTGTTTGAGCCCGCGTCGAAGCCGCTGGCGGCGTTCACGCGGAATTCATTGGAGGAGCCGGTGCGGACCTCGATGCGGCCATACGCCTCGTAGACACGGGGCTCTGAGAGCACCTTGTAGACGCCGTAGGCGAGACCGAGAATACCTGCAAGGATGAGCACCCATTTGCGTTTGCGAAGGGTAAGCAGCGCTTCTGAGAGCGTGGTTTCGCTGCCGGAGCCGGTGGCAGGCATAGCTTCAAGAGAGCCCATGGCGGGCGGGTTCGGCACTCTCTGAGGCTCCATGGCACAAGTTTACCTGACGGAAAGGGCCTGAGGTTGAATTCGCTAAGTATGACAAACCGAAGGTGATGTCACCTTTGTGGGAGGCCAATCCCAAGGTCGGGTATTCTTAGACAAAAAGGGGAGTACCGCAGAATACCCATGAGTGAATCTATTTCTATTGCTGTTGTGGGGTCAGGCTATGTCGGTCTGGTCGCGGCCGTTTGCTTTGCAGAGATCGGCCATACCGTAATTTGCGTGGACAACGACGAGCGTAAAGTTGCTGCGCTCCAGGGCGGCGATACCCTGATCCATGAAAACCATCTGCCGGAGCTTTTGAACCGGTATCGCAATAACAAGGTGCGGTTCACGACTGATCTGGCCGAGGCGACGCGAGAGGCGCAGGCAATCTTTATTGCTGTGGGAACGCCACAGAGCGAGACGGGCGACGCCGACCTGTCGTATGTGGAGGCGGTTGCGTGCGAGATCGCGCGATCGATCGACAGCTATAAAGTCATCGTCGAGAAGAGCACGGTGCCGGTGTACACGAACGAGTGGATCCGGCGGGCGATTGAGCGGAACGGCGTGAAGCAGCGGCTGTTTGACGTGGTGTCGAACCCGGAGTTTTTGCGCGAGGGGACGGCGGTCGAGGACTTTCTGCATCCAGATCGGATTGTGGTGGGTGCGGACACCCCGGAGGCGGTGAAGGTGCTGGGCGCGATCTATGAGCCACTGACGGGTGGAAGCTACTATAACCGGGCCGATGCGATTGGTGGCTGCTGTAACGAGAGTGCGCCGCCGCAGCTGCTGAATACCTCGATCAAGAGCGCGGAGATTATCAAGCACGCGTCGAACGCGTTTCTGGCGCTGAAGATTTCGTTTATCAATGCGGTCTCAAACCTGTGTGAGGCGACGGACGCGAATGTGGAGCAGGTGGCGAAGGGCATCGGTCTGGATAGCCGGATCGGGCCGAAGTTTCTGCGGCCAGGGATCGGGTATGGCGGATCGTGCTTTCCGAAGGATGTGGCGGCATTTCGATCGGTGGCCGACCAGTTTGGCATCAACTTCAACCTGCTGAGCGAGGTGGAAAACATCAACGTCGCGCAGAAGCGGCGCTTCCTGGCCAAGGTTCGATCGGCGTTGTGGACGCTGCGCGGCAAGAAGCTGGGCGTGCTTGGGCTGGCGTTCAAGGGCGAAACGGATGACATCCGCGAGAGCCCGGCGATCGAGATGATCCGGATGCTGTTGGCGGAGGGATGCTCGATTGCAGCCTATGACCCGGCGGCCAAGGAACGATCTGCCGAGGTGATGCCGGAGGGCAAGCTGCTGCGCTATGCCGACAGCGCCTACGAGGCGGCCAAAGATGCGGATGCGCTGCTGGTGCTGACTGACTGGGCGGAGTTTGTCACGCTCGACCTGGACAAGATTCACCAGACGCTGCGCTATCCGATCGTGGTTGATGGACGCAATCTGTACGATCCGGCCAAGATGGCGGCGCTGGGGTTCACCTATATGAGTGTCGGACGGCCGACGGCACACCCGACGCGGGAGTCCGCGGGGGCGACACTGCCGCAACGCTAAAGGCTGGTACCGCGCGGGCGGCGATGCTGCCCGCGTGGTGCAGGGACAAAGAGCCTAACTAACGGCATGAGAGAGATGAAGGCGGTCTCCTCATCGGAACGTGTGGCACGCCGATGTGATCAGGATCTGAAGAGATCTGAGCACAATCAAGGCGGCCACGGAGGATCTGCTATGGCACAGACCATTCTGGTTACGGGAGCCGCTGGATTTTTGGGATCGCATCTTTGTGATGTGCTGCTGGCGGAGGGAAACACGGTGCTCGGCGTGGACGATCTGTCGACGGGCAGCACTGCGAATGTGGATCATCTGCAGGGCGAGTCTCGCTTCAGCCTGGTCGAGAAGGACATCTGCCAGCCCTTCGATCTAGGACATGTGGACTATGTGTTCAACCTAGCAAGCCCGGCGAGTCCGGTGGACTATGCGCGCCTAGGCATTGAGACGCTGCTGGTGGGATCGGCAGGAACGATCAATACGCTTGAGATCGCAAAGAAGTATGACGCCGGGTACCTGCATGCGTCGACGTCGGAGTGCTACGGGGACCCCGAGGTGCATCCGCAGGTCGAGACGTACTGGGGCAATGTGAACCCCATCGGACCGCGTTCGGTGTACGACGAGGCGAAGCGATTCAGCGAGGCGGCGACGATGGCGTATCACCGCTATCACGGGGTGCGGACGCACCTGGTGCGGATCTTTAATACGTATGGACCGCGGCTGCAGGCCAATGACGGGCGCGTGATTTCGAATCTGATGATGCAGGCGCTGCGCGGCGAGCCGCTCTCGATCTATGGCGACGGTTCGCAGACGCGGAGTTTCTGCTATGTGTCGGACCTGATTGACGGCATCGTGCGGCTGTCGAAGTCAGACGAGGTGCTGCCGGTGAATATTGGCAATCCTGAGGAGTGGACGATTCTGGAGTGCGCGGAGGAGGTACGGGCGGTGACGGGAAGCACGGACCCGATTACGTTCAAGCCGCTGCCGCAGGATGATCCCCTGCGACGGCGGCCGGATATCACGCGGGCGAAGACGCTGCTGGGATGGGAGCCGAAGATTCGTCTGCGTGAAGGGCTGGAGCGCTCGCTCGAGTACTTTCGCTCCTGCCTGAGCCAGGGGGCGCCGGCGTAGAACGGAAGGCAGCGGGGAGGCGCCTGTAAGGACGTCTTCGCTGGTTATCCTGCTTCGACAATATCGAGAGAGTAGCGGCGCCTGAGCTTCATGCTGGCGGCACCGAGGATGGTGCGGAAGGATCGGGCGGTGCGACCCTGTCTGCCGATCACCTTGCCGATATCGCCGGGCCCGACGTGGAGCCGGAGGATGGTGGCGTCGCCGTCGGGAATGGCTTCGACAGTGACGAGATCGGGAGCGTCTACGAGCGATCGAGCGATTGCGTGAACGAGTTGTTGCATGTCGACGGCTTGTCCGACAGGCCCATTGTGGGAAGCCGCAGCTTCGGTCATTCTCTCAACCTCCTGGGAATGACGCGGTCTGTTCCATGCTCCTGTTCATGTTCCGTCTGGTGCGGAATCCTGAAGCAGGGACCGAGGCGAACAGAGCCGCGACATGAGGGTCCGGGATGAAGCAGCGGATCCCCATGAGCGAGCACCCTGGAGGGGGTGCCGCACGAAGATGAGTGTACGTTGCGGAGTTGCGTAAGGGGATGGAAATCAGCGCTGGTGAAGGCGATCTTTGGGCACCGTAACAACTGTCCAAGAGGCGACAGGTACGTTACTTAGGAGGCGACAGGAACTTCAACCGGAGCGGCGGACATGAGCTTGCCGACGCGCTCCGAGAGCTGAGCGCCCTTGCTGGTCCAATAGTCGATGCGCTCCCGCTTGAGGTCGACCGAAGCGGGGTTGGTGCGCGGGTTGTAGGTCCCGACGACTTCCAGGGAGCGACCGTTGCGGGCGCGATCTTTCTCAATGACGACGACGCGATAGTGGGGCTGCTTGCGGGCGCCGACGCGCGCCA
>CAXTCB010000104.1:0-1271 GCA_964242875.1 uncultured Acidobacteriaceae bacterium
CTCGCCCGCGCCAGCCCCGAGCGCTCCGGCGACTCCCTCGCCGGCATCGCCGCCGCCTCCGAACAGGAGCGCGTCGCCGCCCGCTTCGCCCTCGCCGACCTCCCGCTCCGCCACCTGCTCAACGAGGCCGTCATCCCCTACGAGACCGACGAGGTCACCCGTCTCATCCTCGACACCCACGACCCCCTCGCCTTCGCCCCCATAGCCCACCTCACCGTCGGCGAGCTGCGCGAGTGGATCCTCACCGCCTCGCCCGCGTCACTCGCCGCCGTCCGCCCCGGCCTCACGCCAGAGATGGCCGCCGCCGTCTCCAAGCTCATGCGCAACCAGGACCTCATCCTGGCCGCCAGCCGCTGCCGCGTCGTCACGGCCTTCCGTTCCACCATCGGCCTCCCCGGCACCCTCGCCATCCGCCTTCAGCCCAATCACCCCACCGACGATCCCGCAGGCGTCCTCGCCTCGGTCGTCGACGGCATCCTCTACGGCGCCGGCGACGCCGTCATCGGCATCAATCCCGCCTCGGACAGCGTCGCCTCTGCCGCTCATCTGCTCCGCCTGCTCGACGAGTTCCGCCTTCGCTCCGGCGCCCCCATTCAGACTTGCGTCCTGACCCACATCACCAACACCCTCCAGGCCATCGCCATCGGCGCCCCGGTCGATCTCGTCTTCCAATCCATCGCCGGCACCGAGCAGGCCAATGCGAGCTTCGGCGTCTCCCTCGCTCTCCTGCGAGAAGCGCAGGACGCCGCCCTCTCGCTCCATCGCGGCACCGTCGGCAGCGACTGCATGTACTTCGAGACCGGCCAGGGCAGCGCCCTCTCCGCCAACGCCCACCACGGCGTCGATCAGCAGACCTGCGAGGCTCGCGCCTACGCCGTCGCCCGCGCCTTCCGCCCCCTGCTCGTCAACACCGTCGTCGGCTTCATCGGGCCCGAGTACCTCTTCAACGGCAAACAGATCATCCGCGCCGGCCTCGAAGACCACTTCTGCGGCAAACTCCTCGGCCTCCCCATGGGGGTCGATGTCTGCTACACCAACCACGTCGACGCCGACCAGGACGACATGGACACCCTGCTCACCCTGCTCGCCACCGCCGGCGTCAACTTCGTCATGGGCATCCCCGGCGCCGACGACATCATGCTCAGCTACCAGAGCACCTCCTTCCACGACGCCCTCTTCATCCGCGATCTGCTCGGCCTCCGCCGCGCGCCCGAGTTCGAAGCCTGGCTCGCCTCCATGGGCATCACCGACGCGCGCGGCGCGCTGCAACC
>CAXTCB010000104.1:1371-9023 GCA_964242875.1 uncultured Acidobacteriaceae bacterium
ATCGCGCTCGGCCGCTCCGGCTCGAGCCTTCCCACCCAGCCGCTGCTGCAGTTCGCCGCCGACCACGCCATGGCGCGCGACGCCATCCACACCGCCTTCGACACCGATATCCTCACCCGCGCGCTCGCTGATCTCGGCCTCTCCACCCTCACCGTGCACAGCGAAGCCGCCACCCGCGCCGACTATCTCCGCCGCCCCGACCTCGGCCGCCGCCTCGACGGGCCCAGCCGCGTCGCCCTCCTCCCTGCCGATCCACCACCGCCCAGTCGGCTCTGCCTTATCATTGCCGACGGCCTCTCCCCGCTTGCCCCGCTGCGCAACGCGCTTCCCCTGCTTGAGCACCTCCGCCCCGGCCTCGAGGCGTCGTGGAGCCTCGACATCATCCTCGCCACGCAGGCCCGCGTCGCCCTCGCCGATGAGATCGGCCACCTCCGCGGCGCCGAAGCCACCCTCATCCTCATCGGTGAGCGGCCCGGCCTCAAATCATCTGACAGCCTCGGCGCCTATCTCACCTACAACCCGCGCCCCGGCCGCACCGACGCCGATCGCAACTGCGTCTCCAACATCCGTGCCGGCGGCCTCTCCTTCGCCGAAGCCGCCGCCCGCCTCCTCCGCCTGCTTGCGGATGCTCGCTCGCTTCGCGCCTCGGGTGTGTGTCTCAAGGAAGGAGCCGCCTCGCCGCAGACGTCGCTTCCGCTTCCCGCCAAGCTGCGGGACCGACTCGCGACCTCTCGCGATCCATTACCCTTCACCGACGATCGTGACCTGTGATGCTTTCCGGGGCCAGCGTCATGCTGCTCTGAAGCCAAGATCGAGAACAGCTATGCTGTTGCGTATGAAAAGAGCCGTTGCCCTCCTTGCCCTGAGTTTTTCTTTTGCGGTGTCCCTGGCTTCTGCGCAAGAGGCGAACACACTAACGCCGAAGGAAAAGGCTGATGGCTGGCGACTTCTCTTCGACGGCAGGACGACCGATGGATGGCGCAGTGCACGCGGCGGCGGCTTTCCTGCAACGGGATGGGCTGTGAAGGATGGCACGATGATGGTGACGGAGACGGGCGGCGAAGAGTCCGGCAACGGCGGGGACATCGTGACTACGCGCACCTACTCGGACTTTGAATTGTCAGTGGACTTCAAGACGTCTCCTGGGGCGAACTCCGGGATCATGTACTTCGTGGATCTGAATCTGATGCCATGGAAGAATGGTCATGGATCACCGATCGGCTTCGAGTACCAGGTGCTGGATGACGCACTGCACCCGGATGCGAAGCGAGGCAGAAATGGCGATCGTACGGTGGCCTCGCTTTACGACATGATTCCCGCCGCGGCCGACAAGCCGATCAAGCCCGTTGGCGAATGGAACACCGCCCGCATCGTGGTGCATGGCACGCACGGCGAACACTGGCTGAACGGCGTCAAGGTGCTGGAGTACGATCGCGATTCGCCGCAGTTTAAGGCGATCCTCGCGGAGAGCAAATACCACGTCTTCCCAAGCTACGGACAATCGGGGAGCGGATACCTGCTGCTGCAGGACCACGGCTTTCCGGTGTGGTTCCGGAGTATCAAGATCAAGGAGACTGGGCAATCTTCAAACCGCACGCGGACGTCTGCTCGCCGTGATGATCCTTTACGGACTCAGGCGAGCAATGGGAAGTGATCCAGGGCGCTTCGCTGTGAGTGACATCTAAGGCTCGAGTGGCACGATCGATCAAGAGCGTGTGATCTTCATCGCCGAGTTTTGCGCGCGCTGCCAGTAGCGAGAAAAGCGTTTGAGGTCGAAGGTGCGTGTCTCTTCGACAAAGGGTGGCGGATCGACCCAAACAACCGGGAGGTGACTCCCGGTCGCGAGTGCTGCCGCCTGCAGGCGGGGATCTGGCGTGCGCTGGGCCAGGATGTAGTCAGCGCCGCTTGCTTTTGCGGCGAGAAGCAGCTCGGTTGCTGGATCGCCTGAGCGCAACTCGATCGTGCCTGGCATCTCCTGCAAACATTCCGCGAGGAACACGATGCGCTTGAGCGCAATGCTGCTCTCGGTAAGCCACTTTGTATCCCACAGGAAGACGGCTGGGGCGTCCGGATGCGCGTGCAGCATCGGTGACTCCGGATTAAGACCGTCAGTATGCACCCACAGCAGAGGCTTCCCGCTGACCTCTGATGCTCGCTCTTTCAGAATTCTGGAGGCGAATGGCCTCGGCGGTATCGGCATGGCGGCTGGGTCTGCAGGGGAATGGAGGCCTGGAAAGAGCGTCTGCTCCAAGGATTCGTAGTCGTGGTCGAACGGACAGGTGCGCGCATGCGCATGGGGGCATGTCTGGCAGTAAGAGCCGTTCGTGTAGCGCTCCAGATTTTCCCGGTTGAAGATGTAAGGCTTGCTCGCGAAGGTTGAGGCTACCCATTGCCAGGAGAGATTGTTACTCGCCGGGTCGCCATCGATGAGGTGCTCCAGAAACCAGCGGGCGCCGGCTTGCCAGCGAACTCTGCGCCAATGTACGACGTACGACGCAAACCACATGCGTGCATGATTGTGAAGGTATCCCGTGTCTCGCAGCTCCTGCGCAAATCCATCAATGCAGGCGAGCGTCGTGGTGCCGTCGGGAATGTCGGCGGGTAGATCTGCGTCGTACTCCGTTGCCGCGTAACCGGTCTTGTAAGATTCACGGTCCTGCCAGATGCCCTCGCCGATCTGTTCGTAAAGGCGCTGCCAGTAGTCGCGCCAGGCGAGTTCATTGATGAGCTTGCCGGCATGGCGTGGATCCGCCGCTCGCTGTAATACGTCGTCCCGTACTTCAGCGAGTGTGAGCACGCCGTGACGGAGGTACGCAGAGAGGCGCGTCACGTCGCCATTCAGATAGTTGCGGTTACGTTCGTAGCTCTGCGGATCAACGGCTTTGAGCAGCACTTTCGCAGCGAGGCGGCCACCCCGTGTTGGGCTAAGCTCGTTGTCTGAGGCCGGTACGTGAGGGAAGAGCGATCGCAAGGTGGAAACAAGATCTTCCCGGCTGGGCAAGCGTTTCAAATCCTGGTTTGTCACACGTTAAGACTAGAAGCTTCAAGCGGGAAACCGCACATTTGAAATGATGTGGTGTGTGTGCCTTCAACCTGGTTGCTTCAGATTCAACCTGCAGCACTTTCTTCGATCAGATGTATTGACGCCTGCTCGCGCCTTTCCTGTGAGGGAAGGCTCGATGCTGCGTCACGCACGCTGTGGCAGCGCACGCGACGACTTCGCGGACGAGTCATCCTCAGTGGACGGGCGAGGTGCTTACCGCTGTGCTGGTTGTGGCGGCGGTCTGAAGCCACGCAGCGAGCTTAGGTTCCTGAGCGACGCGCAGGGCGATGCAGCTGGAGATCTCGTCATCAGCCATCTGAAGCGGGCGGGGTGAAGCGGAGAACGTATGCGTGGTGTAGAAACTGTCGACTTTCTTCTTCTTATCCGCGCTGCAGAAGGTACCGGCTGAGCTGATGAGGTAACCCCCGCTAAGTCAGAGCCTCACGGATTAACTTGTAACGTGGCGCGCTCAAGGATTTTGTCGGACGAACTGCCGACCCGCAGTTCCACTTCGTCGTTCTCGAGCACCCATGCATGGCTCTGCTCGTTCCAGACTCGCAGATCGTCCGCAGTCAGGTGCAGCGTCACCGGCGTACTCCTACCGGCGGCGATCGCCACGCGTTCGAAGGCTTTGAGCTCTTCACGCGGCCGTGCGACCTTTGAGCCCTTGTGCGCGGCGTAAAGCTGCACAACCTCTTCGCCGTCCCGATGTCCCACATTAGCCACGATGACGGTTACAGAGAGATCGCCACCTGCGCGCAGCGAGGCAGTGCTCAAGGTTAACCCGCTGTACTTGAAGCTTGTGTAGCTCAGTCCGTAGCCAAACGAGTAGAGCGGAGGCTTCGTTGCATACAGGTAGGTTCGACCGTCGAGCAGGTTGTAATCCATCATGGCGGGTAGATCGTCGATGCTCGCAGGCCAGGTCTGCGTGAGCCGACCCGCGGGATCATAGTCGCCGAAGAGCACATCCGCCAGTCCGGTGCCCTGGACCTCGCTGTTATGCGTCATCTGCAGGATGGCCGGTATGTGTGCCTGCGTCCAGGTTGTTGTATAGGGGAAGCTCGTCTGCAACACGACGATCGTATGCGGGTTGGCGGCCAGCACCGCCTTCGCCAGTGACTCCTGCTCGAGCGTCAGGCTTTTGCGGTCGATAGCTTCCTTGCCGTCGCTGGGTAACGCGCACTTGAACCAGCCGGCGTCGCAGGTGGGATGATTGCCGATGATGACGATGGCGACCTCGGCTGACTTCGCCAGCGTCGCTGCCTGCGCTGCATCAGCGCCGTCGCTGAAGCGGACGTCTGCGCCCCTGGCGCGATCGCGGATGCCCGCGAGTGGGGTTACGGCGAAAGGCGGTGTGCCGCTGTACCAGTCCAGCGCAACGCGGTCGGCCAACGGGCCGATGACCGCGATTGACTTTGGCTGATTGAGCGGCAGCAAGCCGCCCTCATTCTTGAGCAGCACGATTGATTCGTCTGTTGCTTTGCGCGCCAGAGCGCGACTCTGCGGCGACCACCAAGGATCAGCGCCTGTGGCAACCTGCTCGCCGATGTGGTTGTAGCGGGCGCCTGAGTCCAACATGCCCAGCCGCAGCATGATGCGAAACACCCCGCGCAGATTCTCCGTGATCTCTGCCTCGCTCACTAGCCCCTGAGCGACGGCCTCATGGACGGGCTTGCGAAAATCATCGAGAAACTGGTTGATGCCTGCGTGAATGCTGGCGG
This sequence comes from uncultured Acidobacteriaceae bacterium, assembly GCA_964242875.1. GTDB lineage: Bacteria > Acidobacteriota > Terriglobia > Terriglobales > Acidobacteriaceae > Edaphobacter. Next base: position 6,136 of record CAXTCB010000104.1, read on the forward strand.
CAGCCGCATGCGGCAGGTCCGGGAAGGCGTGGTGCTTGTCCACCAGGTTCTTGAGGGCGCCCCCATCGGTACACAGAATGCCATTAAAGCCCCACTCCTTCATCACGACCGCGCGAAGGACGGGGTTTATCTCCATCGGCGTTCCGTTCCACGCGTTGTAGGCCGTCATCATGCTGTTGGCGCGGCCGTTCTGAATAGCCATGCGGAACGGCACCGAGTAGTACTCGCGGAAGAGCCGCTCATCAAAGTTGGACGATGAACTGTCCCGCAGATCTTCATTACTGTTCGCCAGGAAGTGCTTGAGGAGAGAGGCAGTCGCCCAGTAGCGCGAGTCATCGCCCTGGAGACCCCGGGTGAACGCCGTCGCCATCGTGCCTACAAGATATGGATCCTCACCATAGCTTTCTTCGCTGCGGCCCCATCGCGGATCGCGGCTGAGGTCGGCGTTTGGGGCGCGCACCACGCGACCGCCGCGATGGTATTTACCAAAGGCGTAGTTCGTCTCCAGTGCCTCAAGCGTTGCCACTTTCTCGAGCAGCGCCGGATCCCAGGTCTGGCCGAGGCCGCGGGCCTGGGGAAACGTGGTCGTGGGAATGACTGTCTGGTTCTTGCCCTCCCACCCGCCAGGACCTCCCAGCGCCAAGCCGTGCAGGCCTTCCACATGGCCGGTCCCCACCACGCCCAGGCGCGGTACCGTAGGGTTGGTGCTAAGTGCATCAATCTTTTCGTCGAGTGTCATACGACCAAGCAGGTCGAGGATCCGAGTCTCGGGATCCATCTTCGGATCCTGAAAGGGGAATGGTCCCTGGGCTGAGAGGGTACCGGACAGAAAGCAAGCTGTGAGGCAAGTCGCTATAGCGTACGTTCGACGCTGACGACGGCGGAGGAGCAAGCGCGAGATCCAAGGCTGGTCGAACACGGCAATCAGCGTAGCACCCGATCACCGCAATGCCACAGGTGCAAGACCGCAGAACAAGCCTTAACAGGAGGTACGCTACCCCGGAATACCCCGTGCCAAGTGTTGCAGCTAAGGGGTTTCGGCACCCGGGGCCGCCAGGCACAGTAGCGCACCTTGCACGTCATAGCTTGCGACCTATGTAAGTGCACAAGGCTGAAAGGCGCGCATCGCCGACAATGGACGAGGCGCCGCCGGAGGAGAGTGGAGTGAAGGTTCAGCGAGCAGGGTTTTATTTTGGGAGCAGGAGCAGGACGTTCAGGTGGTGTTTGCCTGTTCTTGGCGGCCCTCTTTTTTCAGTCGGTCTGCTGGCACAGCAGGTGATGCAGCGAGGTGAGGCAACGGTCGTCGTGGAACCGTATGCCGCGAACATTGTGCGGGTCACGCTGAGCTTGCGGCATGAGGACGCGGTCGCAGCCCCGGGTCCCGGGATTATTGCCGGTGTGGCAGCCGCGGGATGGACGAACGCCAGCGGAGCGCAGGGTGAGACGATGCAGTCGGCGCGGTTGCGGGTAAGCGTGAGCTCGCAAGGACCCAGACGAACGCCGACCGGGAATCAGGCAGACATTTCGAAGTTCTTCGGCGGGAGCGCGCCTTATGTCGGGCTGCGGATCCAGACTGCAAACGGTGGGCACCTGGTCGACCTGCAGGGCTGGCAGATGGCCGTACCAAACCACAAGGACGGCACCGCCTGGCTCGCGAACGATCGCCGGCCGAGCGATCCGCCTTTTTACACTGTTGGCGCGAGCTTCAGCGCTGCAGCGGACGAGCACGACTACGGTATGGGCCAGAATCAGGAGGGCTATCTGGACCGCCGCGGCCATGTACTCCGTTGCGCGCACGACTATAACGCTCCAGGTGGCCAGAGTGTGTGCGTACCCTTTGTGGTCACAAACAAAGGGTATGGTCTGCTCTGGGACAATCCGTCCCGCACCACGGCCAGTTTCGGTTTTAACGGCCAGAATAACTTTCTCAGCGAGGTCGGCCAGCGAGTCAGCTTCTTCGTCATTGCCGGTAACTACGACGAGCAGTATCGGGGCTTTCGTCTTCTGACCGGCGACACGCCTATGCCGCCCAAGTCCGCGTTCGGCTACCTGCAGAGCAAGCAACGGTATGCCTCGCAGCAGGAGATCCTGGATGTGGCGCATGGCTATCGCGAGCGTCACCTGCCGATCGATGATGTCGTCATTGATTGGTTCACCTACACGCATATGGGCGAAATGGATATGGATCCGGCGAAGTGGCCGGACCCGACAGCCATGAATGCGGAGCTGCACAGGCTGCACCTACACAGCATGATCAGTGTGTGGCCGCGCTTTGTTCCAGAAAGCCGCTATTTCGCCACGCTGCAGAAGAACGATTGGTTTGAACACCTCGCGGACGGCACTCCGACGAACGGGCTGCCATACGACCGAGCTGGCTCTGACATCGATACCACCAACCCCGACGCGGCTCAGTGGTACTGGAACATCGTTAAGCAGAACTACGTCAGCAAAGGCTTCGACGCCTTCTGGGCGGATGAGACCGAGCCCGATCTTCCCCCGAACGGCAGCTACTTCCATGTCGGGCCGGGTACCCAGTTCTTTAATGTCTACCCCCTCTTTCATACGGCGGCGTTTTACCATGGCATGCGGCAGGACATGCCGGAACGTGCCCTGATCCTGGCGCGCGACAGCTACCCTGGCGCCCAGCACAATGGGGCCATCTTCTGGTCGAGCGACATAGCCCCTACCTGGGACGTGCTCAGGCGCCAGGTGCCCACCGGGCTCAACTTTGTCGCGAGCGGCATGCCGTACTGGTCGACCGATATCGGGGGGTGGCAGTCGCTACCAGGCAATCACAAGCCGGAGCATCCACCGCTGCTCGATGCAAGCGACGCGCGCGAGAATGTGGGCGGGTACGACGATTACCCCGAGCTCTACACGCGCTGGTT
>CAXTCB010000105.1:0-8905 GCA_964242875.1 uncultured Acidobacteriaceae bacterium
TAATAGTCCGCCTGCGAGAGCACCTCGTGATCCAGCAGCAGCTTGCCGCGCTGCAGCGCACGATCCGCCCGCAACACCTCGATCTTCGCCTTCTCGTAATCAGATCGCGCGGATGCCACGTCGCTTGATTGCAGCGTCGCAATCTCCTGACCCTTCTTGACCTCCTGCCCAGGCAGCACCTTCAGGCCGAAGATGCGGCCGCTCAACGGCGGATAGATATGCACCACCCGCGATGGATCCGCCATCACGTGGGCCGGAATATCCAGATAGTCGGTCGTCTGCTGCGGATGCACCGCCGTAGCCTCAACTCCCGCATTCGCCGGTTGCGCCGGTTCCGCATCCGGCTGTGCCTTCTTGCATCCGGCAAAGAGCAGCAGGGCCGCGGTCGCTGCTGCGGTTGGTCGTATCGATCGCATGGTCTGTCTCATGGCACCAGGTCCGTTGAAGCTGCAAAACTGAGTTGATGAATCGCAATCCAAAGCTGGCCATTCGCATTCAGCGACCCGAGATTGATCGCGCGATAGCTGCGCAACGCATCCAGATAATCCAGCAGCGTCGAATTTCCGTTCCGATAGCTGAACTGCAGGTTGTCCCGCACATGCGCCGCCTCATCCAGGTAATGCGTGCGGTACCGGCTTGTAAGTCTTTGCGCCACCTCGAGCGACTCCCATCCCTGCACCACATCGCTGATGACCTGATTACGCGCCGCCGTCACCGCGAACCGGCTGGAGTTCACCTCAAAGCGCGTCCGCTCCTTCTCGCCCTGGTTCCGATCAAAAATCCGCAGCGGAAACGCAATGCTCGCGCCGAACGTGTTGTCGATGCCGCTGCGCTCGTACTCGCCCGCAATCGTCGGATCACTCGTCCCTGAGGCAACGGCAAATCGCGCATTCGCCTCCGCCGCCCGCAGACCCTGCTGCGCCGCCAACAGATCAGGCCGCGCCGCGAGCGCCTTCGCGATCGCCTCGTCCCGCGTTAGCGGAACCGTCGGCAGATCGAGCGTGCCGCTCACATCGAAGTTCACATCCGGCCGCTCGACACCAAAGAGCAGCTGCAGCTGTTCGCCTGCTTGTCGCAGATTCAGCTTCGCGATATCCGCATCGGACTCAAACTGCGCCAGCTGCAGGTCAATCCGTTCGAAATCCGTCTTCGTAATGTCGCCGGCATCGAGCCGCGCCTGGCTGAGATCAAGCGTCTTGCGGTAATCCGTTAGGTTCTGGTTCGCAATTTCAAGCGCCCCTTTGGCGATCAGCATGTTCGTAAACGCAATGCGGACCTGCAGAGCAACCTGCCGCTCTTGGTCGTGCTCCAGGCTTTCCGTCTGGTCCGCCGTCGCAGTCGCGCCTTGCAACCGAAGCTGCCGCTTTCCGCCGCGCTCAAATAAACGGGAGACGTTCGCCGTGTAGAAGTACGGGTTGCCAGGGTTGTCGGCAGGCAGGGTCACGTCCTGCCCCTGCAGCGTGAGCGTCGGGTTTGCCCGCAGCCCGGCCGTGATCTGCTGCGCCCGCGTTGCAGCCACGTGTTCCCGTGCTGAGGTCAGCGACGGATTTGCGCTCAGCGCCCGTGCCACTGCCTCACTCATCGTCATCGCATGCCCGGGTGTCTGGGCGCGCAGCTGCGGCAGGAGAAGGAGACACGCTGCCGAAAGCAGTGTGATTCGAATCTTCGTCATTGAAACTCTTAGAGTGGGTAAAAGGAAGAAAGCTGCAAATCCGGTCGGACTCGCTGGACAGCGCTACGCGAACAAACAGGCGGGCGGAGGTCGTACTTCGCAGAGACGGACCAATCCCTGCCGAAGCCTCACCAGGTTCGAATCTGTACGCGAGATTGTCTCGAGAATGCGCTGCAGGCGCAGACGGTAAAGCATAAAGGCCGCAGCGGCAACCAGCTCGACAACGTCGAGCAAGGGTCCCTGATCAAGAGGTTCAAGGGGCCGTCGCAGCATGTGTTCCACATCTGCCGCCGCATTCATGGTCATCAGATCGTCAGTGATCGAGATGACGGGAAGCATGAGCATGAGGAGCACGCCAAGCGCAATCAAAACCCGCCATTCCGTCTGCCCACCGCGTCGGCGCATACGCCAGAACTGACTGCCCATCAGCAGCAGACTGACAGCAATCCAGACGAAATTAAGCAGAAGCTCCACTCTGGGGAGAATACCACGGGCTTGTCACTTCGATCACGAGACGGCTGGCACCTGCTCACGTCGAAAGACGTACAGCGACGCGATCATCTCTTAGATCAAATCAATCCGATAGATCAGAAGGTAATTGGTCGGGACGACTAGATTCGAACTAGCGACCTCACCCACCCCAAGGGTGCGCTCTACCAGGCTGAGCCACGTCCCGACTCTTTGCCCGCGATCCGGGCGGACCGCGGCGGGGTAACAACACCTCAAAGTGTACACGAGCCGGCAGCACCGCCACCGGCCTCCCACCTACGACGTCGGCGCGACATACTCCTTCGGCAGCTCGCCACCCTCGCCAAAGAAGAAGTCATTCATCTGCTCCACCAGGAACTCCTGCGCCTCGCGCGTCCAGGGCTGCAGCCGGTACTCGTTCAGCAGCATCTTCTGCCGCTCCACCCACTCGCCCCACGCCTTCTTCGACACGTTCTTGTAAATCTTCTGGCCAAAATCTGAGTCGAACGGCGGCTCATCAAGACCCTCCATCTCCTGCTTGTACTTCAGGTCAAACACCATATGTGCCATCGTCTTTTAGAGCTCCTTCGTCAGCCCTGATTGTACAAGCGCATCGGCCGCGACCGCCTGCAGCCGATCTACTGCGCCAGCAGATCCACCATATTTGCAATGAAGTACGTCACCGGATCGTAGACCACCACGTAGCCGTCGAAATACCCCATCTGGTAGCCGAACGGCGGCGGCGGCAGCTGCCCGTACAGCCCCACCGGCAGCGGGCTAAGATACCCGATATCTCCGTACGGAAAGTAGCCCCCGATGGAGAACAGCGGTCGACGCGCTCGATTGATGTACCGCAGGTGCGACCTGTAGTGCCGCAGCAAAATGTTTCGATCGTTCGGCCGGAATCCATAGTTCGGCCGCTGCTGTGGCGGTCGTCCCCAGCTCGGTGGCCGGCCGCCCCCTGGTCTTCCCGGCATCGGCCGTCCCGGTTGCGGCCGTCCTGGCATCGGCCGGCCCGGTTGGGGTCGACCCGGACCGCCTCCGGGGTTCGGTCGCCCGCTGCCCGACCCAGGTCCTCCCGGCCTGCCAGGATTCGGCCGTCCGCCGCCCTGGCTCGGCCCAGGCCGTCCCGGCTGCGGGCGCGATCCCCCACCGCCGGTCCCTGGCCGGTTGCCGGAAGGGCGGCCGCCTGGCTGTTTGCCTGGACCCCCCGGACCCCCCGAAGAAGGTCTTGTGGAACGATCCTGTGCCTCTGCCGGGCCCATCGCGACCAGGACCAACACCGCCGCGCAAACCGCTCGGCTCCAGTAAGCCCGCATACAGCCTCCGTGATACTCTTGACGCCGCCAGACTAGCAGGTCACACCGCAACAACTACATCCCAATTGCCACCCCACATCCGGAACCTCTCCGTTCCGCCCGCATGTCTCCTGCGAGGTCTCTCTCTTGACCGTGTCCTCCCTTCTTGATCTCCTCGCCATCACGCTCACGGGCCTGATGGTCGGCAACGAAGTCGCGATCGCTGCCTTCGTCCATCCCGCAATCAGCCGGCTTCCCCCCACCCTCCATCTCGCCGCGGCCGCGGCCATCGCCCGCATTCTGGGCCGCATCATGCCCATCTGGTATGCTCTCGGCCTCGTCTGCCTGCTCGCAGAGCTTTGGCTGCACCATGGCCAGCCTGCGGAGCGTTCCCTGCTGCTCGCCGCGGTCCTTCTCTGGTCGCTTACCATCGTCGCGACCATCTTCTTCCTCGTTCCGCGCAACAACCGCATCGCCAACGCTCATTCCGACCAGCCCTATCCCACCTGGCAGGCTGATCGCGCCGCATGGGACGCCCTCCACCGCACCCGCGTTGCCGTTCTTGCCGTCGCCTTCGTACTCTTTCTGCTTGCCCGCCTCCGCCCGTCCTAGCGCATCTCCTGAAGGTGTACGCCAGCCGTTATCGTTCGTGCGTTGCTCTCTCAAGAAGTGTGGTCCCTCACTGTCCTGGAGCAGCGCTCGGCATCTGGAAAAGCTCTAGCCGCGCCGCTTTCCCTTCGCCTTCTGGTTTCGCAGCCGCGCCTTTGCCTTTCCCTTCTTCGGCTTCCCTGTGCGCGTCGGACTCTTTCCCGCCTCGTCTCCCATCGCTCGCACCTTCTTTCGCCGCAGCGATCCCGCCCCCGGCGCTACCTCCGTCTGCTGCTGCCCCTTCACCTCCAGCAGCGCGAACTGCAGCCTTCGCTGCTGCCGATCAATACGATCCAGCAGCACCCGCACCTTCATCCCCATGCGAAACACTCGACCGCTCCGCTGCCCGACAATCGTCCGGTCCGTATCACGAAATAGGTAACGGTCTTCGTCACGATAGTCTCTGGAGGCGAAGCCGCCCAGCGTCGCAATCGGCACCAGCCCCTCGATAAACAGCTCCTCCAACTCCACAAAGAAACCATACTTCGTGCACGACAGAACGATGGCGTCGAACTCCTCGCCTACCCGGTCCTGCATAAACTTCAACTTCTTCCACTCAATCAGCTCGCGCTCGGCATCATCCGCCCGCCGCTCCGCTTGGCTTGACTCCGCCGCAATCGCCTCCAGCTCGGCGCGCGGCATGGGCCCCGCGTCGTCCTCAACCTTGTTCCGTCCCCCACCTGCCCCCTGCTGCCGCCCTTCTTTCGCGTCAAGCTCCCGCTGCCAGGGCTGCAGATCGCTTGAAAGAATCGGGCCGCCGTGCGGGTCAGCCCCGTCCTCGAGCAGCGCCCGCAGCAGTCGATGCACGATCAGATCCGGATATCGCCGGATCGGCGACGTGAAGTGCGTATAGCTCGGGCTCGCCAGCGCAAAGTGCCCCTCGTTCTTCTCCGCATACCGCGCCTGCTTCAGACTCCGCAGCATCAGGTACGCCAGAATGCGCTCCTCCGGCGTGCCCGCAATCTTTGCCGTCAAACGCTGGTACATCTGCGGCGTCACTGGAATGCGATCGGCCACCTCGTGCACCTTCGCTCCCTGCGCCCGCCCACCTCCACTGAACCCCCGCTTCACATCCCGGCGATCGCTCTTCATAGTCAGCTTCTTCACCGGCAGGTTGCCGATGCCGAGCGTGTACCCGAACCCCGCCGCCGTCTCCTCGAAGTCCACAATCCGCTTTGGATCCGGCATCTCGTGAATCCGGTACACGCTCGGCACACCCTGGCTCTCGATCCACGTCGCCACACACTCGTTCGCCGACAGCATGAACTCCTCGATCAATCGGTGGGCCCATCCCCGCTCCGACCGCACAATCGCCTTCATATCCCCTTGCGGATCAAACTGCACCACCGGCTCCGGCAGGTCGAAATCAATCGACCCCCGCCGCTTCCGCTTCGCATTCAACGTCAGCGCCAGTGCATACATCCGCTCAAACTCCGGCACCAGCTCGAGGAACTCGAGCCGCGTCTCCCGCACCGCATCACCATACGAGTCGCTATCCGCCTCTGCCTTCCCGCCCTTCATCCCATCCAGCACCGCCTGCACCTGCGTGTACGTCATGCGCCGCGCACTGCGGATAATCCCCTCGCCAACCTCATACCCCACTACCTCCCCGCGTGGGTCAATCTCCATAACGCAGCTCAGCACAAATCGGTCCTCTTCCGGTCGCAGCGAGCACATCCCGCTCGAAAGCGCTGGCGGCAGCATCGGCACCGCCCGATCCGGAAAATACACACTCGTCGCCCGCAGCCGCGCCTCCAGATCCAGCGCCGTATCCGGCCGCACGTAATAACTCACATCGGCAATATGCACCTGCAGCTCATGGTTGCCGTTCGGCAGCGCGCGCACCAGCACCGCATCGTCAAAGTCCCGCGCCGTCTCGCCATCAATCGTCACAATCGCAGATGGAGAACCGTCCGGCAGCACGCGGTAATCCCTCCGTCGCGCCACCTCCTCCGCCTCCGCCGCCCCCACCGTATCCTCGGCGCTCGCCGCCGCCTCTGCCAGCACATTCGTCGGAAACACATGCGGCAGATGATGCTTGCGAATCACGATCTCCACGTCCACCCCAAACGCATCCGGCGGCCCCAGCACCTCGATCACGCGCCCCTTCGCCGGCCGCCCCGGCTGCGGAAACTCCGTAATCTCCACATCCACCGCCATGCCTTCGAGCGGCTGCAGCTCGTCCTCCGGCACCCACGTCGCCCGCGCCGCGCGCACCTCATCCCCCAGCACGCGATCCGCCGGCTCCTCCCGCGCCGCAACCTCCTCCGCACCCTCCGGAATCAACACCGGCGCGCCCATCCGCTCATCGAGCGGCGTCACATAGTTGCCCTTGATCAGCGTCCCATCCACCCACTCGCTCTCGCGCTTGCGGAACGACTTCCGCGCCCGCGCATAGTGAAAGATCCCCACCACCGTCGGGTTCCGCCGCGTCAACACCCGCATCACCCGCCCGGACCGCCGCCCATCCCGTCCCGGCGGCGCTTCGTCCACCAGCACCTCATCGCCCTGCATCGCGCCGTTCAGCTCACTCGGCGGAATAAACAGATCGTCCTCGCGGCTGCTGCTTCCATTCGGCCGCACAAACCCGTATCCGTCCCGGTGCAGATCCAGCTTGCCTGCGATCAGTGAGTCCCGCGTCGCCTTCAGCCCCGCCGCTCCGCGCTGCTCTCCGCCCTGCGCACGCGGCACTCGCGCCGTTCGCTCCGGCGTGGCCGTCGGCAGCGCCCATAGCTCGTCCTCGACCTTCACCAGTTCGCCCCGCGCCGTGATCCGTGCCAGCTGCTCCAGCAGCAGTCGCCGCTCACGCCCCCCACCCAGACCCAGCTCTCGCACCAGCTGCTTATACCCGGCCCTCTGTCCTGCCGACCGCGTCACCCTGTTGATCAGCTCGCGGTCCGTCCGCGGAGTCGGTGTCTGTCCCATATCGCCAGAATACGCGCGCCGTACCCCCACTTCACCGCGGCCGAACGTCCCCTGAACAAATCACTTCAGCGTCTTCGACGCCGCAGCCGCCTGCTCCATCGTCGCCCCGCCCGGCACCTGCACAAATTCACTCTGGATCTCATCCTGCTGCTGCCCAATCTGCTTGAACAGCAGCGCCTTGCCATCAATGTGCACATGCGTCTCGACGATCTGCCACAGCCCCGGCTTCACCTCGCGCCGCTCCACACGAAACGTGCCGCCTTCCTTCAATCGCCCCAGCAGCCCGAACCCAATCACCACGTCCTGCGTCAGCCGCCCGCTCAGCGTCTTCATCCGGTGCTGCCGCCGATCCACCACCACCGCCCCCGACATCGTGCTCAGCACCCGTGCCTGCATGTTCCCCGGCTTGAAGTCCGGCCTGGGCGAGAACTCCAGCGTGTCGTCACTCTCCGTCACCTTCGCCACCTTCCACGTAAACGCATCCGGCAGCATCTGCAGCAGCTCGCGCGCGCTCTGATCATCAGACGCCCCATCCTTCCGCTGCTTGGTGATCTTCGCCGGGTCATGCACAAACGCCTGAATGCGCTGGTCCTCCGCCTCCGCCTCTTCCGGCGTCAGCATCTTGCCGTCGCGCATCACCAACCGCTTCACCGACCCCGCATCCGTCTCGACCACAATCGACACCGTCTGCTTGTCGCGCTCATCATCGCGATACCGCCAGCGCGTCCGGTCGTGCTCGTTCGCCGCCAGCTCCGTCTCCACCGCCTTCCGGATCAGCGTCCGCGCGTCCTGCGCCATGCCCACCGCCGGAAGAGCTAGACACACCCCCGCTACCATCAGCACCCATCGCTTCGTCAACGCTCGCGCCTCATCTCTTGGACGCTCCCTGAGGCTCTTCCGAAAGCCCCTCAAAGCCACCGCACTCGTACCGCCCGCTTGCCCAGCCGCAACACCGGCGCATCCCCCAGCACCGCGCGCTCAATCACCGCCGCCGACACCTTCTCGCCATTTACGCTGACCGCGTTCTCCTTCAACTTGCGCGTCGCCTCGCCCGCCGAGCTCGCCAGCCCCGCAACCTGAAGTAACTTCGCCAGCCGCAGCGCCGTTCCCTCCGATCGGTCATCCGTCGGCACGTACGCCCCGCCCTCCGGAGCCATCATCGCCATCAATCCCTCCGTATCAAGCGCCACCTCCACCACCGGCACATCCTCATTCACCGACCGTTGCTGGAACTGCTTCGCCCATCCCTCCGCCGCATGCTCCGCCGCCTCCACCCCGTGAAAGTCCGTCGTAATCGTCCGCGCCAGATCCTTCTTCACCTGCATCGGATGCATTGTTCCGCCTGCGACCGCGGCAACCATCGCATCAATCTCCGCCACCCGCAGGTCCGTCAGCAGCGTCCAGTACCGCCACATCAGCTCGTCCGACACACTCATCAGCTTGCCGTACATCTCCGCCGCCGGCTCCTGGATGCCGATCGCGTTGCCCAGCGACTTCGACATCTTCTGCACGCCATCCAGACCCTCAAGGATCGGCACCATCAGCACACTCTGCGGCCGCTGCCCCGCCTCCCGCTGCAGCACGCGACCCTGCATCAGGTTGAACTTCTGATCCGTCCCGCCCAGCTCGACGTCACACGCCAGCATCACCGAGTCATACCCCTGCACCATCGGGTACAGCAGCTCATGCACACTGATGGGCTGCTCCTCTTTGAACCGCTGGTGAAACGACTCGCGCTCCAGCATCTGCGAGACCGTAAACGTTGCCGCCAGCTTGATCATCCCTTCGAAGCCCAGCCCGTTCAGCCACTCGGAGTTGTACCGAACCTCCGTCCGCTCGGGATCCAGAATCTTGAACACCTGCTCCTTGTACGTCGCCGCGTTCGCCTCAATCT
>CAXTCB010000106.1:0-8887 GCA_964242875.1 uncultured Acidobacteriaceae bacterium
TTGTCGAGCCAGAAGCGCATGAGCGAGTAGACCTCCTGGCGGACTTTGGGATTGTCCCAGTTGAGGTCGGGCTGTTTGACGGCGAAGAGGTGGAGGTAGAACTCTTTGGTCGGTGGATCGTACTTCCAGGCGGAGCCGGAGAAGAAGCTGGGGTAGTTGTTGGGTGGGGCGAGGCCGACGGGGACGGCAGGGTCAGGCAGGCCGGCGGAGTCGGGCTTTTTGGCTGCGGGATCTTCGGGCTTGCCGGGGCGCCAGATGTAGTACTCGCGGTAGGGATTGTCTTTCGATTTGCGACTCTCGACGAACCAGCGGTGCTCGTCGGAGGTGTGGTTGACGACGAGATCGATGATGAGGCGCATGTGGCGCTGCTTGATGGCGGCGAGCATGCGGTCGAAGTCGGCCATGGTGCCGAACTCGGTCATGACCTTGCGGTAGTCGCGGATGTCGTAGCCGTTGTCGGTGTTGGGCGAGTCGAAGTGGGGGCTGAGCCAGATGACGTTGACGCCGAGTTTCTGGAGGTAGTCGAGGCGCGAGGTGATGCCGGGGAGATCGCCGATGCCGTCGCCGTTCGAGTCTTTGAAGGAGCGCGGGTAGATCTGGTAGACGACGGCTTCCTTCCACCATTTGGGCTCGAAGCCGTTGACGAGCTGGGGCTGCGTCTGCGCCGCGGTGGTTTGGGCGGGAGCGAGGGTGGTGAGGGCGAGGAGGAGAGCGGCGGCGATGCGGGGGAACTTCATGGGCGAGGGACCTCGGCGCACGATCTCTGAGCGCTGCGTGAGAAGTGTATCGCGCAGCGACGTGCGGGCCAGCGTGGGGGCGTGCCTTGGATTAGCGCAGGCTGCCGAGGAGCCGGTTGCCGTTGGGGACGGCGATGCAGGCGCTTGTTCTCGAGGCTTGCCAGGCGGGGGCGGAGGCGAAGTTGATGGCCGTGATGGAGACGCTTTCGATCGTGACGGCGTGGGCGAGCCAGAGATCGGCGGTGAGGGTGCCGGGTGTGTTGCCGCCGCTGACGACGTGGAAGGTCTGGGTGGGTCGGGTTGCGGCGCCGAAGGAGGCGGGCTGAGCGCCGCGGGTGGCGGCAGAGCCGCGAAGCGTGATCTCCGCGCTGCGGATGGGGCGGCCGTCTGGATCTTCGAGGCGGAGGTGAACGCCGGCGCGATCGCGATGTGTGGACTGTTCGGGCACGGGGGTGACGCCGCCGTCGAAGCGTGGCTGGGCGGAGACGGTGACCGGGCAGTTTACGCTCTGGGGGTCGGCGTGGAGGAGAACCTGCGCCGCGGGGGAGAGATGGGTTGCGGTGAGGGTGCCGACAAGAAAGAGAAGCGGGCGGGTGATGGGCATGATGGCCTCGAGATCGGGAGTGTGTCCGTGCTGATGATCAGGTGGGGCGGCGGAGGGAAAACAGGTCCCTCCACGTCGGTCGGGATGACAGGTCGGTGGCACCGGGGAGGATGCATTAGACCTTGGGCTGCCAGCCTTTGGCGTAGGTCGCGCGTTTGGTCATGGCCTGGGCTTCGTTGTCGTTGAGAATGGCGGCGGTGGCGGGGTTGAGGGTGAGGGTGCGCCGGGTGGACCAGGCGATATTGGCGAGCTGAAGCTGAGTTACGGCGACGTTGCCCTGGGCGACGGGCTGGTTGAGTTTTGCGCCGGTGCGGATGGCGTCGATGAGGTTGGCGAAGTGGGCGTCGGTCATGGAATCGGCGCCGACAAGATCGGTGGAGCTGGTGGCGGGTTTGGCGGGGACGCGGTACTCGCCGACTTTTTTGTCCTTCAGGTCGTAGACCTCGTAGCCGTCGCGATCGACGATGACGGTGCCGGTGGTGCCGTGGATGGCGACGCCGCGCTCGCGATTGTAGGTCTTCTTGCCGTTGCAGCAGTCGCCCTTCCAGGTCATGAGTTTGTCGGGGTACTCGAAGGAGACGTCGAGGGTGTCGTAGAACTGCCAGTCGTCATGGGCGGCGTAGCGGCCGCCGGCGGCGGTGATGCGGGTGGGATTTTCGACGTCGAGGGCCCAGCGGGCGACGTCGACCTCGTGGGTGCCGTTGTTGAGGGCTTCTCCGGTGCCCCAGGTCTTGAACCAGTGCCAGTTATAGGGATGGACGTTGCTCTTGTAGTCCTGGCGGGGAGCGGGACCCTGCCAGAGGTCCCAATCGAGGGTGGCGGGGACGGGGATGACCTCGCCGACGCCGATGGGTTTGCGACGGTTGGTGTACCAGGTCTCCGCCCAGTAGGCGCGGCCGATGGAGCCGGAGTGGATCTTGTTGACGATCTCGATGGTGTGCGGGGAGGAGCGCTGCTGCGAGCCCATCTGGCAGAGCTTGCCGGTTTTCTTCTGGGCTTCGACGAGCCAGAGGCCTTCCTGCGGGTTGTAGGAGCAGGGCTTCTCAACGTAGACGTGCTTGCCCGCCTGGAGGCCGAGGATGGCCATGGGAGCGTGCCAGTGATCAGGCGTGGCGATGGTGATGACGTCGACGTCTTTGGCAGCGAGGACCTTGCGGAAGTCTTTCTCGGGCGTGGGGGCATCGCCCATGGATTTGGTGGTGGCACCGGTGAACTTGTCGAGGATGGTGGAGTCGACGTCACAGACGTGGGTGATGCGGGCGTCTTTCTTGTTGGCCTGAAGCGAGGAGAGATGGGCGTACGCGCGGCTGTTGAGGCCGATGACGGCGAAGTGCACGCGGTCATTGCTGCCGGCGATCTGCGCATAGGACCTGGCGGTCATGGGGACCGTCGAAGCGACGGCGAGGCCGGCGGCGGCGGTGGCGGCGTTGCCTACAAAGGTGCGGCGAGAGAGCATCGGATCTCCTGGTAAAGAGGAAGAAAGCTATTCGGGGGAATGGTACGCCGGAAGAAGGACGGCGTACAACCGGGCCAATCCGGGCTGTGCGGAGCCTGAAGAGATTCCGTTCAAGAACGGCGGAAGGGACTGCCCGGCGAGTGGGCAAGGGCTGATGGAGGGCCGAGTGAGCCAATCTCCGCGGCCGGGCGAGGATCCGCCAGCGATGCGGAGCGGCACACAAAAACACAGGGGCGGCTGCACCCAATTTCGCACTTGAAACATCGATAGATCTATCGTGTACAGATGATTCGACGGGAAGCCATGCCTGAGATCTCAGAGAGGAGTCGCTTTGGAGCTTCCACAATGCTTTGACCGACACGGATGGATTGATCCCGCTCCGGCACGGTGCGGGACATGTTGACCAGCTCCTTTGACTTCGTTGGAAAGGTGACGATGTTTGGCTTGAGGGCTGTGCGTGACGCCTTCAGGCCGCCCTTTGAAGCGGAATATCTGATGAAGCAGATGTACGAGATCGGGGTCGGCTCGCTGTCGCTGATCCTGACCTCCGGCTTTGCGCTGGGCGTGGTGATGACGCTGCATACGCGAAGCACGCTGGTGCAGTTTGGCGCAGAGGCGCAGATTCCGACCTTCCAGGCGATGGCGTTTTTCAACGAGATCGGGCCACTGGTTGCGGCGCTTCTGCTGGCCGGCCGTGTAGGCGCGGGTATTGGCGCGCAGCTGGCGAACATGCGGGCGACGGAGCAGATTGACGCGATTGAGACGCTGTCGGTGGATTCTTTCAAGTTTCTGGTGGTGACGCGCATTACGGCGTGCACGCTGATGCTGCCGCTGCTTACGATCTTCATGGATGCGGCGGGCATTCTGGGCGGGTTTGCCTCAGAGCACGTGACGTCGCAGCTGAGCTGGCAGCTTTATTTCACGCGGGCGTTCGATAATCTGGCGGTCGCCAACTTCGTTCCGCCGACCTTGAAGACGGCGGTGTTTGGCTTTCTGATCGGAACCATCTCGTGCTTTTTCGGCTACACGACCAATGAGGGATCGGATGGCGTGCGCCGCGCTTCGACGAACAGCGTGGTGATCTCCTCGCTTGCCGTGATTCTGGCGGACGTGATCCTGGTGAAGCTGATCTTCTTCGTCTTTCCGGACCAGGCGATATGACGAGATCGGAGCAGAAGGAACAGCAACCAGCGCAGACGGGCACGACCCAGCCGGCGGTTGCGTTTGACCACGTGGT
The DNA here is from genome assembly GCA_964242875.1 of uncultured Acidobacteriaceae bacterium. GTDB lineage: Bacteria > Acidobacteriota > Terriglobia > Terriglobales > Acidobacteriaceae > Edaphobacter. The sequence continues at coordinate 4,035 of CAXTCB010000106.1, forward strand.
GAAGGCGTTCGGCGATCGCAAGGTGCTGGAGGACGTCTCGTTTTCAGTCGGCATGGGAGAGGCGCTTTGCCTGCTTGGCCGCAGTGGAACGGGAAAGAGTGTGTCGCTGCGGCTGATGATCGGTCTGATGAAGGCGGACAGCGGCAAGGTGATGGTGATGGGAGAAGACGTTGCGGCGCTGGACACGAAAGGTCTTTCGAAGATGCGACGAAGGATGGGATTTCTTTTTCAGAGCGCCGCTTTGTTTGACTCGTTTTCTGTGAGCGACAACCTAGCTCTGCCGCTACACCGACTGAACCCAGATTGCTCGCCAGGCGAGATCAAGGATGCAGTGGAGAATGCGTTGAAGCAGGTGGGACTGGAGAACGACGGCGACAAGATGTCGGTGACGCTTTCGGGTGGGATGCAGAAGCGTGCGGGTCTGGCGCGGGCGCTGGTGCTGGAGCCGGAGATCCTGTTGATTGATGAACCGAGCAGCGGGCTGGACCGGATTACCGCCTCAGAGATTGATGAGCTGCTGCTGAAGATCAAGACGGAGCGGCATACGACCATGGTGATTGTGACGCACGACATTCACAGCGCGCGGCGCATCGGGGACAAGCTTGCGGTGCTGGATGAGGCGAAGCTGCTGGCGTTTGGCACGGCGAAGGAGCTAGATGAACGGAACGATGATCACCTGAACAAGTTCATATCGGAGACTGGGCAATGAACAGGCAAACTCTCTGGGTCGGGGTACTGGTTACGGTGGCGATCGCTCTTTTTGCCACGGGTCTGTTTCTGATCGGCAACCAGCATAAGGCGTTCCGGCGGCACAGCGACTTCTACACGGATCTGGCGAATGTGGACGGCATTGCCAAGGGCGCGAAGGTGCGGGTCAACGGCATGGACGCCGGGCAGGTGGAGGAGGTGATGATTCCCTCTTCGCCGGCGCACAAGTTCCGGCTGAAGCTGAAGCTGGATGATCGCCTTCATGGCCTGATACGGACGGATTCCATCGTGTCGGTAGAGACAGAGGGGCTGGTGGGGGACAAGTTTCTGCTGGTACGGAATGGAAGTGACCGGGCAGCGGAGGCGCAGGCGGGAACGACGCTGGCGAGCAAGGAGCCGTTCGAGATCGGCAAGATGCTGGAGCAGGCAAACGGCCTGCTGACCCAGGTGGGCGGAACGATTACGCATGTGAACGGGACGATCACGGACGTGCAGGGCAGGCTGGATGGAACGCTGCAATCCGTGGATGCCACGATTCAGAACACGAACGGAATCGTGACAGACATACGACATGGCAAGGGGACGGCGGGAGTGCTGCTCGAAGATCCGAAGACAGCCGCGGATGTGCAACAGGTGGTGGTGAACACGCGCAGCGCGACGGAGAACCTGGACGCGACAGTGAAGCAGGTGAACGGGATGGTGCAGGATGCGCAGCGGAGGCAGCTGATTGCCAAGGTTGACGACACGCTGAACAGCACAAAGAGCGCCACGCAGCAGCTTGACCAGGCGTCACAGCAGGTGAACAAGACGCTCGGAAGCGCGTTTGCGCCGGATCAGAACGGGCAGGATGCCGGGGCGAATCTGCAGCAGTCCCTGACGAACATCAGCATGGCGACAGGCAATCTGGCGGACGACACCGAGGCACTGAAGCACGAGTTTTTCTTTAAAGGCTTCTTCAAGAAGCGAGGGTTTGACAACCTCGATCGGCTGCCGGTGGAGCCGTACCGGAGTGGAGCCATTCTGGGCAAGCTCTCGCAGACCAGGCAATGGATTGCCGCGGATGCGCTGTTCACGGTGAAACCGGATGGAACCGAGACGATCTCGCCGGCGGGCCGGTCGCAACTGGATGACGCGATGAGCCACATCAGCGGTCTGTATGACAGCCCGTTGATCGTGGAAGGGTATGCGGATGCTGCAAGCCAGGGCGAGATGCTGATGCGATCGCGGCAAAGGGCGACGATGGTGCGTGGGTATATCGAGACGCGCTATCACGTGGCGCCGAAGGACACCGGCATTGTAGGTTTGAGTGCGACTCCACCGAATGCCGCAGGACGAAGCAGCTGGAATGGGGTCTGTCTTGTGCACCTGGCAGCGCCACGCTGAGTGAGGTCGAGACGAGAGCTCTACTGAGGAGAGGGACCGGAGGATTTGGCGGGAGCGGAGTCGGCAGGCTTGCTGCTGGCGCCCGACTTGTTCGCTCCAAGCGCAAAGGTGAGGATGACACCGAGGAGTACGACCACCGTCACCGTGATGATCAGGATGAAGTTTCTGGCGTTCATCCCTCGATCGGGGCTGGTTCCTGGGGCGTCGACGGAGTTTCGCGGGTTATAAGGCATATGGGCTGAGATGGTCCGGGAGGCGCTGATGGTGGGCGGGTTGGGGTCCGGCGGAGGCGAGATGAAGGCAGAGCAAAACAATTTCCATGCGGTCATCTAACGCGGATCGAGGGCAGGATCAAAGAAAGGATTGGGATTTCGTACCGCGATTCCCAGATCAAGCCCGCGGTCCGTCAGGTAGCCTTGAGGCCATGCCCACGCTCGAGCACCAGACAACGCTCGCAAATGAGCCTGTTCAGCCACAGAAGAACAGCGGGTCGGGTCCCGCTACGATCTCTGCCGGAGATCCCGTGCGGCCGGCTCCCGCCACCGAGGTCTATGCCATCCACGGCGCCGACCCCGAAGTCCTCGCCTACGCCATGGCCAAGTACTCCCGCTCCGCCCTCACCATGAAGGAGTCGCTCGCCGAGATCAGCGCCAGCCGCGCCGAGCAGTTCCTCAACACCTTCTACTTTCAGTACGGCCACCGCTCCATCGCCGACCTCGCCCACATTCCCTTTGCCATCGAGCGCCTCTCGCTCCTTGCCGCCATCGATCTTGTCGATGAGCAGCGCTGGGACGGCCAGGAGCGCTCCACTCGCTATCAAAACTTCCAGAAGTCCGGCTGGTACACGCCGGATCTCGGCCCCGATACCCCACAGTTCACCGCCGCAGTGCAGTCCCTCTTCGCCGCCTACGACCGCATAGGCGCCGGCATGTTCGACGCTCTGCGGAACGCCATCCCGCGACCGGAGGAGATGAAGTCCGACGCCTACGACCGCACCCTCAAGGCGCGCGCCTTCGATGTCGCCCGCTATCTTCTTCCGCTTGCGACCAATACCTCGCTCGGCCAGATCGTCAACGCCCGCACCCTCGAGACCCAGGTCTCGCGCCTCCTCACCAGCCCGTTCGCCGAGATCCGCTCGCTCGGCGAGCAGCTCCGCGCCGCCGCCGCCGGTCCCGCCTGGAACGTCCAGCAGGTCACCTCGGCAGCCCTCATCGCCGAGCTCAAAGCCTCCGCCGATCCCCACGCGCAAGCCGCCGCTACCCTCCTCGAGCGTCCCGTCGCCACAGCGCCCACCTTGGTCAAGTACGCGCAAGCCAACGACTACCAGGCCCAGAGCCGCGCCGCGCTCGCCCAGGCAGCAGCCGAGCTCATGGCCGGCCAGCCCATCGCTCCAGCCCCCATCGTCGACCTGATCGATGCGGTTGAGTCCCTCGAGGTCGAGCTCGCGACCTCCTTGCTCTACCCCACCTGTCACTACCCCTATCGCCAGCTCCGCGATCAGGTCGCTGCCCTGCCGGAACTGCGGCGCACGGAGCTCATCCAGCTCGCCACGCAACATCGCGGCCGTCACGACGAGCTCCTGCGCGGCTTCTCCGCCGGATCCGCCCTGCGCTTTGACATCCTTATGGACATCGGCGGCTTCCGCGACATGCATCGCCACCGCCGCTGCATCCAGTTGTTGCAGCCGTATACCGATCTGCACGGCTACGACGAGCCCGTCTGCCCCGGCCAGCCCACCCTTGCCGAGGCCGGTCTGGACACCGAATACCACGCAGCTATGGACTCCGCCCTCACCACCTATCGCGCGCTCATCCGGAGCGCCGCACCCGAAGCCGCCCAGTCTGCTCAATATCTTCTCCCCCTTGGCGTCCGTTGCCGGTCGCTCTTCAAGATGGACTTCGCGGAAGCCCTCTACATCAGCGAGCTCCGCTCCGGCCCCGCCGGCCACTTCAGCTACCGCCGCGTCGCCTGGGAGATGTACCAGGCCGTCGCCCGCCAACACCCCTCCCTCGCCCCCCTCTTCCGTATCGAAGACGTGCACCAGCCCGTCGATCTGCTCCGTCGGTAGCGCCTCTACCACCTTCGCGTTATTCGCCTTTTCTTTGCCATCCCAAACTGCTAGTATCCAGACTGACTAGCCCCTCCCAGGAGATCCACATCGTGGCCGACGACCGCAACAAAGCAATCGAAACCGCACTCTCACAGCTCGAGAAGCAGTTCGGCAAAGGCTCGATCATGCGCCTCGGCTCCAAGGAGTCCATAGGCCCTATTGCCGTCATCTCCTCCGGTTCGATCTCCTTCGACGCCGCTCTCGGCGTGGGCGGTGTTCCTCGCGGCCGCGTCGTTGAGATCTTTGGCCCTGAGTCCTCGGGCAAAACCACCATTACCCTGCAGATTATTGCTGAGGCCCAGAAGAACGGCGGTCTCGCCGCCTTTGTTGACGCCGAGCACGCCCTCGATCCCGCCTACGCGAAAAAGCTTGGTGTCGACGTCGACAACCTGCTGATCTCACAGCCCGACTACGGCGAGCAAGCCCTCGAGATCGTCGAAGCGCTCGTAAAGTCCGGTGCCATCGACGTCCTCGTCGTCGACTCTGTCGCCGCCCTCGTCCCCAAAGCCGAGCTCGACGGCGAAATGGGCGACTCCCACATGGGCCTCCAGGCCCGCCTCATGAGCCAGGCGCTGCGAAAGCTCACCGGCACCGTCTCGAAGTCGCGCACCTGCCTCATCTTCATCAACCAGATCCGCGACAAGATCGGCGT
>CAXTCB010000107.1:0-8675 GCA_964242875.1 uncultured Acidobacteriaceae bacterium
CGCTGAGCTTGAGTTCTTCGGCGAGGACGCGGAGGGAGTTGGTGCTGACGATGAGGTTGACCCTGGTGACGCGCGGGTCGGCATCGAGGGCGCGGAGCATCTCGGCGGCGTAGACGGAGCCGCTGGCGCCAGTGATAGCGAGGGTGAGATTGAGGGGCGGCGACATGCTGTAGTGATTATCGCGTGAGTGCGGCGGTCAGAACGTGTTTCTTGGGCGCACACAGAACAGCAAACAACAAAGCAAGAGCAGATCCTTGTGGGATGACAACCAAGAGGCAGAGAGCTAATGGGGGAAGTTCCTAGCGGATCGCGGAGGCGAGGGCGAAGGCGATGATGGTGCGGAAGGGCTCGTTGTTGCCTGGGTGTTCGGGAGAGTGCGCGGTGAAGAGCGCCTCGGCTTGTTGTTCGGCGTCGAGGATGGCGGGGTCGAGCTGGCAGCGATCGATCTCTTCGGGCGAGGCGCCGTCGAAGCAGAGCTCACAGACGGCGAGGCCATCGTCTGGAGTGAGGAGTGGTGGGCCGAAGGTGCGGCAGAGGATGGGGCGGGCGGCATAGAGGTCGCAGGTGTGGGTGGCGGGATCAAGGGCGGGGCAGGGTTCGTCGTCGGCGAAGGTGTCGAAGGCTTCCTGGGCTTCAGGGGTGGAGGCGAGGGCGCCGGTGGCGGGATCACCGGGAAAGGTCGGTGCGAGGCGAGCGACGGAGATGGCGGTGCGCGCGTGGACGGCTGCGGCGCGGGCGGGGTCAGTGCGCTCGAGGGCGTCAAGGCCTTCGCGGAGGCGATGGGCGTCGAGAGCGGAGATGCTGAAGACGCCGTGGCAGCACTGCGCGCAGCCGGGACGGCAGGCGAGCCAGGGGCCGGAGCGGTGGACCGCGTCGGCGAGGGCGCGGTCGACGATCTGAACGAGTTGATTGGGAGAGGTCATGATCTGTAACGGAAGGAGTTACCTTACTGCGCGACAGGCGGGAACGATATCTACGGCAGAGTCGATGGTGGAGTAGCTGCGGGTGAGATGAAGGGCGAAGTACTCTGTGAAGCGGCTCCAGTACAGGGCGATGCCGATCCAGGTGAGTGTGGGATCGGAGGGTGAGGTAAAGGCAGCGACCGAGAAGCGGGTGACGCGGCGACCGCGGGCAGAGGCTCGGTCGTCGTACTCGGCTGCGCGTTGTACGTCAGCGGGGAGATGGGTTGGATCAGTGAGGGAGAAGAGCGCGCTGTCGGCCTGGGACTCTTTGGCGAGGAGTGGCTCGGACGGTCTGCCTGCGGCTGCGTTACAGACGATCTGCCGCAGCAGGGGGCGATCGGGGATGCGGGTGAGAGGGCGGAGGTGAGCGGCGGCGCGGGCGTCAACAAAGGCGCGGGCGACCGTGTCGGCGATGGAGGCGGGCGCGGGCTGTGGGATGGGCGAGGGCGCCTGCGAGAGGAGCGAGGTGGTGAGAAGGGAGCAGAGCAGAGCGGCCGATGCCGTCATGCCTGCTGGCCGAGAACGCGATGGAAGATGGCGTCCACGTTGGCGAGTTGGCGGTGGTAGTCGAAGGCGCTATCGAGCTGCGCGGGGGAGAGGCGAGAGGTGATCTCGGGGACTTGGGCGATCTCGTCGCGGAAGACCAGGTCTTCCTTCCAGGCGCGCATGGCGTGCGACTGGACGAGGCGATAGGCGTCTTCACGGGACATGCCGGCGGCGGCGAGATCAAGCAGAAGCTGGCCGGAGAAGACGAGGCCGCCGGTGGACTCGAGGTTCCGGAGCATGCGGGCGGGATAGACGAGGAGCTTGTCGATGAGGTTGGAGGTTTTGGCGAGGAGGTAGTCGGCGAGTATGGTGCTGTCGGGCAGGATAACGCGCTCGGCGGAGGAGTGCGAGATATCGCGCTCGTGCCAGAGGGCAACGTCCTCAAAGGCGACCTGGGCGTTGGCGCGAACGACGCGGGCGAGGCCGGAGATCTGCTCGGAGGTGATGGGGTTGCGCTTGTGCGGCATGGCGGAGGAGCCCTTCTGCTTTTCGGAGAAGAACTCTTCGGCTTCGCGGACCTCGGTGCGCTGGAGGTGGCGGATCTCGGTGGCGATCTTGTCGAGGGTGGAGCAAAGGACGGCGAGCGTGCTGATGTAGGCAGCGTGGCGATCGCGCTGGACGACCTGTGTTGCGACCGCTACGGGGCGCAGGCCGAGGGTGGCACAGATGGCCTCTTCGTGCTCGGGCTTGAGGTGGCCGAAGGTGCCGACGGCGCCTGAGAGTTTGCCGACGCGGAGATCTTCGGCGGCGGCGTCGAACCTGACGAGGTTACGCTGCATTTCGGCATACCAGAGAAGGAGCTTGAGGCCGAAGGTGGTGGGTTCGGCGTGGACGCCGTGGGTGCGACCGATGGAGGGCGTGTTCTTGAACTCGAGGGCGCGGCGGCGAAGGGTTTCAGACAGGGTGACGATGCCGGCGCGGATGATGGAGGAGGCGGCTTTGAGCTGCAGGGCCTGCGCGGTGTCGACGACGTCAGTGGAGGTGAGGCCGAAGTGGAGCCAGCGCGAGGCGTCGGGGTTGTTGATGCTTTCAGAGACGGAGGTGGTGAAGGCGATGACGTCGTGGCGGACTTCGGCTTCGATCTCGTTGATGCGGGCGACGGTGAAGCTGCCCTTGTCGCGGATGATGTCGGCAGCCTGCTGCGGAACCATGCCGGCGCTGGCGAGGGCCTGCGAGGCGGCGATTTCAACGGTGAGCCAGCTGCGGTACTTGTTGTCGTCAGACCAGATCTGGCCCATCTCGGGGCGGGTGTAGCGAGCGATCAAGGGTGGAATCCTTTCGGGCGCTGTCGGCCGGAATGGGGCAGAGAAGGACCGGTGCGCGGGCTTTACCAGTTTACGGGCAGAGAGGGTCGTCGCGCAGCGGGAGCGGTGTATGTCGTAGCACGATATACTTGGAGCTATGACACGAATGACAGTTCGGAAGGTCCCGCCAGTGGATGCGGGGATGCTGGCCGCGATGGCAGAGTTTCGCTATGCGCTGCGGCGATTCTTGCATTTCAGCGAGACGAGCGCGGAGACGCAGGGGATCTCCGCACAGAAGTACCAGCTGCTGCAGGTGGTGGAGGCAGCGAGCGCGGCGGGGCGGGTGACGATCTCGACGATTGCTGAGCGGATGGTGCTGCGGCACAACAGTGCGGTGGAGCTGGTGGACCGGGCGGAGCGGCTGGGGCTGGTGCAGCGGCTGCGTGACGAGACGGATCTGCGGCGATCGATCGTAGTGCTGACGGAGGCAGGACAGCGGATGCTGATGCAGCTGGCGGCGGCGCACCTGGCGGAGCTGGAGCGGGCAGGACCGGCGATGATGGAGGCCCTGGCGCGGCTGGGTGTGGGACGTGCGGATGCGCGCGCGGAGGGATCATGGCGCTGATGCGGACGGTGTTGCGGGATTACTCGGCGGACTCGCGGATTTTGTATGTGAGTGTGCTGGCGGCGGCGCTGGGGGCGGTGTCCGCCGTAGCGGCGTGGGCGCTGCTGGAGCTGATCGCGCTGTTTACGAACCTGTTTTATTTTCAGCGATGGAGCTTTGTGGAGGTGGATCCGTGGCAGGGGCACGCCGGATGGTGGAGGGTGTTTCTGCCGGTGCTGGGCGGGCTGCTGGTGGGAGTGATCGCGCGGTATGGGTCGAAGAAGATTCGCGGGCACGGGATGCCGGAGGCGGTGGAGACGATTGTGTTTGGCGGCGGCAAGGTGCAGCCGCGGGTGGCGGTGCTGAAGCCGCTGGCAACGGCGATCTCGATTGGATCGGGCGGCCCGTTTGGGGCGGAAGGGCCGGTGATTATTACCGGTGGAGCGATCGGGTCGGTGCTGGGGCAGCTGCTGCCGATGACGGACTCTGAGCGGACGGTGCTGATGGTGGCGGGCGCGAGCGCGGGGATGGCGGCGACCTTCAACTGTCCGATGTCTGCGGTGCTGCTGGCGGTGGAGATTCTGCTGTTTGAGTGGAAGCCGCGGAGCCTGGTGCCGGTGGCGATGGCGTGTGTGACGGCGGGCGCGGTGCGACGTCTGCTGCTGGGGCCGCGGCCGCTGTTCGAGATGGTGCCGACGGGGGCGCCGGTGTACCACATGGCGATGCTGGGAGCACTGGCGATCGGGATTGTGGCGGCGTTTCTGGCGGCGGGTCTGACGCGGGCGGTGTACTTCTCGGAAGACATGTTCAAGAAGCTGCCGATTCACTGGATGTGGTGGCCGGCGCTTGGTGGTTTAGGGATCGGGCTGGGCGGGTTGATCTTTCCGCAGGCGCTGGGCGTGGGGTACAGCGTGATCCAGCAGATGATCTCAGGCAATGCGGGATGGAAGCTGCTGGCGGGGGTGCTGCTGGTGAAGAGCGCGATCTGGATCTTCTCGCTGGGGTCGGAGACGGCGGGCGGTATTCTGGCGCCGCTGCTGATGATCGGCGGGGCGATGGGCGCGGCGCTGGGGCACTGGATGCCGACGATGTCGACCGGGGCGTGGGTGGTAGTGGGAATGACGGCGGTGCTGACGGCGGCGATCGGAAGTCCGCTGACGGCGGCGATGCTGGCGGTGGAGCTGACGCACAATGGTGGGCTGATGCTGCCGGTGCTGCTGGCGTGTGTGAGCGCCTATGCGATCAGCGTGCTGGTGCAGCCGCGATCGATGCTGACAGAGGGTTTGAGCCGGCGGGGGTTACATTTGAGCCGCGAGTATGGTGTGGATCCGATGGAGCTGGTGCTGGTGGGGCAGGCGATGCATACGAGCGTGTACGCGCTGGCGTCAACGGCGAGCCGGAAGGATGCGGCGGACTGGCTGCGATCGATGGACGAGCGCGGGGGCGATGCGTGGTCGCACTGGCAGCGGCTATTTCCGCTGGTGGATGGGCACGGCAAGCTGACGGCGGTGCTGACGCGATCGCAGATGATTCGGGCGGCGAAGGAACGGGAGCAGGGACGGGCGCTGTGGATGGACGGCGATGCAGAGCCGACGGCGATGTCGCCCGGACAGACGCTGCGGCAGGCGGCGACGGAGATGGCGGAGACGAAGCTGACGAGCTTTCCGGTGGTCGATCCGGCAGGGAAGTTTGCGGGCATCATGACGATCAACGATCTGCTGCACGCGACGACACGGGCGACGCAGCGGGACAAGGATCGGATGCGGGTGTTGTCGCTGCGATGGCCGTTTACGGGGCGGAGCAGCGGAGCGGCCGAGACGATTGCGGCGATGGATGGCAGCGCCGCCAGCCCAGCGGCGCAGGCTGCGGCACAGCAGACGCCGCTGCCGCAGGAGATCCTGCGGGAGCAGGCGGAGGCGGAACGGGAGCAGGTCTAGGCCTGCTCCCGCGGAGTGCGGAGGGTGTTGACGTGTCGTGATGCTGGCGATGCTGGTGTATTTGAAGAATGCTTCCTGTGATCGGCGCACGCACCCTTCGCCGGAACTAGGCGACGCCGAGCAGCGCCGCCATCTCTTCATGCAGGAAGCCCTGACCGGGTTTATAGGGCTGGACCCATTTGCCGTCGATGACGAACTGCGGGATGGCGCGCTTGCCCACGTTGCGAAGCACTTCGTCGGCGGCGCCGGGAGTGTTCTCGATGTCGATCTCTTTGTAGGGAATGTTGTGCTTTGCGAGAAATCGTTTTGCTTCGCGGCAATCGCGGCACCAGGCGGCGGAGTAGAGGGTCAGGTCCATGGGTTCCATTTTAGGGCAAGGGTCGTGCTGGGGTAGAGAAGCAGATCTCTACGGGATGACAACAAGAAGAGCAAACGCAAAAGCAGAAGACAAGCGAAAGAAACGTCCGGTCACTGTTCGTGGTAGTTGCGAATGAGGCCGCCGTCGATGAAGTAGGTGGAGCCGGTGACGTAGGAGCCGTCGGCCGAGGCGAGGAAGGCGGCGACGCCGGCGATCTCTTCCGGCTTGCCCACGCGGCCGAGGGGGATGTTGCGGAGAAGGGCATCGAGCTTGGGTTTGTCGGCCATGAGGTTGGTGTTGATGGGGGTGTCAACCGCGCCGGGAGCGATGTTGTTGACTGTGATCGAGAGGGGGCCGAGCTCGACGGCGAGGTCGCGCATGACCATGCGCATGCCGCCCTTGGAGGCGCAGTAGGTGGAGAAGTTGGGGAAGACCATGTCTTCGTGGACGGAGCTGATGTTGATGACGGCGCCGGGCTTCCTCGCGTCGGCGAGGCGACGGGCGAAGTATTGGGTGAGGAAGAAGGCGCCTTTGAGGTTGACGTCGAGCACGGCGTCGTAGTCCTGCTCGGTGACTTCAAGGAAGGGTGCGTGCTTCTCGATGCCGGCGTTGTTGACGAGGATGTCGCAGTGGCCGAGCTGTTCCCAGGCCTGGTTGACGAGATTTTGTGAGTCGGGGAGCTTGGACACGTCTGCCTGCACCATGATGGCTTTGCCACCGGCGGCTTCGATCTTCGACTTTGTGACGTTGGCCTGGTCGATGTGGTTGCGGTAGTCGATGACGAGGTCTGCGCCTTCCTGGGCGAGACGCTCCGCGATCGCCTGACCGATGCCTGAGCCCGCGCCGGTGACGATGGCTACTTTTCCTGCGAGACGACCTGACATGCGAGCAGCTCCTTGGGGCGTGATGACGTTACGGGTTGGATGCGGCTTCGCGGAGCTGGAGGCGGCGGGAGCGGAAGAAGTTCGAGAGCAGGGTGCTGCAGTCTTCGGCGAGGATGCCGGAGGAGACCTCGACGCGGTGATTAAGCTGCGGGTGATTGAGGACGGAGAGGACGGAGCCGCAGGCGCCAGCCTTGGGGTCGGGTGCGGCGTAGACGAGGCGAGCGATGCGGGCGTGCAGGATGGCGCCGGCGCACATGGCGCAGGGCTCCAAGGTGCAGACGAGGGTGCAGCCGGTAAGGCGGTAGTTGCTGAGAGCGAAGCCGGCGACGCGGAGGGCGACGATCTCTGCGTGGGCGGTGGGGTCGGAGGTGCGGAGGACCTGGTTGTTGCCGCGGCCGAGGATGGTTTCGCCGTCGGGAGCGAGGATGACGGCGCCGACCGGGACCTCGCCGGCGAGCTCGGCGGCGTGGGCTTCGGCGAGGGCGAGGTGCATGGCGGCGAGGTCGGTCATTGAGTGGATAGCGGGTGATTGCCTAGCGGACGAGGGGGACGGCTTCCGGGCCGAAGAAGCGAGCGATCTGGGCGGCGAGGGCTTCGATGGCGGGACGGCGTTGCGCGATGGCGGCGTCGTCGAGCTCGAAGGATTTGCGCCAGATATCTTCGATGAGCGGGGCGATGTTGTGCGTGGTGAGATCGGGTGTGGCGAGATTCTCGACGGTATTGAAGAGGAGCTCGGACTCGGTCTCGTATTCGTCGGGAGGGGCGCCGTCGGCGATGAAGTTTTCGATGTCGGCGGTGGCGACGAGCTCCTGGATGGACTCGATATCAGGCGGTGGCGGCCAGGGTGCGGCGGAGGTGGACATGGCTTAGGCGGGCTCCTGTTGGGTCATGCAATGAAGGGCACCGAGGCCCCAGATGAAGTCGGTGCAGTGGATGCCGGTGACGGTGCGGTCGGGGAAGCACTCGGCGAGGGTGTTGAGGGCGAGGCGATCGTTGGGGTCGTTGAAGGTGGGGACAAGAACGAGGCCGTTCGCGATGTAGAAGTTGGCGTAGGAGGCGGGAAGGCGCTGGTTGGCGAAGAAGACGGGCGCGGGCATGGGAAGGGTCTTGATCTCGAAGGGCTGGCCCTGCAGATTGCGGGCGGTGTGGAGGCGATCGAGATTTTCGGCGAGCGGGAGATGGTTCTCGTCGGCGGTGTTGGGCTCGATGGCGGTGAGGATAGTGTTTTCGCTCACGAAGCGGGTGACGTCATCGACGTGGCCGTGGGTGTCATCGCCGGCGCAGCCTCGGTTGAGCCAGAGAACCTGATCGATGCCGAGGTGGTCGTGGAAGGCCTGTTCAAGCTGCTGGCGCGAGACGCCGGGGTTGCGTTGCTGGACGTCGGAGAGGAGGCACTCTTCGGTGGTGAGGAGGAGGCCGGCGCCGTTGGTATCGATGCTGCCGCCTTCGAGGACGAGGCGATGTTGCGTGCCGGCATCGGGACCTTCCGTGAGGGTGGCCGTGGGTTGTGTGCGGGGCAGGTCGTAGAGGTCGGCGACGTGCTGCGGGATCTGGTCGTCGTTGCGGTGATTGGGGTACTTGGCCCAGGCGTTGAACTTCCAGTCGGTGATGGCGATCTCGTTCTCGGGACTCTTGACGAAGATGGGGCCGGAGTCGCGGAGCCAGACGCGGTCGGTGCGCCAGGTATGGAAGTGCAGGCGGGCGAGGTTGGCGCCCTGGCGGCGGAGCATGCCGTAAGCGCGCTTTTCCGTGGCGACGTCGTTGACGAGGATGTGCACGTCTTCGACACGCGAGAGATGGCGGACGATCTCGCAGTAGACCCAGGGGATGGGCTGGAACTTGCCGGGCCAGTCTTCGGGGTTGTGCGGCCAGGCGATCCAGGTAGCGGTGTGCGGGGCCCACTCGGCGGGCATGCGGAAGCGATGAGCCATTAGTCGATGAACCTGCTGGTGAGGCCGGTGTAGGCGTCGATGCGGCGGTCGCGGAGGAAGGGCCAGTGCTGGCGAGTGGTCTCGACGAGCTTGGGGTCGAGGTCGGCGGTGAGGATCTCTTCCCGGTCGTGCGAGGCCTGGGCGAGGATGCGGCCGAAGGGATCGGCGATGAAGGAGCCGCCCCAGAACTCGAGGCCGGGGTTGGGGCC